>NC_003552.1:3329811-3632521 GCF_000007345.1 Methanosarcina acetivorans C2A | reverse complement strand
TACTGAAGAAATGGGCGACCTGGGTCTGAACGATTCGGAAGAAAGGGCAATTGTTGCCTTCCTGCTGACACTGGATGACGAATAACCGGAAAAAGGTGTACGGAATGGGTGCAATGGTATAATTTTTCAGTGCATTATTTTCCGGCCTGTTTAAAACCCGGTTACATACATTCCTATTCCATACTCCCGATATTCATTACACATTAAAAAATAAAGGAAAATGATTCGGTTCGAGCGGTCATGAACAGGCAGTTTTCAATTTCAGGTAGTAATGGCCCTGTCAAACCAATCATAAGCATTTTTTAATGCATTTTTCAATCCCTATTTTTAAGAAGTTATCCCATAAAGCAAAAAAAACCATTAAGTGAAAAAACGATTAAAGAACTAACAGGTGAACTAACAGGTCTTTTTCGTACCAGAGTTTGGAAATTTAGGTATTTGTTTGATCATTAATTCTCAATGTACAAATGAACAGGTTATCTGTATTTTGCAGTAAGGTACTTTCTTCATGTCATATTTCCTTTCACTAATTAAATAAAACGCATATGAAATTCTTCGAATAACATGCACAAAGAAATGAAAGTAGTTTTTTTTCCTTCCCTTTTTATCGATCAACCTCATCATTCTCTTTGGCAGTAAGGTTGTACTTATTTTGGTTCTTCGAAGCCGTGATAAAACTAACCAGTGAATTGCCATCGAAGGCTCAAATGTGACTTTGATCACGGATGCTAAATTGGCCTTTGAGGCAATTCTACTGCCCAAATTAATTTGGTGATCTAATTTGGTGATCTAAATTGGTTGAGGTTATAAACAAAGCTTGTGGTTTAGACATTCACAAACTCTTTTTCATTGCTACAATCCTCAGTAGATCTGGTGAAAAACAGCAACAACATTTCTATAGAACCCCTGACGAAATATTAGCTTTTAAAAACTGGGTTATCTCAGAGAACTGTGACGTTGTTGCCTGTGAATCAACGAGTGACTTTTGGGTTCCGATTTATGATGCGTTGATAAAACATCTACCTGTTATAGTTGGAAATGCCCGAGATATGAAGGCGTTTACACACAAAAAAACAGATAAGATCGATTCCGAATTCATCGCACAACTTGCATTGAATAATATGGTTCAACCATCAAGAGTTTTCCCAAAAAACCATAGAACATTTCGTTCATGTATTCGGCTTCGCCATAACCTTGTACAAAAAAGAACAGATATAAAAAATGAAGCTCACGCCATACTCGCACCTGAAATGTTTAGTCTGAAGAATGTGCTAACAGATATTTTTGGTAAGAGTGGTAGAGCAATTCTATCAGGAATTTGTTCAGGTAAAAGCGTTGACCAGATTATTGCAAACCTTTCTCCAAATGTTCGTAAGAAAAGTAAGCAGATAAGGGAAATTCTGGACAGAGAAATCTCTCAAGATACTGCATTCAGGCTTCAAATCTGTTTGGATATCATAAAGCATCTTGACAATGAAATCAAAATTTTGGAAAAAGAAATTTTCAATTATGCTTATAAAAATCATAAGCAAGAAATGGAAATTTTAATGTCTGTTCCAGGAATAGGAGAACTTGGAGCAGCAACTCTTACTGCTGAAATAGGCGATTTCAAAGATTTTTCTTCAGGAGATAAGCTTGCTTCATGGCTTGGCCTAGTTCCGAAGGTGTACCAATCAGCGGATAAATACCATAACGGTAGAATCACTAAGAGAGGATCTAAGGAAGCAAGGTGGATCCTAACACAGATTGCCCAGGCAGCAGCAAGAACGAAAAATAGCAGGTTAAAAGAATTTTTCAACAGAAAAAAGAAGTCGATTGGACATTCAAAGGCGATTATCGCCCTAGCAAGAAAAATTGCAACAATTATCTGGCATTTGATTACAAAAGAGGAGATGTATGAAGATGAAACTGGATATAAAAAGGGAGAAATTCAAAAGAGAAAGATAGTTGAGACTGAGATGTTCTCAGTTGATGAAAGGATCAAAATAATGAGTGAAATATACGTAATTGCGAGAAATGACGAAAAAGAGAGTACGTGAGGAAGATCTCCTCATATACTTTCATGCTAATAATTTATATATTTGTTGTACACTTATGTGCTATATGGTACACATTATGACAATTGAATATCATGGCATCAAGCCCTGGGGCAGGTCTTTCGACGAGTATGTGAGGATGTTTAGCCTGACCCCTGCCGACCTAAAGCGAAAGATTCTGGGCTGTGGGGACGGTCCGGCAAGCTTCAACGTAGAGCTTACAGAGCGAGGTGGAAATATCATATCTGTCGACCCGATCTATTATTTCAGCGCTGACCGGATCATGCAGAAAATCAGTGAAACCTATGACGATATAATTGACCAGACAAGGAAAAATCGGGATCAGTTCGTCTGGCAAGAAATCGGCTCAGTTGAGGAGCTCGGAAGGGTCAGGATGTCGGCTATGGAAAAATTTCTGAAAGATTTCCCAAAAGGAATGATGCAGAAGAGATACATACCGGGTGAACTGCCTTCACTGCCTTTTGGTAACAAAGAATTCGATCTGGCACTTTGCTCGCATTTCCTGTTCCTCTATACGGATAACCTGTCGCTGGAGTTTCACCTGAGGGCGCTTGAGGAGTTGTGCAGGGTTTCGAATGAAGTCCGAATATTTCCGCTGCTGGACGTAAACGCCAGCCGATCGACATATGTTGATACTGTTATTGATTTCTTAAGGGAGGAAAAGCGGGATGTGGAGGAAGTAAAGGTGGCATACGAGTTCCAACGGGGCGGAAATACGATGCTGAATATTTGCTGAAACTTTCATTGTCTTTAGAGTTCATTGTCTTTAGCATTCATTGCTTTTTAGCATTCATTGTCTTTAGCGTTCATTGCTTTTTAACATTCATTGCTTTTTAACATTCATTGCTTTTTAACATTCATTGCTTTTTAACATTCATTGCCTTTTAGCTATTATATAGATTTTTTTGAATTTTAAATAAATCATGCCTGAGTCATCTGATTGTCCATCAATAACCTCTTCAACTAACTAATGGAATTTATATAGTCGCCTGTAAAAGTTACGGTGTAATAAGACTGATTCAAATAACCATTTTCGGCTCTGATTGATAAATCTTATACGCCTGTTCAAAAGAGAAGAGGTTTGATTCATCCCGAAGTTCGCTATACATAATATCAAATCCGTAACTACTGAATAGCTGTTCGTATTCCTCTTTGCTTTCGAAGAAACGCTGTGAACTTTCAATGTATTTAAAAATCTCTCGTGTAAACGGATGCGTACGGATTTTCTCTCTCGCTGCAACAAAGTTCGGACAATACAACTAGGTATCGGGAGCCTGTACTCCGATTCTCCCCCCTGCCTAAGCACATTAAAACAACGCATTAACACCTTTTCTGGTTTTTGAAACCACTGGAAACTCGAATTACAAACAATAACGTCAAAGTTAATAGGTAGCTCTAAATTTTCAGCATCCATGACAGAATATCTTAAACTAAGAAATCCTTGATTGGAGCTTACTGCTTGCTCTATCATACCTTGAGAAATATCGATGCCCATCACAGTTCCTTCTGTAATATGTGCGAGTTTTTTGTGATGTGACCTGGCACACCGCCTATATCAAGGACATCTTTCCCGGTTGAATTGACAATAAGTTCAGAATAACTTCGGAAACTGACTTTTGAACCAATGCGTTATCTGCATACGTAAAAGCCCTGGATTTAAATTAATCTCTGACATAGTTAAGCCATCTCCCGGAGTCCAGTTTTT
Source organism: Methanosarcina acetivorans C2A (assembly GCF_000007345.1). Classification (NCBI taxonomy): domain Archaea; kingdom Methanobacteriati; phylum Methanobacteriota; class Methanomicrobia; order Methanosarcinales; family Methanosarcinaceae; genus Methanosarcina; species Methanosarcina acetivorans. The sequence goes on along the minus strand of NC_003552.1, from coordinate 3,628,759 downwards.
GAATAAACTTTTCGAATGTCATGTCTGTCCCCGCCAACCTTCGAACTATTCTTCATTAGTGATCTGGCCTTCCTCTTTAAGAGATTCTACAGCTTTTATCTGAAGGGTGCTCAATCCAATCTTCCCGGCTTTTTCCTTCATTGACCGATTTTTGCCAAAATAAGGGTTGCATCAGACCCTTTTAGCGGAGCACAGTGGCGAAGTCAACATTTATTAGCCCCCACTTTTTCCATGACCTCCGGCTTTATAATCGTTATACTATGGCATCTGGCATATTCTTCTATCTTTTCTAGGACCTTTCATCCTTCCGTACAAATAGCTCATAATCTTGAAAATTATTTTAAACGCTCCTCAACCCGGCCATTAAGTTTACTCATGCCAGTACGATCACCAGATATCGTTATGGTACAGAAGATACCGCCATCGACGATGCTAAATGCTTGAAAATGTTCAATTTATTCGATCACTGCGTGAGCAAAGAATAAAAGATCGCATACTTCCCTATCTTTATTTATCCCATGGAAGTACATTTTCCTGTACTCCTCAGCAGTCACGTTCTGAACTCCGGAAAATCCCCTTTCACCAAGAAAAGCCTCGACCATTCCTTCCCTGATCCCGAACTGAAGGGGTTCTCCCTGTTGTTTCGTATAATTCCGGATGTTTTTCCCCGCTTCCAGTTCGCATGTCCCGTCAACAACGGACTCAGGGTAGTAATCAAACAGGATAGCACTGCCCTTCTCCGAATTTTTTGCGATAAAGGATAACGTCTCATCAATGGCCTCGGGAGAGATATACATAATGAGCCCTTCCAGAAGGAAAAGAGTTTTCAGCGACCTGTCGTATCCCTGCGCAGCAAGCTTTTCGCCAAAGTTGTCGGTTTCGAAATCAACCGGCACATAGATAACGTGGTCCGGCAGGGAACCAAAGATTTCTTCGACCTTTTCGATTTTTACACTCTGAGTATCCGGGTGGTCCACTTCGAAAACCCTGACTTTCCCTTTCAGCCCTTCAATCCTGTACGCCCTGGTATCATATCCCGCGCCAAGGACGACCAGTTGACGAAGCCCTTCATCGACTGCTGCCCTGACAAAATCGTCAAAGTATCTGACTCTGTCCCGAATAGAATTGCCGAGACCCGGGAAAAGACGCTCCATCTGCTCCACTGCTGCTTTTGCCTGTTCGGGATATTTTGCTGCATATTCCAGAATCGCAGGGTTAACAAAATGAACGGCATACGGATCATAAAATATCCGTTCTTCTTCGGACTTATTTGATTCATCGACTCGGTGGAGGGTAATTCCCTCAGCCATTTTACTGGGTCCTTTTCTCTTTGTGTGCGTTTCATTTGAAGTCGTGGAAATTTCCGGTTCTTGCATTGCATGCTCACCTCTTCTCACATAAATTTCAGAAAGATTTAAGGTTGTTTTTGATTCGGTTGTTTTTGATTTACCTGACCAGCGCATAGGCAAACGAGATCAAGCTGCTAACTACCCGGCCCTCGTTTTTTCCGCAAAAATATGCCTTTTTATAGTCCTTGCTGGTCATGTTCTGGATTCTGGAAAATCCCCTTTCGGAAAGGAATGTTTCGACTTCTCCGTCTCTGATTAGGAATTTAAGGGGTTCCCCCCGTTTTTTAGTGAAATTTCGGATGTTTTTGCCCGCTTCCGGTGCAGTCTCTCCGGCATCTGAAGATCTGAAAACTCCGTAGTCGAAAATAACGGCACTTCCTTTACCAGAATTATGCGCGATAAAAGACAATATCTCATCCATTGTCTCGGGCCGGAGGTACATTACCAGCCCTTCCATGACAAAAAGGGTCTTTCGGGATCTGTCATATCCGCACTCTGTTAGCTGCTGGCCGAGTTTATCAAACTCCAGATCGAGAGGAACGTATGTGACGTGACCTGGGAGAGAACCGAAGACCTCCCTGACCTTCTCTATTTTCACACGCTGGGTGTCAGGGTGGTCCACTTCGAAAACTTTGATGTTTTTCAGCCCCTCAATCCGATAGGCACGGGTGTCATAACCTGCACCCAGGATTACCAGCTGCTCGAGACCATCATCAGCAGACGCTTTTACAACGTCGTCGAAATACCTGACCCTGGCAACTGCCGAGTTCGCCAATCCGGGAAAGAGCTGCTCCAGCCGTTCAATTTCTGCTTTGTACTTTTCCGGATTACGGGCCGCAAATTCCAGTATTTCCGGGCTGATGAAGCGGATGGCATAGGGATCGTAACAGATGCGTTCATCTTCAGGCTTTCTCGATTCACCTGCTCTGATAAGCGCGATTCTCTCAGCCATATTGCTGGGTCCTTTTCTTTTCATGGTTACTTCACCTGAAGCTGTGAAGTTTGTTGGTTCTTGCATTTATGGTCCGTCCTGTGAAAATTTCCATTAAAAATAAGTTCAATCAGACACATCACTTTTAGTTTTTATCCACCTGTCCGGGTTCATGAGCATGTGGTGCATGAAATCAGCGGCGTCTGCGAAAAACTGATGTTGAGTAATTCCCCGTTTCTCCAGTACTTTCTTAAATCTGGGACTCATTTCTGTAAGACCTTTGGCAATCAGGTTCAAGAAAACGGTCATTTCGACAGGGTCGACATCGCTCCGGATCAAGCCTTCATCGATTCCCGACTTTATCGCGTTGCGCGTTATTGCGATTATATCATGGTCCAGCTTGAGAATCTCCTTTGCAACCTCATCCATATCTTCGCTATCTTCCAGGTTGAACCTTCCCGAATGGAAATATGAGTACATCCGACTATAATCGGGGTACTCACCTATGAACTAAAAGTACTCTTTTCCAATCGTGTCCAGGACCTCGATGCTTGTTTTGCAATTTTTAATACCTTCTTCAACCATGGAATTCAGGATTCTTTTTCCGCGCAGGACAACAGTGAAAAAAAGCGACTCTTTATTCTTAAAATAAAGATAAAGTGTCGCTTTGTTGAATTCTACCTCGTTTGCGATATCGTCCATTGAAACGCCATCATAACCCCTGGAGAAAAACAATTTTTCCGCCGCGTCAAGAATATAATTGCGTCTCTGCTCTTTTTCCTGCTCCCTTATTTCTTTCATAGACACTTCTATCACCGAGAAAAACTAACTAGGAGTTATTTTACTAACTAATAGTTACAATTATAACTTTTAGTTAGAATTGGATATAAACATTTGTATTCTGTCAAAATGCAGAGCTTCAATAGAAAATTTCGACATTTTTCAGCAAGAAAGAAACATTAAATAGGCTTCGAGATTCACCCTCTTAGGAGTGATGGTGAATATGGATAATGGAGAAGATGCAAATATGGATGCTGAAGAAATTCGGGCAATCTTCAGATTTTCAGCCCTTGAAAAAAATCTGATTTCCAGCTTTGGAATCCAGGGAGATCTGTTTCTTCCTTTTCTACTTTCACTGAAAGCGGGAGGCTCGTGGAGTTACGCCACCGAAGAGGCAAAAAGCATTGCAGTAAAGGACGTAATCACCTATTATGATGAGGAAAACAGAGCCGGCTATACACTGGAAAAGATATATCTTTTTATCAATCCCGAAATCATAAAAGGGGAAGGAGTAATCTTCAGGCTGGAGAAATGCGGGGAAAGAAAAGAAAGAGAACTGGTCGAACGCCCTTACCGCATAACCCTCCGGGCAAAAAGGATGCTACTTGCAGAGGTAAATCCTGGCCTGAAGGAGATCCGAATCAGGGAACTGAACAAAAAAAAGATATTACTGAAAGGCACTCCGGCATATAGCGCAGCTCATGAGCTGGAACACCTTGAAAAGGGAGAAGTAAAAGGGACTCCGATCTGGACCTTTGAATATATTAAAGACCAGTAAAAATAACAGAAAAAGATTAAGTGGATATCAAATTACAGGGCTTAAACGATTGAATCTTTTTTCTCGATTCCGTACCGCAATAGAGGTTAGTCCGATATAGTCAGTTCTGGTTATCTGAGCTTCTGACTACACTTCGACGAATTTTATCTTTAATAAGATAGAGGAGACCTCCATAGGAAAAAGCTGTGAGTATGGGAAATATAACGAGTCCTTCTTTTGCTGTCTCCGTATCCCCGTTCAGGACCTGAACTATGGCCATCATATCTACAGCAGTTCCGGTGGTAATGAAGAACCCGAAGAACAGGAGCAGTAGCGAATATGCCTTTTTTGGTTTTGAAAGCATCAGGAATAGCGCAAGGAAACCTAAGGGAATACTTATTCCGAGGTCAAGATACCTGATGACCCAGAAGACAGTTGGAGCCTCTTTGTATGAGCCATCGGGAAGGTCTCCAGTAGATGTAACCTGTTGGATTTGAGATATCCACATCACTGCAAAGAGCAGGAAGAATACGGTCATTAGGCCCACGTAGATTCGCAGACCTCCTGGTTTGAAGTCAGGGGCATCTGTTTCGGTAAACATGGATAGGCTACCCAAAAGCAGGATAAGTCCGCCTATAACAAGTATTCCAAAAAGCCACCAGTAACTCTCAACATTGCCGCTGTAGGCCGAATTGCTCCATTCCTGCCCAATCTCCACGGAAAGCCCTGTATACATTAATGTTATCGGTGTAAGTATCAAGAGGTATTTCGAGCCGGTCTTTCCGGCCAGACATAAAATTCCGCCAATTAGCAGTATCGGCGCAATCAGTGCCAGATTTGCAAGGTCCTGCTCGGAGGTCTGCCATATGCCGGATTGAGAGGTTCTATATTGAATTATTCCCTGGCCAACGGGTCCGAGAAAAACGATTAAAACCAGAGTTGCTGCGCAGACAATCGCAGTTATTCCAATTATGTAACAGGGAATTAAGTATTCATGTGCTTTTTCACTTCCCGTTTCACATGAAATATTAAGAAAAGACGTCATTCTACATGGTACAAATTTCCACATTTATATAGTCCTCTCTTTTTTTCCTTATTCCGAGAAGACTTTTAGCTTCCTCTCTTTAATGTCATTATTATATTTTGTCCTCAAAATATCAAATAATTAATGAGGTAGAAATAATCAGCTCCATTTTGCTAAAATACTATTCTTCTTCCAATTTAGCTTTTCTTTGATTTTATTCAACCAATCCGGCTCGTTATCCAGTATCTCGCTTGTGGAATGCATGATTCTTGTATAGCTATACAAATCAATAAATCTTCTGAACACAGGTAAAAGTGCTAACATATCACTTGAGATCTCAAACTCTGTACAATAACCATTCAAAAACATTTTTCTGGCTACAGCAACTCTTTCCTCATCCATGAATTCTGCTAATGAATCGAATACCTGCTCTATATCCAGAGCAAACCAGTGATATATCCCATCTTCAAAATCAATAACGTTACATGTCTCAGTTTCTACATCATAAAAAATATTATCCGGTTCAAAATCGTAATGTACTAATCCAAAATTTTTCTTGTTTTTCGGAAGTGTTTCAAGAAGGTTTTTCACTTCTATGTATTCATTCATCGCGGCAGTCTGTGCACCATATAAACCAAGTTCTTTTTCTATCCATTCCAGCACATCTTCATAAGTCCACTTTTTTACGGATGGTCTGAAATCTGAAGCCAGCCTGTGCAAAGTTCCCAGTGTCTTGCCATATACAAAAATGATATTGTCATTTAAGTCTGTATCTTCTATCGGAACTCCTTCTACTCTTTCAAATACGCTTGCAAAATACGTCCCCCACTCAGTTTTGATAATTTCAATCAGTTGACCGTTCAGTGAAGGCAATGGTGTTAATGCAGAGAAATTATGTTCTCTCAAATATTGAATAAACTCTATTTCTCCATATTCATTATCTTTTATTTTTTCTTCAACAGGTGCCAAACGCAGGAAGCAAATCTTATCATTATTCAGAAAGGGATAGATTGCATTCGATGAAATCCTAAAATATGGGAGTAATTCCTCTACATTGTTCATCTCAGTTTTCCATCTTCTAATTCCGTCCACTGCCAGATTCTTATTAAAAAATAAATATTTTAATTTTAACATAACTTCAACCTATTTTTTTCATAATTTCTTCTGTTTAACTCTATCTGGTTAATTATATACAGATTTCGAAATTCACCAATCATTTTGCTGCTGTCTTAATCTCTTCCGCTTTCTGGGCAGGGCCGTCAGACGGGTTGGCGGAGGCTCCTATTACAGAATAAAAAATAAACTTTAGGAAGACGAAAGTACTTTTTAGTATTTACTTTCTGACCGGTAAGATTTTGGAAAGGAAGAATTATCTTGACCGTTACAACCTTATTCGCTGTATTGTGTCGCTCTTTCCCGCTCGACGCAGGAGAGCGGCCTTTCCCAAGAAGACAAAAATGAATAAAAAAGAGAAAGTAAAGAAAAATAGAAAAGACAAAAATGAGTAAAAAAGAGAAAGTAAAGAAAAATAGAAAAGACAAAAATGAATAAAAAAGAGAAAGTAAAGAAAAATAGAAACAACATGCCAGCAAGTAAAAGCTTCTGAAACGCTTTTGAGTGAAAAAGATAAGCAAACAGGTCAAATGAACTTAAATTTCGGTCTTGTTTTTTATTCAAATCTGTATTTTCTTCTTTTTGGGAAGGGGCGCCAGACAAGCTGGCGGAGGCACCTATTACCTGTAGATTAAAAAACGGTTTCCGGGGTCAAATAATATAAACCGATTGATCAAGAGTCATCATATTATTTTTGTCGGATTATATTTTTGACCCGCCTGTCCCATTCCGTGGATTCGAAAAGCTCCTTCAGTTCCGGGGAAGCGTCAATAAAGCAGAAGCCCCAGTAGACCGCAGGGAGAAACTCTCTTTTCCATTGATCTTTTTTCTTTTTGTCAAGGAACTGGTAGGTTTCGGAAGATGAGAGGCGGCTTACAAAGCCGAGAACCTTAACGAGGTCGGGGATGGTCTTCTGGGCAGAACCTATTTTCAAGCATTTAAGCCTGTGGCTATCTATCTTCCTCATATCAGGTTCAAATCCCAGAGTTTTTAAAATTTTGTTTTTCTCGGGCATAGAGATTCGATCTCCGGCATACTTTAGGGAATTTAGGGCCTGAAGTTTAAGGAGCCATTCGACCTCTCCGAAGACCTTGGGCTTGTGCTGCCTTGAAACATCTCCTAGCCTGCGGTCTTCGTAAGCTTCCCTCTTGAGTTTATTTACCTGGTCACAGAGTGTGGAGAGCTCTTCGGCATCTCTCAGTTCCCGGACCCTGAATCTCAGGGCTCCCCTCATAAGCTCCCGTTTTTCCCGTTCAAAGGCGCCGACGTCCTTTTCCTCAGTGATGGCAAGAAGACGCGAGAAATATTTTGCCCTGAGGGCGGTTGGGGGGAGTCGGACAGGAACTTCTACTGCCTGTGCATTCTTTCTTCCCCTTCCTTTCCCCCTTCCTTTCTTTAAATTGCTGAGGTCTACCTTGCTGATTTCGATTTTTCCTTCCTCAATTGCCAGGGCTGCGTCTCCCTCGGAGAAAAGTTCTTCGAGGCGGATTTCAGGCTGGAGCATCTGCACCTGATCAACCTTTTCCCCGTTGAAAACCCCTTCTCCGAAACGCTGATAGAGGGAATCGATGCTGTCCGAGATCTCAAAGATGTGTCCCTTCCCCTTCCCGGAAACCGGAGAAAGCCTTGTAACCCTTCCCACCTGCTGTTCAAAGAGCCGCATGCTTAGGGTCGGGCGCAGCAGGATGAGGGTCTCAAGGCCCGGAAAGTCGAAGCCTTCGATCAGCATCCCGACCGTGCACAGAACATAGGGCGGCTTTTTTGTGTCCCTGAATGCTGCAAGCAGAGCACTCTGTTCGTCCTTGGGCAGTTCGGAGGTTATGAAAGCAGCATCTCTGAACTTCCCATCTGGAGTGTAATTGTCAAAATCGAGGGGTAAAACAGGGTCAGAGTCTTTTCCCAGCTTCGAAGCAGAGATTTCCCCGTTGAAAACCGAGGCTGTAAGTTTGGCATGGAAAGCGTTAATTTCCTCTCTATCGGCTCCGGCTCCGTAGACACGCTTCCGGACAGGGGCGCAGAAGACGAGGGTCTTTGCATTCTTCCGCTTTACCATCGAATCGTAGACATCTTTTGCGAGCTGGGTTCTGCGGACTACTTTTTTTAACTTATCTGCGGTGCTGCAGTCAAGGAAAAGGTCCTGCTTATCAAGTTCGTCCAGCCCTTTTTCAAAGTCAAAGATCTCAAAGATATCTTCCGAACTTTCGGCAATCGTATACTTAAGGGGGGCGAGTTCTTCGTCCAGGATACACTCAGGCAATGTCTTTGCGTAAACCTCGCGCATATCCCCGGCGATCTCGTCCACGAATTTGACATTTCCGACCACGCCCTGGAACGGAGTTGCAGTCATGCCCAGGATTTTTGTCCGCTCTCCTAACTCATTGAGGAAATCGTTTCCCCTGTTGTTGATGAAATTATGGATCTCGTCCACGATTGCAAGGTCGGTATGTTCAAGAATCAGGTTTTTGATTTCAGCTCCCTGCTTTCCAAGCACTGTCTGCAAGGAAGCAAAAAGCACAAAACCTTTTCCTTTTCCCTTTCCAAGGGCTTTCAACGTTTTAGCAAGCTCTTTTCTATCTTCTTTATGTTCAGAAGAGAGAAGAGCGCTATTGGGAAAAAGAGGCTGGTTTTTCTTCCTGTCATAATATGTCTGACTAAGAAGAGGGTTATTTTTAGAGACCAGGAAAAGCACGAGTTTTCCGTCATCATAATATTTTTTCATTATATGCTTCGAAAGAAAAGTCTTGCCCCAGCCCGTAGGAACCTTGATGTAGCCTCTCTGATGGGTTTCAAAATACTTCAGTATATCTTCAAAGATTTTCTTCTTATCTTCCCTCAAGGGCTCGAGCTCGACGGTTTCCATATCGGCTACGGCTTCATTTGAAATTGTCATCAGTACGCGGTCCTTAAACTTTTAACTATATAAATTCTTTAATGCCATCTCAAAAACCAGAAAGTACCTTTCAAAGAGGTTTTTGGGAAAGCGGCATAGTCCATGCAACAGGCTACTGCATGCAACTGTAAGCATTATAAGAAGTAACTCCCCGTAACTTACAAACAACCTGTAAAAAATTTCAGTCCAGGAAACTTCAAGCGGCATCTCTCAACTCAGTAGCGGAAAAGAATAAACCTGGAACTGCTTTTATTTAAAAGGAATCCCTTTTCATAATAAGAATTACGTCAATATATATGTTATGCCAAAAAGTCAAAGGGAAAGGGCAAATAAGAAGTTTATATCTCCTCTGGCCCTCTCCGATAATCGGTATAATAACTTAGAAGAATTTTGGCCTTGCGGAAAGATACTTTGCAAGGGGCAGTTTTCTGTAAGGTTTGCCAGCTATTTCGCCTCTGATGCGCGCATTGAGTTCTTCAGGAGTTATCTGTACTTTTGAAGGCTTATTCTGTTCGGACTCAGCCCGGACGGTTACATTAATCGTACCTTCCTCCATTTCCTTATCTCCGATAACCACGACATACGGCACCCATTCCCTGCCCGCTTCCCTTACCTTCTTTCCTATGGACAGGTCGCGGTCGTCGATATCGACCCTGCAATCCAGTTTCTTTGAAACCTCTTCGGCAAAAGCAAGGTGTTTTTCGGAAATCGGCACAATCCGGACCTGGGTAGGTGAAAGCCAGACAGGCAGCATAGGGACTTTTCCTTCTTCGGTTTCCATTGCAGCTTTTTCAAGAAGGGCATAGATACAACGTTCGATTGCCCCGCTCGGCGAGCAGTGGAGAACGATCGGCCTTTCCAGTTTGCCATCAGCGTTCACATAGGAGATATCGTACCTTTCGGCATTTTCCACATCGATCTGGACCGTGGAAAGGGCGCTTGCCTTGGCAAGGGCATCTACGAAGTTAAACTCGAATTTGAGTACGAAGTAGAAAAAGCGAGTGTCCCACATCTCCACAAGCACGGGCTTGTTTACGGTTTTTGCCATGTTGACTACAAGCTCTTTATTCGACTCGTAAAAGTCCCTGGTGAAACGGATGGCAACCTCATAATCGTCAATATGAATTCCCACGTTTTCAAGCACATCGATGCAGAGGTCGTACTGTTCCTTGAACTGGCTTACAGCCTGGTTCATGTCCTCGCAAAGGGTGTGCATATCCGGCATGGTAAAAGCCCTGAGTCTCCTCAAGCCTACAAGTTCCCCTCGCTGTTCTTTTCTGAAACTGTAACGGGTCATTTCGATCATCCTGAGAGGCAGATTCTTGTAGGAGATCGTCATGTCATGGTTCATAAGGAACTGCCCGAAACAGGCTGCAAAGCGAAGGAACATCTGCCGTTTGTCCGATTCGATAGAATACTGCCTTGCAGGGAACCTATCAAGGTATTTCTTGAGGGTCGGGTGGTTCATGTCGTACATCAGGGGAGTTTCGACTTCCATTGCCCCGAACTCGGTTGCGACATCAAGCACGTAGTTTTCAAGAAGAGACTTAACAAGCCTTCCCTTGGGGTAATAGCGCATGTTCCCCGAGTCGGACCCTGGCTCGTAGTCTGCAAGTTCAAGTCTCCGCATGAGCTCAACATGGGGAGGGGCTCGTTCAACCGCCCTGCTCTTGGAGATTTCATAATTTACAAACTGCTGAAGTTTGGGGTAGGGGGTGAGGTCAAAGGTCTCAACTTCGTGGAGTTCCCCGTCCGGGGTAAGGATGCGCCAGTAAGACCTGGCAGTACCTTCGGCCTTCAGGGCTTCGGAAACGACTTCTTCTTTTTCTCCGGCTGCCTCAGGTTTGACTGCCGCTTTTGCCGTACCCTCGGGGTGGATGCTCCGGGAAAGTTCGGAAAGGGGATGGCCCTTGCAGCTCACGGTAAAAGCTTTGTACCAGCCAAACGGAGCTCTTTTGACCTCGTATTTGCCAGAAAGAGCTGCTTCAATGCCTTTTAAGACCTGTACTGCAACTTTCGGAGAGGAGAGGTCAGAACTCAGGTGAGCGTAGGGATAAAGCATTATGCGGTTTGTTTTGACCTGGGCTGCAACCTTTTCGATTTCAGAAACAGCTTTTTCTATGGCTTCTTCCGGGTTGGCTTCGTCCACGCTTTCCACAGCCGTAAAAGCGGTGAGGGCTTCTTCTAGCCTGCCTGACTTTAAGGACTCTTCTATTTTTTCAGCAACTGGAGTTTGTTTTTTGGTTTCGTATTCAATATAATCAGAGTGAATGAGCAATAACTGCATTCTATCACCTGTGTTTTCTAAGCCAGTATGGGTTCCGAATTCACTTCGGTTCTTAATCAAACAGGGATCAAACAGTATTACGGTCTGGTATTAAGACTGCGACCTGGTATTGCGACTTAATACTTGACCTGATTGAAGGATCGTTTGAGGCCTGTACCCGTCAGTAGATCTTGATTATAGGATGTAAGGAAGAATATATGACAGTCCTAACATCCTGCAATGATATAAAGCAATCCCTTTCGCCTCATTGAAAGCTATTTTTCTCATCAGTCCTGCAGGCTTTTGCCGGATCTTTGAGGTAGACGTCAGCCTGAGCTACCAGTTCGGGATGGATCTGCTCCTGATAAACCCTATAAGCTGCAACGAGGGCTCCCAGCAGAATGGGGGCTGCAAAAAAACCTGCAATTCCTCCCACAAAAGCCCCTCCCAGGAAGGCGAGCATGAGGAGCATCGGGTGGATCTTTGACTTCAGGCTGGTCAGGAAAGGCCTGAGGATCAGTTCGGGAGGTCCGTAAATTACAAGGGACGAGACCACAAAAAAAAGTGCTGCACTTTGAAATCCCTGTTCGAAATAACGGAACAAGGCCATGGGAACGAGTACCATATACCCGGCAAAAAGAGGGATTACCGATGCTATGAAGACTAGGGTCGCAAGAGCCAGGACATGGGAAAATCCGAAAGCACGAAAAACGAAAACCGAAGTCACGCTCACTATGAGGGCAGAGTAGGCGTTGCCTATGAAAACTCCCTTCAGGATAAGGTCCAGATGAGAAGCATAACGGTTCACAATGTTCTGATAATCTGAAGGTATCATGCCAATAAAAGCACAGTAAAGCCTGTCCCCATCGGCAAGCAGGAAATAACAGAAGAAAATCGAAACTATGAAATTAATAACAAAAAGGCCTATGCTCTGGGCATATGAGATCAAGCCTACACTCCCTACTGCAGGGAGCAGGGAGGTAAAAAGGTTCCATATAGCATTATTTATTCTTTCAACGTAAGTAGAAGGAATTTCCAGTCCATGTATAAAATCTAAAATCCCGCTCATTACTGAAGTCTGGTTTTCAAAAATCCAGGAGATCTGGTTCAGGATCTCAACAACTCCGGCTCCTACAATGAATACTATGGGGATAAAAATAAAAAGGCTGGCTATCAGAGCTCCAATTTTCCTGTATTTTCCAAATTTCACTTGGATAGGCCTGGCAATATAAGCAAAGACTATTCCGAGCACGATTCCGTCTGCCAGGGGCAGCAGGACAAGGAAAGCAAAGAATAGAAGCACAGCTAATGCAAGAGCTACGCCGATTTTCCAGCGGCTGGCAATAAGCTGGCTTACTCCGTCAGGTGGGTAATTAAATCGCATTTTTCAGTTCCGTTATGATAAATATATGATAGTAATTCAGCTAGGAATTCAATTTAATGACTTAATTTAGTAATTCAAGTTAGTCAAGTTAGTAATTCAAGTTAGTAATTCAAGTTAGTCAAGTTAGTAATTCAAGTTAGTCGAGTTAGTAATTCAAGTTAGTCGAGTTAGTAATTCAATCAGTTGCTTGGAAGCCCAGGTAATTCATTATTGTAAACCAGGTAATTCATTATTGTAAAGTTTAGTTAGTTTATTGAGAGCCCGATCAGGTGAATTACAGGATAATCAGGTATTGTCGTGAAGTTCCCAGATGTTTGACCTGAAAAGGCATGGTAAGATTTCAACTATAATATGAAAATATAATTAGGAACTATTTAAAAATTTCATAGAATTCTGATGAGATTCATAAATTTAGAAATTCTGGTTCAATTTTAAACCTCTCTATTTTTTAATAGCCACATCCGGTGTTTACTCTACAGTAATCCGTAGGTTTATGATACCGAGTTTTTCCGCAGGGTTGAAAATTGCTTATTGATAGCTTAAAACCGGGGGGTTCAAGCGCGCCGGAGTGGTCAGTTCCGTTCAAACCTTTAGTTTTTCATCCAGCCCTGGAACAATTTTTTCAAAATACCTGGTTACCACACAGGAATCCGTGCATTTTCCACACCTAATACAGGCCTCACTTACATGAGGCTTTCCTTCCTTAATTGTGATCGCATCGACCGGACAGGCTTTTTCACAGATTCCGCAGCCTGTGCAGCGGGAAAGCCTTACGAACTGTTTTGCAGTCTCTTTAAAGAGGTTGACTGCTTTTTCCTTTGTTTCCGAACTTACGAGTAGATTTCCGTTTGAGAAAAACTTCACGGTCCCGTTTTTGGTTCTGACAAGTAGCATGCCCAGCTCTTCCGCATAAACAGTCTTTCCAAGCATGTTAATGAAATCCGCAGCTTCTTTTTCCCTGATGCCCTTAACTCCTGCCTCAACAGAAAAGCCTCCTGCTTTGCAGGGGGAAATTCCTCCCACAACCTCAATTTCAAAGGTTTCGGCCTTTTCTTCCGCAAGAACCGAGATTCCAAGTTCCTCTGCCAGCTTCAACATTTTCGGAGGCAGTTCTTTCCAGCGCCAGAACCCGTGTTCCACAAACTTTTCCGAAAGCCTGCGCTTTTTTGCCCACTCGAGCAGGAAAGTATTCCACCGGGCATGCATCTCAGGGTGCAGCACTTTTACCCGCGAATATTCGGCAGCAAGGGCAGAAGGGCAGAGCCAGCACCCCACTCTCTCAAAGCCCTGGTCGTAGAGCGGGTTGTAGGATAGTCCCCGCCAGTGGATATAGAGCCAGACCTCCAACGCCCGCCAGTCCCGGATAGGAAAGATATTGAGCTGCGCCGGGACAAAGGGGTTTGTCTCACTTGCCGCAATCCTTGCCCTGGAAAATGATTCATGCTTTCGCTTGCCATCTATTGTCAGGTAGGCAATTGTGTTCCCATTTTTCTGCCTGCCCTCCTCTCCTGGCAGGGCACATGCGCCTTTTCCTGTTTCCAGGTCTCCTGCCGAAGCCAGCTTGCAGACCTTGCAGCACCAGCGGAAATCCTTTGCAGGAGGCCCGAACTTTTCTACCTGCTCCCAGAAAGCTGAGCCTGAACTCATTTCTTCAAGCGGGACTTTCATTTCGCGGCATAAGTCCCGGGCAAACTTCACAGTCTCCGGAAATTCGATCCCCGTGTTCAGGAAAAAAGCCTTAAACTCCCTCTGCTTGAGGGCAGCTCTTGTAAGGTCGAGCACAACAAGGCTATCTTTTCCCCCGCTGAAAGATACATATACAGGTAACTCCCGGTACTCATTTCTGGAAACAATCCCCCGGATGGTATTGATGGCATTTTTTCCCAGGGCCTGCAGATGTTTTTTGTTAGCTTCTATGCATACCCTCAAATCCGGGGTTTTGGGGTGCAGGAATACTTCACTGTTGTCAACCTTTCTGACCCTGAGGATTTTTGTGCCGGTTTCGGGTGAGGGTGCGGGCTCGGCCTTCACTCGAACTTCAGGTTGTACTCCGGTCCCTGATGAGGTTCCGGGCTTTTCCGGGTTCCGGGCTGCAAAATCCGTGCCATCAATGTAAGAAACTCCGTACCCGCTCAGGTTGCCCGCAGTCACGAGGACAAAATCCCCTGCTTTAATGTTTCCGGCAAAAGATTCTATAAGCCCTGCTTCCACGTTTTTTCCGTTAAGGTGCCGGTTTGTCTTCTTGAGCTTGACTTTTCTGCCTTCAGCCGACTTGAGGAGGATCTTTGCCCCCTGAAGGGAAGGTTCAAAGCTGTAGTCCATTTCCGAAAGTTCAAAACGGAGCACGCCGAAAATGAAGCCGTCTACAAGAACCTCGTCGGTTTTGTCTTCTCCGGGGATTTTGTTAAGGAGCACAAGTCGGTCTCCCAGAGGGTCGCAGCCGAAGGCTGAAAGTAGCTGCTCTGTCAGGACTTCCCGTTCGTAGGGAGAACAGAGCCTGACATCTGCCGGCTGGGTAAGATGAAGTATTTCGCCTTTCCCACCACAACCCCCGCACTCTTCCCCTGTGAGAGGCAGGTTGCACTTCCTGCACCAGTAAATATAGTCATCTTCATACTCGAAACGTGTATAAGGTTTTTTCTTTGAAAAAGCCATATCAGAACGTTTTTCAGGGCCTGAGCTCCTTTTGTGAGAGGCATTCCTTCCGGGAGATACTTTTTCTTTGAAATCCCGTACTTTGTGTTCTGCCCTTTTTTCCCTGGGCTGCTGCCCCTTTCTGTTCGAACCGTTTCTTTTTTGTTTTTGTGAATTGGAAGTCTGGTATTTTTCTTTTTTCTGCTGCATGGAAGCCCTGACCGGTGATTCGAAGAAATGGTTAAGTATCATATCGTTTAGTTTTCAGCAAGGATGCGTTTATCGATATATCAATATTTTGAAGGAAAGGAAAGATCCGATAAGGAAAAACATATAATACTTTCAAAAGTCCATTTCAATAGAACTTAAATCTTATTAACATGACCAGAACTATGAATATGACTAAATGCTGTAATATGACTAATAACTTATATTTTAATTGTTATTTAAATTATGTATATGAATCATAAATATATTAAACTTTCTGAGACTGAGTTTAAGCTTCCTTTCGAAAAGTTAAACATCATGAGAAAATTAAAACCTCTCGCAAAGGTAAACCTGTTATTCGAACGTGATAAGGCATGAAGTATGATGTTGTTGTGGTAGGAGCCGGACCTGTGGGCTCAACAGCCGCCCGCTATGCAGCAATGAATGGGGCAAAGGTCCTCCTGCTCGAAGAGCACTCCTCAATAGGGTCTCCTGTAGGTTGTACAGGGCTTCTGAGCACAAGAGCCGTGGAAGAGTGCGAACTCAGGCCCTCGGACGAATTCGTGTTCAACTCCGTGCGCGGGGCTTTTGTGCATGCACCTGACGGGCAGTGCCTGCCTATTGATGGAAAGAAGACAAAGGCGTACGTTATTTCCCGGAAAAACTTTGACCGTACCCTTGCAGTAATGGCTGTGGAAGAAGGCGTTGAGCTATCCCTGAAAACAAGGGCCGTAGGGCTCGAGAAAGAGAATTTTGATGCCGAAACCGGGACAAAAAGAAATGGAAATGGAAAAGAAAACGGAAACAAAAAGAATTCCCCTGTAAAGCTCAAAGTACTCAGGAACGGAAAGCCCGAAACCATATCCACGTCCGTAGTTATCGGGGCAGACGGGGTAAAAAGCCGGATAGCCAGTCATGCAGGCCTTGGAAAGCCTGCGCGCATACTCCCCGGAATTCAGATAGAAGCCCCATATACCTCGGATGACAGCGATTTTGTAGAACTGTTTCCCGGCTCTTCAGCCCCCGGTTTCTTTGCCTGGACCGTCCCTCTTAACGAAAAAGTCTCTCGAATCGGGCTTGCACTTGATTCGGGACTTGCCGGCAAAAGCGGGCCTGGAGGAAGCTCTCCGCTTTTCTATCTTGAAAAACTCCTCTGTTCAAACCCGCACATAAAAGCAAGGTATTCGGACGGTATGCTTGATTTCGTGGTTGGAGGGATTCCCGTTGGTCCCCAGGGAAGAACCTTTTCTGACGGAATACTGCTTGCAGGAGATGCCGCAGGGCAAGCTAAACCCACGTCCGCAGGCGGGGTATATACAGGAGCTTTTGCAGCAAAAATTGCCGGAAAAATTGCAGCTGAAGCAGCCCTTGAGGGAGACAACTCTGCCCGAAGGCTCTCAGAATACGACCGGCTCTGGCGGAAGGGCCTTGAAAAAGAGCTCGAAATAGGCATGAAAATCCATGATTACATGGGAAAGCTGGAAGACAACCAGTTGAACGAACTCATAGGCTCGTTAAATACCCCCTCCATTCTGAATACGATCACGGAGTATGGGGACATGGACCACCCCTCCGTTCTTGTGAGGAAGCTGATGTTTTCAGGAAACTCCCTCAGGCTCGTGAAAGCCTTCGGGACATTTTTAAAGACGCTTTTTTAAAGGAAGTGGTATCCGCGTGTAATTTCAATATCCGGGCCTATTCCTATTTTTAAAATCCTGGCTTAAAATTCTATTTAAAGTCTTACTTCAAAATCTTGATCTGAAATCCTGGCCCAAAGTCCCGGCTTAAGATTTTGATTTTTTTACTATAAGGCCCAAATTTGACAGAAGCACACATTTTATAATGTTGAAATGGGCTTAATGTTTCTGTTTTCTTAATACAATTCAAAGTTTTGTCTTTCATCTTATGATTTTTGGACATTTTTTAATTTACTGAAATGTAGTGTGTCAATGCAATGTGTTTTGTGTAAGAAAATACTGTATTAATTAGCAGAATCTATCAAATTAGGGATAAGGACTATAAATTCCGGGAACCCCTTATATTGAAGGGGGTAACTGTGAGTTCCGGTTCCAAACTTCTTGATGACGTAAAACAGCACCTTTGCACGTGTTCTGCAGGCCTCAGGCTCACTTCTGATATGGAATCTTTCCTGAAAATGCCTATGAGAGAGCTCTATGTCTCCCTGCCCATCCGTATGGATGACGGTTCCATAAAGGTTTTCAAAGGATTCAGGGTTCAGTACAACGAAGCCCTGGGACCTGCCAAAGGTGGAATACGTTTTCATCCGGATGAAACAATGGAGACTATCCGGGCCCTTGAAGCCCTGATGACCTGGAAATGTGCCCTCCATAAGCTGCCTCTGGAGGGGCAAAAGGAGGAGTTGTCTGCTCCCCAAAAGAGCTCACACACCGGGAGCTGGAACGCCTGAGCAGGGCATACATCCGCAGGATTTACCAGATCATAGGCCCTGATAGGGACATACCTGCTCCGGATATGTATACAAACCCGCAGATTATGGCCTGGATGATGGACGAGTACTCGAAACTCGCAGGAAAAAACGTCTTTGGTGCCATTACAGGCAAACCTACAAGTCTCGGAGGTTCTGCGGGAAGGTTTGATGCAACAGCTAAGAGTGGCTTATATGCGATAAGGGAAGCTGCAAAAAAACAGGGCATGGAGCTTAAAGACGCAACGGTTGCAGTCCAGGGATTCGGGAACGTGGGATACCATGCGGCATACCTTTCCGAGAAACTTTTTGGTTGCAGGGTTGTGGCTGTAAGTGACAGCAAAGGGGCTATCTACTTAGAAAGTGGGCTTGACTCCGAAGATGTTTCCGGATACAAGCATTCCAAGAGTTCTGTACTGGACTATCCGGGAGCGGAAAATCTCACCAATAAAGAGTTGCTGGAACTCGATGTAGATATCCTTATCCCGGCTGCCCTTGAAAATGTAATAAATAAAGAGAACGCGAACAGAGTCAGACCGAAAATTCTTGCAGAAATGGCTAACGGCCCCACGACAAGGGAAGCAGAAGAAATCCTTCGTTCAAACGGGGTCCACATAATTCCCGATATCCTTTGCAACGGGGGAGGGGTCATTGTTTCTTATTTTGAAATGGTGCAGAACGAGTCCAACATACAATAGGAAGAGGAGGAAATCGAAATCCGTCTGGAAAAAAAGATGAAAGAAGCATATCATTCCGTGTATGAATTTGCGGCAAAGAACAATGCTGGAATGCGGCAGGCTGCCTATACGCTTGCTGTTGGCAGGGTTGTTGAAGCCATGCAGCTCAGAGGCTGGATCTGAGACCCGAAAAACAGGTATGGAGAGGCAAAAAAAGAAACAAATGAGACGTTTAGAAATTAACGAATCGTTTAGAAATTAACGAATAGTTCAGAAATTAACGAATAGTTCAGAATTTAATGAATATAAGTATTAAACAAATACATGTAAACAAATACATGTAATGAGACAGGCAGGTGATTTGAACGTACCGATGCCGCAACTGCGGATACCTTTACAACCCGGACCCCGGTGATTCTTCACAGTCCATAGCTCCTGATACCAAATTTGAAGAGCTTCCAAAATCCTGGAGATGCCCTAGATGCGGAGCTTTCAGGGAAATGTTTGAAAAAGTGTGATGTTTAAGTGTGATGTTTAAGTGTGATGTTTAAAAGGCGCAGGACATTCAAAAGAAGTTTATACGTAAGCGCATAAACCTTACTGTCCGGCTGTTTCCAGTTCATTCAGAAGGTTTCTTTCAAAGTTCAGGATCTTCCTGATAATTATCTTTTTGGATCCGAGTGCAAGTTCCTCATTTTCAGGATATTTTACTCTTACATACTCATAAAGCTCCGGTACACTCATCGCATCAAGTTTTCTTTTGAGCTGGTTAAAGTTCTCCATAAGGCCAAAATCCTCCATAAAGACATTCTCTTAAACAAAAAGTAAAGTTATATTTATTTTTTTCATGTGGCAGTAATCGCATTTTCATATGCGTTCTGGGGAACTGTTGTAGATTTCTGCCAGTATTGCATATCCTTAATAACAGGCCTTTTTATACATTCATGTTCGGGAAAAAATTGTGAATGGCGTCATACCTCACCCTAACTTATTCAATTTTCTTTAGAGTAATTTCCAAAATATTAATATGTCAATAACCTTATCATACATGTGACTACCGGAAGGATTCTATAAAAACGAATTTCGGAAACCCGGAGTTCTGACTGAATACTCTTAACATTGGGGACGGCTAAGTAAAAGCAGAGCAGGCACTTAAGCCCAGGCACCTAAAGGCGGGGGTTATAGCATAAACGTTATTGAGAGAAAATGCGAAGCCGAAGAAAGCTGGATGGAAGAATTACTTTTAAACAGCCCCAGCCCGATCCTGAGAATAGAAAAAGAGGGAGTAATTCTCTACGCTAATAAAGCAGGAAAATTGTTGCTTGAAACATGGAAAAGCGAGGTCGGAGAAAAAGTTCCCGTAAAAATCCAAAAAACTGTTCGGAAAGCAACCCTCAAGAAGAAGCCAGAATTCGTGGAACTTGATGTAGGTGAAAAAACATATTCAGCCACTTTAATCCCTTCTGCTGACGGGAAATATATAACTCTCCACGCACTGGATGTCACTTTTTCTAAACAGGCAGAAAAAAAATTGAATTGTATAGACAGGCACCGCGAAACCCTTGCCCAGATTGCCGAACTGGCTCTCAAAACCCCGGACCTCCGGACCCTGATGGACAACTCCTTAACCCTGATTGCTACTACGCTTGATGTAGAATATTGCAAGATTTTGAAACTTTTGCCTGATGGAAACTTTTTGTTCGAAACGGGGATTGGATGGAAGATCGAAGATATAGGCAGAGTTATTAAAAGAGACACGGCTTCGGTTGCCGGGTACACAGTGCTTTCAAAAAAACCTCTCCTGATAGAAGATTTAAATAGAAAAGACTCAATTGAAGGAATGGGACTCAAGGAGTATAACAGAATCAAGACAGGAATAAGTGTCCTGATCGGAAGCATCGAAAATCCTTATGGAGTGCTGGCAGTTCACAGCACAAAGAAAGAGAAATTTACAAAAGAAGAAACTTATTTTTTGAATGATGTTGCATTCCTGATTTCGTTAACCATAGAAAGAGATAGGGTAGAAGGTACGCTCCGAGATAAAATACATTTTCTTGAAACGCTGCTTGATACTATTCCTGCTCCTGTATTTTATACGGACAAAGGAGGGGTCTACCGCGGGTGCAACGAACTCTTTGCGAGGATGATTCTCGGGATCCCAAAAGAGGAGGTGACCGGGTGCTCTACAGATGAACTTTCCGAAGCGATTCCCCAGGAGCTTGGAAGCGCCTACAGGAGAGTGGACCGGCAGCTCCTCCAGAGAGGAGGAAGCCAAATTTATGAGTCAAAAGTTATGTGCTCTGACGGGATTATCCGGCAGTTCCTTTTCAACAAAGCCGTATACAGGAACCTTAATGGGACTGTGGGAGGACTTGTAGGAGTAATGCTTGATATAACCGGACGCAAACGTACCGAAGAGAACCTGGTAAAAAGCGAAGAGAGGTACAGGCTGGCTACCGAGCAGACAGGACAGCTGATATACGAATTTGACCTGCAGGACGGACATGGTGAATGGGCAGGGGCGGTCACGGAACTCACAGGTTACAGCTACAATGAGATGCAGGATTTTACTTACTATGACTGGCTCGATCACATTCACCCCGAAGAGCGCAGAAGAGTGCAGCAGGAATTTAAGAAGTGCTGGAACACAGGAGAAAAGTTCAATGAAGAATTCAGGTTTCGGCGGAAAGATGGAAGCTACTTTTTCGTGGAAAACAAAGGGGTATATCTGAGGAATGAAGAAGGCTGCGTATGCAAAGCCCTCGGGGTGATGAAAGACATTACTGAAATCAAACTTTCCTCGGAAAAACTGAAGGAAAGCGAAGAGCTCTACCGTTCATTCTTACAGAACTTTAAAGGAATCTCATTTAAGATGGACAGAGATTTTGTCCCTCTCTTTCTGGAAGGCGCTGTTGAGGAAATAACCGGATACGCAGAAGAAGACTTCATCTCCGGCAGAATAAGTTTGGGTGAGCTCATCGATCCCGAAGACAGGCAAATTCTCGATATCAACCGGGGAAAAATGAATTGTTCCCCGAACTCTATTGTGGAGAATGAGTACAGGCTGAGGCGGAAAGACGGAACTGTAAGGTGGGTTCATGAGTTAATTCACAACACCTGTGACGCGTCAGGAGAAAACGAATTTATCCAGGGCTATGCTTATGATATTACTCAGAAGAAAAAAGCCGAGGAAACCCTTGCAAAAGTCGAAGCTATCGGCATGAGGGAAATTCACCATCGGATCAAGAATAACCTTCAGATAGTTTCGTCCCTGCTCAGCCTTCAGGCTGATAAGTTCAAAGACAAAGATGTTATTGAAGCCTTCAGAGAAAGCGAAAACCGCGTCATCTCCATGTCCATAATCCATGAGGAGCTTCATAAGTCCGAGGACACGACAAATATAGATTTTGCAGCATATCTCAGGAAACTGACTTCCGAACTCCTTTACTCTTACAAGGTCGGAAACGAGAAAGTCCGTTTTTTCCTTGATGTTGACAATGTGTTCCTTGGAATCGATACGGCAATTCCCCTCGGGATCATAATTAACGAACTTTTCTCAAACTCCCTTAAATATGCGTTCCTCAAAAGTGCCGAGGGGGAGATAAGGATCTCTCTTTACAGACAACCTGAAGTTCTGGAACTCTGTAGCACATCCGGCAGAGGCCAGAACACAGGCTCAGTGGTGCATTCCAGCTTTACACTGGTTTATTCGGATAACGGGGGACGTTTCCCTGAAAATATCGATTTTAAAAACCCAGAAACCCTTGGCCTGCAACTCGTAAATGCCCTTGTTGAACAACTCGATGGGACGATTGAGCTTGAGAAAGGGGGAGAAACAAAATTTATTATCAGGTTCGATGATAAGGGCCTTCCGGGGAAGAGCTGAAAAAGCTGTTAAAACCGTCAAGGGCACAAATAGGACAGAATTAAATAGTATCGAGAATCACTCTTTTTCGAGTCTTTTTCTTCTTTGCCAGATGGTTAATAAATACCCTCTGGTTAATAAGATCCCGTCCTGCAGGCGTAAAAGCGGATGCTTGACTGCCCGGGCGGAGTTATGTGCGGAGTACCGGCGCATTAGTCGAAACAGAGCACACAATTATTTCTATGTCAAACTCATTTGAAACTGGATATAAATTAAATCCAGCTACAAATACCAAAAAAGTACGAAAAAAATTGAAAGATGAATTCATTCATGTGAGGATAGGCGAATTGTGAATGCTTATAGGAATTGATGTAGGAGGCACCACCACGGATGCGGTGCTTATCCGGAACGGAGAAGTATACAGTACAGCCAAAGTTTCAACCGAGCGGGGGAACCTGCTGAAGTCTCTGCTCAGGGCTCTTGATGATGTCAGTAGAGGAGTTTCCCCTGAAGAGCTCGAAAGGGTGGTTTTCAGTACAACAGTAATCACAAATCTTATTGCAGAGGGCAAAACTGACCGCGTGGCTCTGTTGCTCATTCCGGGTCCGGGGGTTAACCCTGAAAGTTATATTTTTCCGGATAGTTTCTACCTTAAAGGGGCTATGGATTACAGGGGAAGGGAAATCCAACATCTTGACGAAGATGATGTTCGGGAAACGGTGAGCCGAATCATGGAACAGGGATTTTCCAGAGTTGCCGTGGTAAGCAAGTTCGGGCAGAGAAACCCTGCTCATGAATTCAGGATAAAAGAAATCCTCAGGGAAATGCATCCAGGCTGCAAAGTAGAGCTCGGGCATAAGGTTTCGGGGAAGCTAAACTTTCCGAGAAGGATTGCAACTTCCATGCTGGCTTCTGCAACAGGGGAGCGCTACCGGGAGTTTGTTGCAGAGATCAAAAAAGCCCTTGAGGAAAGGAAAATCAGGGCTCCTGTATACATCCTTAAGGCGGATGGGGGGACTCTCCCTATTGAAAAATCCATAGAGTTCCCTGTGGAAACTATTTTTTCGGGGCCTGCAGCAAGTACGATTGGAGCTCTTGCCCTTACTCCTGAGGGGCATACATCTGTTGTGGTGGATATAGGCGGAACCACGACCGACCTTGCCCTTATACTTTCGGGAAAACCGCTTGTCGCGTCCAAAGGCGCAAAACTCGGCAACTTCCTGACCCATGTCCGGGCTTTTGCCGTCCGTTCGATAGCGGTAGGAGGAGACAGCATTGTAAGGGTCAGGGAAACAGATCGCGGGACCAAAATAACCATTGGCCCGGAAAGGGCAGGTCCTGCTTACTGCATGGGAGGAAAGGAGCCAACCCCTACGGATGCCCTGAGAGTGCTCGGGCTTGTTGAGGTAGGAGACCCGGAACGTGCAAAAGAGGCTATTGCATCTGTCGCCTCCAGCCTCGGAAAACCTGGGACTGAAACCGCTTCCCTTATAGTGGACATAACTGCAGGGATGATTGAAAAAGCCGTCAGGGAAATGTTTCTCGAATGGGAACAGGAACCTGCTTACAGGATCTGGGAAGTTCTGCAGAAGAAAAAAGAAAGGCCTGAAAATGTGGTAGGAATCGGAGGAGGTGCAAAAGGCTTGATTTCAGCAGTCGCGGAAAAGCTGAACGCAAAACCGATTATTCCCAGACATTCGGAAGTAGGAAATGCCATAGGGGCAGCTGTTGCAAGGCCCACACTTACCCTTAACCTGCGCATCGATACACAGCTGAAGGTCTATTCGGTAGCAGAAGATGGAGAGATCGTAAGCCTTAACTCAACGGATATTGGGAATTTCAATAAAATGCGCTCAGAGGAAGCTGAAGCCCTTGCAAAAGAACTTCTCAGAGACCGCGCAAAAAGGTTTGGGATTTCGGAGTATGCAGACGAAGCCGAAATTTCGAACAGTGAGGTCTTTAACGTGGTTGAGGGCTGGTTTACTGCAGGGCGGCTTTTTGATGTGAGTATGCAGATCCCGGCAGGCCTGATCCCCGAATGGAGGAGGGAAAAAGTATGAAACTCGGGCTTGGAAGAATTAAGGATGCCCTCAAAGGCGGAGCAGAAAAAAATGCCGGGACAGAGAAAAAAGAACTAAAAGAAGAGACCATTAAGCCTGATAGAGTAGAGGAAGCTGCGATGAAAACAAAAACTTCAGAGCATAAATCTGAAGATTTATTGAATAATGAACTGGAAAATGAACCGGAAAAAGAAACGAAAGACAAATCAAAAATAAAATCTGAAAACGAATTGAAGATTGAGCCTGAGAAAGAACAGGAAAATAAGCCCATGGTTCCGGCAGACCGGTCAGGAGCAAAAAAGACAGGCCTTATTTTCTTCCCGGCTTTTGACTGGGCAATTTCTCCAACCCATCCGGAAAGAGAGGAACGTCTCCTCTATACGCGGGATCAGATCTTTGAAGAAGGACTTATGGATCTCCCGCAAATTGCGGAGTACAAGCCCCGCCTTGCAGCTTTCAGGGACATTGCAAGGGTGCATTTCTGTGTTCCTGATATAAAAGCCCAGGCTACAACCCCTCACCTGATTGCATCAGGCAGCTGCCTGGTCCTTGCTGATGCGCTCATGCGGGAAGAAGTAAAAAATGCTTTTGCCCTTGTCCGCCCTCCAGGGCACCATGCAATGGCAGTATCCCATGGAAACCGCGGCTTTTGCAATATCAATAATGAAGCAATCCTTGTCGAGTACCTGAGAAAGAAGTATGGAATCCGCAGAATCGCAATCGTGGACACGGATGTCCACCACGGGGACGGGACGCAGGAGATTTTTTACAACGACCCTGACGTGCTTTTTATCTCCTTCCACCAGGACGGAAGGACGATATTTCCGGGGTCGGGTTTCACATATGAATTGGGAGGCCCTAAAGCCCTTGGAAGGACAATCAATATTCCTCTACCTCCCGGGACACCTGATGAGGGCATCCACTATGTACTCGATACCCTGGTGCTGCCCATTCTCAGAGACTTTAAGCCCGAACTCGTCCTCAATTCTGCAGGGCAGGACAACCATTATACAGACCCGCTTGCAAACATGCGCTTTTCCACACAGGGCTATGCAAAATTGAATGAGAAACTTGCCCCTGACATGGCAGTGCTTGAAGGAGGCTATGCTATCCAGAGCGCGCTGCCCTATGTGAATACAGGAATAATTCTTGCTATGGCCGGGCTTGACTATTCCTGTGTAAAGGAACCTGACTTCAAGCCCGGAATGTTTGTCCAGGCTGCAAGGGACAGGCGGGTCCTGGAAGAAGTTGTTGCAACCCAGCTTGAAAACTGGAAAAACAGGGATAGGCTTGTAGCGGCGGAGGTGGCAAAACACGGAGACTTCTACCGTCGGAAAAAACAGATCTTCTACGACACCGATATGATACAGGAATTCCAGGAGGAAACTGTCAGGATGTGCCCTGACTGCCAGGGTTATGTGACCATAGACTCCCAGGCTCACAGGAGCATAAACGATACCAGAATATTCGGGGTTTCGGTCCCAATTTACGCCTGTGACCGCTGCCAGGCTGAAGCCAGAGAAGAGTACAGAAGAAGGCTCAATTATCCCGAGTACGAATACGTCTACCTTCAGGATAAAAAAGCGGATGAATATAAAGAATACAATAGAAGGACAAAACAGGAAACCTCATATTGAAATCCAGGAAAACGAGTATTGGGAGAAGGAATCAGTTTACTATCCGGGAATTGAGATTTTTTGACAGGTCCGATTTATTTAAGGATGTCCGATTCGTTTAAGGATAAAAGATTCTTCGGACAGGAATGATGGGTTTTTTTCTCCCATTTTTTTCTCCCATTTTTATATGTCCATTCCCTCCTCAGTTCCTTTGTCTTTTGAGTATTTTTCCTTCCAGTGTTTTTTCTTAACTTTTGTTTCTTCTCTTTTATTTTTTGCATTTCTAATTTCCGGATTATGCACGCTGTTCTGAGGTTATATTTTAGAGAAGATATCACTTTTTCCGGGGTAAACAGTGTTAATATATTAATTTTTCTCTCTGACATTAAAATAATTATATTCCCAAGGAAAAATTGATCCTATTGTTTGAAAAATACTATCTATATATATAAAATGTTATACAACTGAAACGAAATGGATTTTGACTAGACAAAATAAGAAGAATAGTGCTCTAATGGCATAATAAATCTAAATTTTATTAGAGTAAAACTGGAAACTAAGCTAATTTTGGTAAAAATGATATAAAATAAATTTCAATAAACATAGTTATTATTTGTCCGGATTTTGCTGGAAATATTACTTTTGAAAAATATTAAATAGAACCAGTACATTTATATGTACACGTTGTTAATTTCTAATTAATTGGAGGAAGTATCATTACAAATTTCCTTGACTTGTAGAGGGAGGGATACGAATAAACATATTAAGGATTTTACTACTAACTACTCTCATACTCACCCTAAACTCTTTTGTAGGGGCAGCGGATGTAATTCATGCTAATTCTACGTTTTCAATACAGAATGCAGTGGACAGTGCGGATCCAGGTGATGAAATTATCGTCGCACCCGGAACTTATACTGAAAACATCTTCATAAACAAAGATGACCTGGAAATCAGATCTTCCGGGGAGCCTGAGGACACGAAAATTGTTGCGGACAACTCGTCTACATACGTGATCAAAATACAGAATGTGGATCACGTAACAATTCAGGGACTTACTGTTTCTGGAGGACTCCACGGTATAGTTCTGGAAAATTCAAAAGACAGCATTTTAGAAAATAATGTGGTATATTCAAACCTGCTTTTCGGTATCTATCTGTCAAATTCAAATAATACCAAGCTGGAAAGCAATAAGATGTACAACAATACCAATGGAATCAACTTGGTATTTTCTTCAGGGAATCTAATTTCGGACAACACGGTTTCTAATGACATCCTGGGTTCGAGCACTCATAACATTTTCCTGAATAATTCTCACAACAATGATCTTCAAAGAAATACAGTTTCAAAAGGCGACTATGGAATCGCCATGCGGTATTCCGACAACAACAACCTTACAAGCAATAGTGCTTCTGGAAATAACAGAGGCATTTACCTGACCTTAAAGTCCAGTACAAACACACTTTCAGACAACCAGGTAAATTCGAATTTAATGAGCGGCATAATTCTGGACAATGCCGGTAGCGGCAACAACCTTATCAACAATACTGTCAGGTTGAACAATGGTAATGGCATCTGGCTTGCAAATTCCAACAACAATTACCTGAGCATTAACAATGCATCTCAAAACAGCAAAGGAATATATCTACAGTCCTCTGCCAGTGAAAATACACTTTCAGGCAATATTGTGAATTCAAACACTGGGAGTGGGATTATGCTTGAAAACGCTGGCAATAATAACAAACTCATCGGCAACACTGTAAATTCTAACACTCATTATGGGTTCTACCTGGTGAATTCCAGCAATAATTTCCTGCTCGATAATGTAGTTTCGAGCGGTGAGAAAGGCATCAACGTCCTTAGTTCAAGTGGGATCACTATTTCTAACAATACGCTCTCGGATACTACCAAAGAGGGGATAGCACTCTCACTTTCCAACAACAATAACCTTTCAAGAAATACGGCTTCTAAAAACAGCTTTGGAATTTATTTGAACTCTTCTGATAGCAACGATATCTCAAGCAATATCATAACCTCGTGCATTAACTTCAGTATCGGTATGTGTGCCGCCAGTAATGATAACCTAATTTTTGACAACTACTTTAATAGCAAAAACAATGCAAGGATAAAAAATCCTTCAAACACCTGGTACATAACCAAGACTGCAGGCACAAGTATTGCTGGCGGGCCATACATTGGAGGAAACTTCTGGGGAAAACCTGATGGAAGCGGACACTCTCAAATTTACGGTGACACAGATGGGGACGGTATTACAGATGAGGATGGTGTTATTAAAGAATTTACCACAGAAAACGTTATAGACCGCTTCCCGCTTGTAGCTGTTGCTCCACCTGTAGTTCCTGTTGCAAACTTCAGTACCAACGTTAGCAGCGGATATGCGCCTCTTGCAGTCCAGTTTACCGACCTTTCAGAGGATGCAACAGGAAGGAGCTGGGACTTTGGAGATGGGAACAATTCAAGTGAGCAGAATCCAATCCATTCTTATTCAATGGTAGGAAGCTATACTGTTAACCTGACAGTAAGCAACCCGAACGGCACGGATTCAAAAACTGCGGTTATAACCGTGCTGGAAGAGGGAGGAGATGAAGATAATGAAACTGAAATTCTTCCCGTAGCAAATTTCACAGTGGATAAGACCGGCGGTTATTATCCCCTTACAGTCCTCTTTACTGACACTTCACAGAATGCAACAGGAAGGAGCTGGGACATTAATGGTGACGGAGTCGAGGACTCGAATGAGACAAGCTTCTCTTACACATACACTTCCAGAGGGACTTACACAGCTAAACTGACCGCAATCAATGCAAACGGCACGGATATAAAAACTACCACAATAACTGTGGAAAAGAAGAGCAGTGGTGGAAGCAGTGGTGGTGGCGGTGGAGGGGGATCTCCCGAAGCTTCAAGTAACGTTGAAGTAAAGGAACTTTCCCAGGTCTTCATCACGAACGACAAGGCTATAAAGTTTAATTTTGCGAAGAATGCAACCTGTGTTGTATATGTGGGCTTTGATGCAAAGAAGACCGCAGGTAAAACCACAACCATTGCTGAGCAGTTAAAAAATCAATCTACCCTTGTCTCAGGAACGCCTTCGGATAAGGTCTATAAGTTCTTTAACATCTGGGTTGGAAACAGCGGGTATGCAACCTCAAAGAACATCGAAAACCCTGTAATCGGTTTCAAGGTTGAAAAGGCCTGGGTCCAGGATGAAAAGATCGACCAGTCTTCCATTATCCTGAACAGATACAGCAACAAAACCTGGGAGCAGCTGCCAGCCAGTCTGTCAGGGGAAGATAACAAATACCTGTATTTCACAGCCGAAACCCCAGGTTTCTCTTCCTTTGCAATAACAGGTAAGGCAAGCGCCTCTCAGGAAGAAACTGCAGCTGAAATACAGTCAGAAGATGAGTCTGAAAACTCTGAAGAGAACACGGGGGACACAGGATCGGAAGTTGAGCAAGAAACTGAACAGGAAGAAGGTATGGGCATGCCAGGCTTTGAGATGCTTTATGGTGTGGCTGGTCTGCTTACATTATTCCTGTATAAGAAGAAATAAGCCGTAGATTAAAGACAAGAATATGATTTTAAGTTCAGAAAAGAAATGGGGGAGGTTTGATACCTTCATCCTGCTTTCCTTTTGTTTTTCTTCTTTCCTTTTGTTTTTCTTTTTCTTTCTGCTTTATTCTTTTTCCTGAATTGCTTTCTTCTTACTTTTTAACTCATATTCTTGAGTTTGGCCCAACGGATTGGTATTGACACTCTTCTCCGCGTACTTTTACGGGTATTATTCTGATGTTATTTTCTAATAGATTTATATTATTGCATGTTTATTTTATGTTGTGGAATATAAATTAAACTAATAAAAATATTGGCGTGGGGGATTTATATACAAAGGTTTATCGCTCTATTTTTAGCCTTACTCGTCTTTATGTTAAGCTCGGGTATAGGAACTGCAACTGAGATTATTGTCCAGCCAGGAGAATCAATACAGGACGCAGTTAATAATACTGTTCCGGGGGATGAGGTTGTCGTGAGTCCCGGAAGTTATACTGATAATCTCAGGATAACAACTGGGGACCTGATAATAAGGTCAGCTTCCGGGAACCCCGAAGATACTACAATTATAGCGAACAGTCAATCTGAGGATGTATTTTATGTCGAAGCAAATAACGTAACAATTACAGGGTTCGGCATTAATGGTGCCGGAACAGACCGTGCAGGGGTTTACCTTGTAAGGTCCGGCAACTGTATCATCGAAAATAACAGGTTAGCAAATGACACCCTGGGAATATACCTTAAACAGTCAAATTATAACCTTATACTCAACAATACGGCAGTAGATGGTAAGAGAGCAATTAATATCGAGAGATCAAACTATAACAGGGCTTCAGGAAACACAATTTCGAATCAGAGGTTTGGAATATATTTGCTTGTCTCTGAAGGGAATACGCTCTCGGATAACACAATAAGTATGAGCGCCGACCACGGTATTGTCCTGGAAAGCTCCAGTAACACCAGCCTTGAAAACAACATTGTAAGTTCAAATGGAGATTATGGTATTTACCTTGCGAGTTCAAGTAACTGCAACCTGACCGGCAATACGGCAGATTCCAATATAATCTATGGCATCTATCTGAAGGATTCCAGTAGTAACAACCTGGTAAACAACACAGCATTAAACAACAGTAGAGGTATTTTCCTGTTAAGGACAAGGGAAAGTATGCTATCGGGGAATCTGGCTTCAAATAATGGAAGAGGTATTCAGATCACATCTGCAGGAAACAACGATGTCTTAGAAAATTCGGTTTCGGATAATTTCTACTCCGGAATTTCATTCCTGAACTCTACTAACTGTAATGTAAGCGAGAACATACTGGCGAACAACACAATTGGAATAGACCTGGCTTTTTCCAGCAACAGTACCGTTCTTAATAACACTATGCAGAACGGAGGAAGAGGACTTAACCTGGAGGATTCCAATTACAATACGCTTTTAAACAACAATGCTGTGAAAAACAGGTACGGAGCTTACCTGCTGCGCTCGGGATGGAATGTCCTCTCGAACAACGATGTGAGTGAAAGCGAGGATCATGGCATTGTCCTGGAAAACTCAAGCAATTATAATGACCTGACCGGCAACTTAGCAAGCTATAATCGCGCTTACGGGATCTACCTCGGAGATTCGAGTAACAATAACTTAAATAGCAACGAAGCTTCCGGCAATAATAGGGGAGTTTTCCTTACAAAATCAAACAGGAACACGCTTTTGAACAATACTGTTCTGGACAACAGCGAATACGCAATACTGCTGACTTACTCCTCAGAAAACAACATCTCGGAAAATGACGCTTCCAACAGCAACCGGGGCATCCACCTGAGCACTTCCAGTGATAATACGATTTCAGGCAATAATATTGTTTCAAACGGTGTTTCAGGCCTTTATATGACTTCTACAAGCAACAACAATACAGTGTTTAATAACTACCTGAACAACAACGTTAACGCAAATATTAAACCTGGAAGCTTTGGAAATGTCTGGAACACAACAAAAACCGCAGGTACGAATATTGCGGGTGGACCCTACATAGGAGGAAACCTCTGGGCAAAACCTGATGGTACCGGCTTTTCCCAGACTGCAACGGATGCGGATGGAGACGGCATTGCAGACGGAGTGTACAATATCGGAACCAGTGGCTATACGGATTACCTCCCGCTTGTAACTGCCTCTATACCAGGGCAACCCACAACTCCTGTAGATGTAACAGACAACCAAACGGAATCTCTGGATAACCAAACGGAATCTCTGGATAACCAAACGGAATCTCTGGATAACCAAACGGAGTCTATGGATAACCAAACGGAGTCTACGGATAACCAAACGGAAATATCCACAGATAACCAAACGGAATCCATGGATGACCAAATGTAAATATCTACAGTGGAATCGGAGGGATCTACAGACTAAGAGACATCTGCAAACTAAACAAAAACAATTACTTACGAATCAACAAAAAGGAGTTGACATAAAGCCTGGTTTCATAGAGACCGCAATCAAATAACTCGACCAGCACGAAAAGAGACGGGATTGAGGAGTAACTCCTTCATCCCGATTATGTCTTTATTTTATACTTTTTATATTGTATCCTGAAATTATTTCGCAGATTCAAATCGGTTTGAATGTTCAATACATGATACCGCAGCAGATGGAGCAAAATGTAGAACATTGAGTAAATTTCAATTCCATTCTGATATTGTGGAGTGATCATGTAAAATAAAGCAAATTCGAAGTTGAAGTAAACAGTGAGTCGCATGTATATGATATATAACTACAGCAAAAGAAATTAAAAAAGCGAACTAATTTTGGGATAAAACAAAATTCATCGAGAGGGATTTTAATAAAATCCTGGGAAGCCTTCGAAAGATATGCAGAAAAATACGATGCTTGGTATGAAAAATATAAACCTGCATACGAATCCGAACTTCTTGCCCTGAAAACGTTCATCCCGGAAAATCCGGGAATTCTTAAAACCCTTGAAATCGGGGCTGGAACTGGCAGGTTTGCAGTTCCCCTCGGGATAAGGTATGGGCTTGAACCTGCAGGATCAATGGCAAAGATAGCAGAAAAAAGAGGTATGCAAGTCGTGCTTGGAGTTGCCGAGTTCCTGCCTTTCAAAAGACAGAGTTTTGACCTTATTTTGATAGTAGCTGCCCTTTCTCTTTTCAAAGACCCGGAAAAGGCACTTTGTGAAGCTGCAGGGGTCCTTAAGCCAGGCGGGCAAATCATCATAGGGATACTTGACAGAAACAGCCTTCATGGATATTTCTATGAATCGAGAAAAAAAGAGGGCAGGTTCTCTTCTGAGGCGAAATTTCTCTCGACTGCAGAAGTGTCAGGCTGGCTTATAGAACTTGGATTTGAAGAAATTAAGGCCTGCCAGACCCTTTTCAAGCATCCCGAGAAAATAGAACGGATAGAACTCCCACAAAAAGGATCAGGAACAGGGAGTTTTGCTGCGATCTCAGCCAGAAAAACATTTTGTGGATTCGGTGATTGAAAGATTAATATCCATGATTAATATAATAATGAATGAAAAAACAGAGTATTTTCACTCATATTTTCAAAGGGAATAATAAAACTGGGGGGTAAGACCCGTGTCTGTGGAAAAAATTCCGGGTTACACCTATGGAGAAACCGAAAACAGGGCTCCTTTCAACCTGGAAGACCTGAAACTTTTAAAAGAAGCCGTAATGTTTACAGCAGAGGATGAAGAGTACATCCAGAAAGCCGGAGAAGTGCTGGAAGACCAGGTCGAGGAGATCCTTGATACCTGGTACGGATTTGTGGGCTCACATCCGCATTTACTGTATTATTTTACCAGTCCGGACGGCACTCCTAATGAAAAATACCTTGCTGCTGTTCGAAAACGATTCTCCAGATGGATTCTTGATACCTGCAATCGCAGCTATGACCAGGCATGGCTGGACTATCAATATGAGATTGGGCTGCGACATCACCGAACCAAGAAGAACCAGACCGATAATGTAGAGTCTGTTCCAAACATTGGCTACCGCTACCTTGTAGCTTTTATCTACCCAATAACAGCAACGATGAAACCTTTCCTCGCCAGGAAGGGCCATACTCCCGAGGAAGTCGAAAAGATGTATCAGGCCTGGTTTAAAGCAACTACACTCCAGGTAGCTTTATGGAGCTACCCATATGTGAAATATGGTGATTTCTGAGGGATTCAGAAACTCAAAACTATTTTATTATTTCGATACTGCCTGGGAAATTTTTTCAAAAAATAGAGAAATGCCTTAATTAGATTAAGGTTCTTTTTGTTTTTTCTCTCTTTATCTGCTCCTTGTTATCTGTATTCCCACTTCTACCTAACCACTATCTGAAATCCTGGCATTATCTCAAAAACTTGGAGACAAAAGGAGAAGTATCGCCTCTGCGCAGGAAGTGTCCGGAAGGCCCTTCTCCGAGGAATTCGGAGAACCATGACTCATGTTCGATTTCTTCGTTAAGGATTGCCTGGGACAGGTCATAGGTGCGGTGGTCTTTACCGGCAGTTAAGTTGCAGATTTCGGTGTATCCGCGCACTGCACATCTTTCTGCGTCAACAAGCACTTGCAGCATCGCCCGGATGTCTGTCGGATCTTCCGGAAGATATGCCGGCGAGCAGGCGGAAATATCGTGGAAGTCATTCATGTTTCTGGGAAGTTTTCCGCCCAGTTCGTAAATCCTGGGTACAAGAGCTTCAAAGTGGTTCCGGTCTTCGACCCGGGCCGTTTCGGCAATCTCTTTTATCCCTTCCCCCTCCAAGCCGATTAAATTAAACCTCAGTATGGTATAGTAGTAGTAAGTTGTGAGTTCAGCAGAAGCATTTTTGATCAAAAGTTCTAGCAGTTTTTCAATGTCAACTCCTGCTTTCTCTACAACTTCTCTTGCCACTTTTGCCACAGTAATCACCCCTGTTGTAGCTATCGATTTCGATCTATTGTTGTTTTATTATTATGTTTTTTATTATATTATTGATATATTATATTTGGCCTTATATATCCATTTTGAAACAATCTTACATCGATAATCTCAAAAATAAAAAAGAAAGCAAGCAACCTTATTCTATCTTTTCTCTTTGAGTCCGCTGGAGACTGAGGCCAAAACAAAAATATGTCACAGGTCTGTGAAAAACCAGAGATCGCCATAAAAAGTTAATTTCCCGGAAGTTGTTTGAGATAAATTATTAGCCAAAAGCCACGTCAAGGACCATCATTACCGAGAAGCCTATCATTGTACCTATTGTTGCAAGGGGAGCATTCCCTCCGTGCTGGGACTCGGGAATAATTTCTTCAACCACAACAAAGATCATGGCGCCTGCGGCAAAGGCAAGAGCATATGGCAGGATAGGCCGTACAAGCATAACTGCTGCGACCCCGATCACACTTGCAATAGGTTCGACTATTGCGGAAGCCTGGCCGTAGTTGAAGCTTTTAAAACAGGACATGCCTTCACGCCGAAGAGGAACGGAAACCACAAGCCCTTCCGGAAAATTCTGGATCCCGATCCCTGTAGTCAGGGCAATGGCTGCCGGAAGGCTATACATGTATCCTGAAGCTGCAGCTCCAAAGGCAACCCCGACGGCAAGTCCTTCAGGGATATTGTGCAGTGTTACGGCAAGAACCAGCAGGGTGTTTCGCCTCCAGGAGGTTTTTAGGCCTTCGGCAGCTTCAGTCGCAGAGCCAAATTGAAGGTGAGGAAGTATTTTGTCTATCCCTCTGAGGAAAAGACCTCCCAGGAGGAAGCCCAGTACGGCAGGAAGCCATGCCGGAATACTCCTGCCTTCCGACATTTCAATAGCTGGAGCGAGCAGGGACCAGTAGCTAGCAGCGATCATTACACCGGCTGTAAAACCCAGCATCGAATCAAGTACTTTCCTGCTAACCTCCCTGGTAAAAAATACAGATGCTGCTCCGAGCGCAGTCATTCCCCATGTGAAAATTCCTGCAAGCAGTGCCTGTTCCAGTGGGTGTAACTGCTGCAAAAAATAAATAATATCTCCAACCCCTCTTATGTACATTCAGGATAAGTAATCCTTCTAAAGTGTTCGCAGCCGTATTTTTTGAATACAAACATTTCCAAAGCTCACATTAAAATCCTGAGAAGCATGACACCTGGGAACTAAAATTAAATCTGACTACATTGAGAACATAAAATTAAGATCTGCAGATGAATATGTTACGGTAATATTATATAAGAATAGAAAATATTGTTCCGAATTTAAGATTCATCATTTCCGAAGCTACATTTTTTCGGTACGCTGCCGTCAAATCTTCATTTTGGCCTGTATTTCACTCAGTCTTTTTTTCCCGAGTTCAACAATTTTCATCAGTTCCAGGTGCTCGTTTTCTGAGATAACACTACCTGGAGATAAAGGTTTTACAGCATTCCCGTCAGAGTACAGCAGAACGCCGTTCCAGGCTGCAAAATGAGAGCCAGACAGGTATTCACAGGGCAGTTCCCATCTGGATTTTACATTTTCAAAGCCTTCAAAATTGTAGAAAACAGTTCCGTTTTTCAAGACCCTGGTAAATTTCAGGAGTACATCAGCCATACTCTCATCCGGTTTGGTTTTAAGAAAAAAACTGAAAAGGGAGAAAATAAAGCAGAAAAAGTAAATTTCCGTTTTTACTATTTTTTTGTAAGTTATCTTTTGCAAGCTATCCTCTAAAGGCTGTTAACGGTTATCTTTTAAAGCCTCTTTTCTCCCATTAAGCCTGCCAAAGAAAGTTAAAACTCGATTTCGGTTACTTTTTCTCCTTTTGCGTTGGTAACGGTTACGGAAATGTCTTTGAATTTGGGGACCCCGGTGCCGCCCGTTCCGTCCGAGACCAGCATATTGGACCAGGGGCTGTTAGGCATATACGCAATGCCCCTATGAGGGGTTTCGTATCCGGACTCCTCAGCTTTGACCACAATCGTTCCGAAGGAGTTTTTCAGGACTACGGTGTCGCCTTTTTTCACGTTCAACTGCTTGAGGTCTGCAGGGTCCATTTTTATTACGGCAGAAAGGTTCCTGTACTCTTCTCCAAAACGGTTTTCAACCATCGCTTTGTCCTGAAAGATATCACTGTAGGTTATGATCCTGATCTTTATTTCAGGGGATTTAAGAAAAGATCCGAAATCCATCAGAGAGCCTCCATTATCTTTTTGAGAACAGCTTCATCCGAGAGCCGCTTTGTTTCAACAACAGGTTTGAAGTCTACCTTTACCCCGTCCATACGTGTGGCAGTCCCTCCTGACTCAACTCCGCCGACTGCAGTATTAATATAGACTTTTGCGTTTCTGGAAGTCAGGGTTTCGAAGGGGTTTAGCGAGATGACGGGAATTTCAAGCAGGTTCTTTGCAATAGACCTGGGGAGGCTTGAAAACGGATCATAACCGATTATAAGGGCTGCATCCACGGTTTTTGCTTTCAGAGATTCAACGATCGAATATTCGGGTCCGTGCTTTACGGCACCGTCTTCAAACTTTACACTGTTTACGTACCCTGTTTCTTCAAAGAGGTTTTCATTAAAGCCCCGTGTGTTGGAGTATCCCACCATGGGGATCAGGTGGAAATTTGCTTTTTCGTTCAGGGCATCCATGAGCCGGAAAAGAGGTTCCAGGTTTTCCAGGGAGTAAACCAAACCAAGCCCCACAAAGACCACTCCGAACTTTGCCCCCTTAAGGATGTTTGCCAGTTCAAGGATTCTTTTTGGGGGGAAGTTGTAGGAGGTTTTCGGAAGCTTTCCGGAAAGGGCTGCAATCAGGGCATCGATGAACTCGGCATCTCCCCCTGGAGGGATCTCGAAGAAATAGTTTCCGCAGATCTTTGCAGTATGGGACTTCCGGACATCTATTGCAATTGCAGTTCTTTCTTCTTCCCAGCCCCGCTGTTTTTCCTTGCCTCTGGGGAAATAGGAATGTTTCGAAAGGTGGCGGGGGTGAGAGTCCGAGGGGTTCGTCCCCCAGTAAATAGTAACATCGGCTTTATTCCTCACATCGTCAAGCGTACAGGTCTTGAACCTGTTTTGAAGGAGGGCTTCAACCAAACTCCCCAGACGGAATGAAGAAGGATCATCAAGAGTTGCACTGGTTTTTTTTGCAAGCTCGATTGCAAGTTTCTGCGCTTCATTACTGGAGGTCCCAAGCCCGAAAATCAGGGGGTTTTTTGCATTCTTCAGGATAGCTACAGCCTCGCTTACAGCAGTAGCTTCATCAACAGGCTTATCGCCAACACGGAAAACTGCATTATCCGTGCCTTCTTTCATGTGGGCTACCCCAACCCTGCAGGCTGTATATACTTTGTTTACGATGTTCTTTTCAGCCTCGACCTCGATATCGTCGCAGAGCATTCCACAGCCTGTGCATACGTAGTAATTTTTCTCCATCCTCTCAGCCTCACACAAACTCGATTGCCTCTACAGGGCAGGTTACTATACAGCCGTTACAGAGGATCTTATTCTTCCCGAATCTGCGGCACTCCCCAAGGTTCTGGGCTTTTACAACGCCGTCTTCTACGGTCAGGACCAGCTTGTTAGGATTCGTAGGGGCATTTCCAGAACCTACCCCATAAGGATCGTTTGCTACATTAGGAGGGCAGGCAACGACGCAGTTTCCGCAACCGAAACAGAGGTCTTCATGCACTATGAGCCCTGTTTCGGTTGCTCCTTCCGACGGCTTGAAAAGGCCGCTGATCTTTTCGTAGTTTTCTTTATATTTGGGTTCTTCTTTCAGGGGCGGGCAGTCCTCAGGCGTCAGCTCATGAGCCATAAGGGCAACTGCAAACGCCATACAGGAGGTCTTTCCACATTTTTTGCAGTTAGTCTTTGGAAGCATCTGATAGAGTTCCATTGCATTTGTCATTTCAGGTCACCCTTGAGTCAAATTTATCCTAAGTAAATTAAAGAAATGGCAGGTCAATACCATACCAAGGAAA
The DNA here is from genome assembly GCF_000007345.1 of Methanosarcina acetivorans C2A. Classification (NCBI taxonomy): domain Archaea; kingdom Methanobacteriati; phylum Methanobacteriota; class Methanomicrobia; order Methanosarcinales; family Methanosarcinaceae; genus Methanosarcina; species Methanosarcina acetivorans. The sequence continues at coordinate 3,590,257 of NC_003552.1, read as the reverse complement.
TAGTGTCTGTAAAGGCCAGTAATGTGAACCGAAAATTACTCATTTGAATTCCGGTTTGAAGGAAACGTGGTCTGAGAATATTGAGCGTCTAAGAGCATTGGAATACAATGTTAATAGATTTATTTAAGAGATGAATTTAATCCACCTTAAACTATTGCTTTTTAATTCTCAATGTTAATTTTGAGTTACAGTGTTAACGGGCTTTCTGTTCCCGGATAAGGTTCTTGCCTTTTGCAGGTTGAAATACATGAATTTCAATTTAACTGCTCATCCGGAAAGAAAAAATAAGAATTTACGTTTTTATAAGAATTCACGTTTTTTAATTTATCGGTATCGGGCTTCAAATGGTACAAGATATACGCCATCGTCTCTTTTTTGGCCTTTTACCAGCTCACAATGTCTCAGGAGAGCAAACTGGTTTTCGGCTTCGCGGGAGGATATCTCGAATTTTTCGACAATTTCTTCCTTTTTTACTCTTCCCCTGGAGACGATGAATTCATAAATGGCTTTTTGCAGTTCAGTCAGGCCTTCAGTCCCCTCAAGCCCGGCTTCTTCCCTGAAAATCTTTTTCGAACGGACAGCCCAGGGGTCACATGCCTGGATTTTATGGTGGCCTTCGATATAACAGTCTTCACAAAGAACCTTTCCATTTTCTTCGTAAATGTCTTCTTTTTCCAGTTTGCATCCGCAGACTGAACACTCGGTTTTTTCTTCTGTAATCTTTTATCCCTCCGAAGTTTCAAACATTCATTTCATCAAGAATTTTGAGAACAACCGTTGACCCGTAAGCTACTGAAGGCCCTCCTCCCATCACTATTGCAGTGCTGACCGCCTCCATGATCTCTTTCCTGTTTGCTCCAAGGTTTACGGCTTCGGGAACATGCTTCCAGAGGCAGGGCTCACAGCGCAGGGCAACTGCAATCCCCACCATCATCAGCTCTTTTGTCCGGGCACTTAAAGCTCCGTCTTTGACGACTTCTGAATGAAGTCCCATCATAGCGTTCATCACTCCCGGGAGTTCCCCGGCCATTTCTTTCATCCTTTCGTTCATCTCTGTTTTATCTGTCAACTTCTCACCTCAGAAAGCTTCAAAGTACATATATACACTATACAAGAACTTTCAGGAGTCAAAAGGTACCATATACATTTCTTCTCCCATTTTTCTCCACTTCAAAAGTTCGCAGTGCCGCAATAATGCAAGCTGGTTACTGGTCTCCTGCAGGGTGAGTTTGAAAAGCTTCGAGATCTTTTCGGGGGTTGCTCCTCCTTCCTCCAGGATAAAGTCATAAATTTCTTTTTGCAGTTCGGTCAGGCCGTCGGTTCCTTCAAACCCGTGCTGTTTTCTGAAGAGTTTTTTAGAACGCACTGCCACAGGGTCTGCAAACTTTATTTTCTGGTGCACTTCCAGGTAACAGTCCTCACATACAGGCTTTCCGTTTTCTTTGACGTATTCGCTCCCCGGAATTTCCTTCCCGCATCCAAGACACGTTACAAAATAAGCTACTGACCCGTCAATTTCTCTGTTCCCGGCTTTATTAGTCTTTATAAGGCCGTGAAACTCCAGATAACCCACTATTTCGTAAACTGTCGACCTTGATAATCCATATCCGGTTTTAGCTTTCTTTATAATGTCTCGAATATGAAATCCCTTGTCTATACGGGCTTCTTTTATGCATTCAAGAACCCATATCTCTTCTTCATCCAGCACAAGAGCCATTGAAATTTAAGTCCTTTGAAGTTCCTTAGATTCTTATTCGGTCCAGAGTAGTATTTTGAATACTCACTGTCTTGATGCCTTACTTTTCCATTCTCTTGCTTCTTATATTGTCATTAACAGCTTTTCTCATTATATCTGTTTTGTCTCTCTATCTCTGCTCTTATTATATTAATAACTATCGATAACAATATATATAATATTTTGTAAAATCAACGCTTTGATAAAACTAAGAAAATTCTCAAACATTGAGATGTTCTTCGAAAAAATTCGGAGTTTATGGGTTTTATGTGGATTCGCGGGTTTCTGGAAACTTCCGGTCAGACCCGGCATTCGTATCCTCTTTCTTTGAGGATCCGTACCTGCTTTTCATAAGAGTCAACAAACTCGTCCTGCACGGCTTTTCCTGTAGCAAGGGCGGGGTCAAGAGGGGTATGGTGATTATATCCTCTTCTTCCCATTTCTTCCACAAGAGCCTCATGTCTCAGGTAGAGAGCCTTTAACTTTCCTTTCCAACTCAGTGTTTCTGGATGGTGGGCATAAGCTTTCTTGTTATTGGTAATTATGGGCCACAGGGCGTGCAATTCGCGGTGTTCCCCTAGAGGCGCTGCCTGCACATATTTTCAGGAGTCGAGAAGATGATTGGAAAATAATGAGTGGTATTTTTTATCTCCTTCGTACAGGTTACCAATGGAAAGCATTTCCAAGATGTTATGGAGTGCCAGGTACTGTCCATGATCGATTCCAAGAGTGGCAGAAAGATGGATTATTTGAACGAATGTGGCAAACTGGTCTGCTGGATTATTATAATGAAAAAGGGCTAGAGTGGGAGTGGCAAGCAATTGATGGAGCTATGATAAAAGCACCATTGGGTGGAGCTGGGGCCGGAACTAATCCTGCTGATCGAGGAAAAAAGGCACAAAAAGAAGTATATTAACTGATGCGAAAGGCATACCACTTTCTGTTGTTGTGGATGGAGCAAATCGTCATGATAAAATGCTTATAAAAGGGACTCTTGATGCTATTGTTATTGAAAGACCTTCACATGAAGTAACTCAGAATATCCGCATGGATAAAGGATATGATTTTCCTGATATCAGAGAATTGGTTGATGACTACGGATATACTGCCATATCAGGAGATGTGGAGAAGAAAACATAAGAATAGATATACCAGGTTATAGGACAAGAAGGTGGGTTGTGGAAAGGACACATTCATGGATAAACAGATTTAGAAGATTGCTTATTAGATGAGAAAAGAAGATTGAGAATTACCTGGCAATGCTACATTTCGCATGCGTATGGATAACTTTCAGAGCAGCAAGACTTTTCAATTAGGCTCTAAGTGAAAAGCTTTGAGAGGCTGGAAGGACAAAAAGTATTTATAGAGATTGTCCTCCCCCACCTTCGCTGATAACATTTAAAGCCCGTTTTTGGAGCAGGTCTGGCAGAACAAAATCCGTCAGGAGGGCTTGAAGAAAAGTTCACAGTGGCAGTTTCCATCTTTCTCAATTTCATCCTTATGATAGATGCAGGGACAAACTATCTTTTTATCCTCATCCTCGTCCCCGGTTACTATTCTGCAGGGACAGTAGCGCCTCCCAAACTTTTCAATCCTTGAAGCAAGCCCGTCAAGAACATAATCAAGAGCTTCTTTATCCGGGTTAAGCCTGTAGCCTGCCTTGTTTGCGTATTTTTCTGTCCATTCATACATCTTATTTTTTAATTCATCATGTTCACTCATTAGAGTTCCCTCCTGTTTTTGTAAGAGTGATACTGGTTATTCGTGAGAAGGTCATACACGGAAATATTAGATCGGGAGTCAGGAGCACTCTTACTCTGGCATAACTGTCTGAGACGATTGCCTGAGAACTGTAACTTATCCAGGTTTTTGACAATTATTCTTGAGAATTATTTTTGAAAATTTTATTATACCCCTGCTCACAGGAAAATTCCCGCATATATAATAAATAACAATTCGATACTGACTGATAGATTACGGATTAAGTTCTCAAACTATAAATTAATTGGTGAGCCCAAAAAGCCTTCAATCAGTTTATCTTAGCTTACTCTCTCAAATTAACCAGCTTCTCTTCAGGGAACTTAAACACAGGCCTTAACAGGAATCTAAAACTTAATATATATGAAATTAGCATAACTATAATATAAATATTATATATAATATATAAAATATGTGTAAATATTTTTTTCTCTAAAAAGTCCACGGATTACCCATGATGAAATTACAGTTGCCCTATATTTCATGTCTGCAATAAAGCTCAAAAAAGATAATCTGAAAGTCACTGGAAAAGCTAAAAAGGCGTGTGTTTCAGGATAATAATTCTGAATTTGATACTATTCATTATGAAAAAGCTGCAGGGACGAGGCTCGGAAAACATTTACAAAATAAAGGTTTTGATTTTGTATAAAACGGCTACATTTTTATCCTGTTTGAGGGAAAATTTATATTGAGATTTATAAAACACAAAGCTCACAGGTATCTGGAAAGCCTGAAGGAAAATCTGAAGGAAAACCAGAATGAAAATCTAGATGGAAACCTGAATGGAAATCTAGATGGAAACCTGAATGGAAACCTGAATGGAAACCTGAATGGAAACCTGAATGGAAACCTGAATGGAAACCTGAATGAAAACCTGAATGGAAAAATAAAGAAAAGTTTTTCCAGGCTCTTACAAGAATAATATGAACCGGACCATACAGGACCTTACTTTTACTGCACGAGAGTAAATGTTGTGCAGAAAAGCGTTTTAGAATTATAATTTTCAAAATTTTAACTTATATATTATATATATGATCACATCAAAAGATATATCAAAACTCAATTCGAAGAATATTTGTAAATATAAGGAGTCAACAAGCATGCGAATCGGAGTCTACATTTGCCATTGCGGACTGAACATTGCAGGAGTAATTGACGTTTCAGCCCTTGAGGCAATGGCAAACGAACTGGAAGATGTGGTGCTTGCCCGGGAAGTACAGTTTCTATGTTCCGATTCCGGACAGGAAGGCATCATTAAGGACATAAAAGATAACAAACTTGACAGGGTTGTGGTAGCTGCCTGTTCCCCAAGGCTGCACGAAAAGACCTTCAGGCACGTCATGGAAAAAGCCGGCCTTAATCCTTACCTAATGGAGATGGTAAACATAAGAGAGCAGTGCTCCTGGGTGCATGCGGATGACCCGCAGATGGCGACCCAGAAAGCTTTTGACCTGATAAGGATGGGGGTTGCAAAAGCCCGGTTCCTAAGGGAATTGAGTGCAACAAACTCAAAAGCCAGCCGAAATGTTCTTATCATAGGGGGAGGGGTTGCAGGAATCGAAGCCGCCTTAAACCTTGCAGAAGCCGGTTTTCCCGTAACCATGGTAGAGAAGGAATCTACAATCGGAGGCAAAATGGCCCTGATGAATGAAGTATTCCCGACAAACGACTGCTCGATCTGTGTGCTTGCTCCCAAAATGACAGAAGTTCAGAACCATCCCAACATCACTCTTTATACATATTCTGAGGTTACCGATATCTCAGGATCGGTCGGAAAATTCCATGTTAGGGTCAAACGCAAACCAAGGTTCGTACTTGAGGACAAATGCAAGGGCTGCGTTGACCTCTGCTCCGGGGTCTGCCCTGTTGAAATCGAAAACCCCATGAACTACGGGATCGGAAAGACCCGGGCTATCTATATGCCAATCCCCCAGTCCGTTCCTCAGGTAGTGTTAATCGACCCTGACCACTGTGTGGGTTGCGGGCTCTGCCAGCTGGCATGTCCTGCAGAAGCTGTGGATTACGAACAGAAGCCGGAGGAAATCGAATTCGAAGCCGGAGCCATAATCGTTTCTACAGGTTACCAGCTCTTTGACGCTTCCCGGAAAAAGGAGTACGGGTTTGGAAAATATCCCGATGTCATAACGAATATGCAGCTTGAACGGATGCTGAACTCTGCAGGCCCGACAGGAGGAAGAGTCCTTGTGCCTTCCACCGGTGAGCCCCCAAAAAGCGTTGCATTTATCCAGTGTGTAGGATCAAGGGACAAAACCGTAGGCAACGAATACTGTTCAAGGGTCTGCTGTATGGCAGCCCTTAAAAATTCCCAGATGGTAAAGGAACGCTACCCTGATACTGATGTTACTATCCACTATATCGATATACGGGCTGCGGGGGAGATGTACGAAGAATACTACACAAGGACTCAGGAAATGGGTGTTGACTTCATCCGTGGAAAGGTTGCCGAGGTCTATTCCGGCGAAGACGGAAGGCCCGTTGTCCGTTTCGAAAATACCCTGGAATCCAGCGTTGAAGAAGAAGCCCATGACCTTGTTGTGCTCTCGACAGGCTACGAGCCGACCAAGGCTGCAGAGGGAATAGGCAGGATGCTTAACCTTGCGCGTCGCCCGGACCGTTTCTTTGCAAGCGCCCATCCGAAAATGCGTCCTGTAGATGCCCCGGTAAGCGGAGTTTTCCTTGCAGGCTGTGCTTCGGGGCCCAAAGAAATCCAGGTCTCCATAGCTCAGGGCAGTGCCTGTGCCTCTAAAGTTATGCAGCTTCTCGGGACCGGAGAACTTGAAGCCGACCCCATGGGAGCCCATGTTGATCCTGATAAGTGCATTGGCTGCAGGACATGTGTGGAAGTCTGCAAATTCGGAAAGATCAGCATTGAGAATAAAAAAGCTGTTGTGGACGAGGTCTCCTGTTACGGCTGCGGGGACTGCAGTGCCGCATGCCCTGTTGGGGCAATTCAGATGCGGAACTTTGAAAACGAACAGATCCTTGCCCAGGTCAGGGAGGCAACTGCTCATAAGTCCCAGTGCCCCTTTATTGTGGCTTTCCTCTGCAACTGGTGCAGTTATGCCTGTGCCGACCTGACCGGAATGTCAAGGATCCGTTATCCGACAAACATCAGGGTAATCCGTACCATGTGTTCGGCAAGGGTAAACCCCGAATTCGTGCTTGAAGCCCTCAAAGGCGGAGCGGACGGCGTGCTTGTTGCGGGCTGCAGGATGGATGAGTGCCACTATATTCACGGAAACTTTGATGCGAAAAAGCGTATGGACATCTTAAAAGAAGTCATTAAGGAAATCGGGCTTGACCCGAAAAGACTCCGGACTCTCTGGATCTCGGCTGCCGAAGGAGAACGTTTCTCAAATACGATTAATGAGTTTGTAAAGGAACTCGAAGAAATAGGGCCCATAGGAAGCGAGTTCAAGCAAGAATGTGCTGTTCCCGGGGTTGAGGAGGTGACACAGTGAGCGAGAATGAACCCGAAGAGTTCCCGGAGCAGGAAACTCAGGTATGTGGCGGGTGCTGCTGTGGAGCCGGAGAAAACGAAGAGTCCGAAAAAGGAGAAAATGAAACTGAGGATCTCGAATCCGAAGAGTTTGAGGAGCAGGCAGAGGCGGAGCCAGAAGAAGAAAACCAGGAAAAGCTCACGGTTACGACCAGCATGGACCTGCAGGGAAGCCATTTCCTCTATACGCAGGCAACCGAGAAGTCTCTCAAGACCCTCGATTACGATTACAAGCGCTGCAACGGCTGCGGGATCTGTGTGGATATCTGCCCCACAAAAGCTCTTGAACTGGGCCCCATGCATGAGATCGCAACCGGGCTTGATGCCCCTCCTGTCATGATGGACCTTGATAAATGCACCTTCTGCAGGATGTGTTCAAACCTCTGCCCTGTGCATGCCATAACCTTCGAATCCGTAGGAGAGGTTCCTGATGAAGAACAGTATCCAAAATACGATGCGTTTGTGAATATCAACGAAAAATGCCTCCCCTGCGCCCTCTGTGAAGGAGCCTGCCCGCAGGACGCAATCGAAGTCGAGTTCACCTTCCCGAAAAAAGAAGAGATAGCTCCCTTTAAGGAAGGAGCGGGGGGTGAAATCGAAATTGACCCCGAAAAATGCAACTTCTGCGGGATCTGCGCCCGATTCTGCGACGCTTTCATCCTGCTTGAACGTGAACCTACCCCTGATAACCCTGTGCCTTTTGAGCAGCTCCTTGTAGACGAGGATAAATGCGATTACTGTGTGCTCTGCCAAGACCTCTGCCCGGAAGAGGCAATAAAGGTCAAAGGGGAACGCCCCTGCGAAGCTCCGAAGGTGGAAGGCAAGGTAACAGTTGATGACATGAAATGCACACAGTGCGCCCGCTGTCAGGCTGTCTGCCCCTACGAAGCTGTGGACCTGCAAAAGCCCATGGAAGGGAAACTGAGCCTTATCGAACTTAACCTGAAGGAGTGTGACCCCCAGGGCTGCCGTGGCTGTTTTAATGTTTGCCCCTCGGAACTCTGGTACGTGCCTACAGACCCCGAAGACCCTCGAAAGATTGCTTTCGCCGAGGATTTCTGCATGTACTGCGGGGCCTGTGTGAAAGCCTGCCACCTTGGAGCCATAAAAGTGGAAAGAACCGATGTCCACCACACCAAGATCCCGGATACTCCCTGGGCTTCCCAGTGGAGGGATGCGATAGAGTCCCTGAAGACCGGAGTCCGGAAGGGGGTTGACCGTGCCGTCTTCAGAGAAACGGAAACCCTCAAAGCCCAGAAGTTTATGGGTATAGAGCCTCCATGTACCGATGAAGAGGCGCTTGCAGCCGTGCAGGCAAAAATCGATTCCCTCATTCCTGCCCTTAAGAGTGCAAAGGTCAGGAAACTCTGGGAAACCGATTCTCCGGAAAGCACTGCTGCAGCCGTGAAAAAGAAGATCGAAGGCTGAATTGGAATCTGATTGAAAGCTGATTGAAAACTGATTAAAAGCTGATTAAAAGCTGGATTGAAGCCAATTGAAGCCGGATCTAAGTTAAAAAGAAATCGTCTGCCAGGCTAAAGAAGAAAGTAAAAGAAGGACTGTTGAATAGAAATAGATTGATGAAGATACAGAGAACATAAACCTGAGGCTGAACGTTATTTTTTTGGGATCTTCAGCCTCGGAATTTGCATTTTTCGCTTATAACCATTACCGGTACCTTGCAGTGCCGGACAACTTTTTCTGCCACGCTGCCGAGCAGCAGCCTGTCAAGCCCGGTCTTGCCGAGGGTTCCCATAATAACGACATCCATTTCGTTGTCTTCAGCATAACGGATCAGCTCATCTGCCGGATGTCCTTCAAGCAGGATTGGGGCCACATCGACCCTGTCCATCTCTCCTGCCCTTTTTACATAATTTACGGCAGCATGTCCCTCTTTTTTCAGGGCTTCATTCATCCTTTCCCAGTCAAAATCCACAGCCATAGAAGAGAAATAATCCGTGGACACCACATATACCGCATAAACAGTGCCCCCGCTCAAACGGGCAAGCTCTATCGCATAGTTCGCAGCTATCCTGGAACAGATCGAACCATCGGTTGCAATCATTATTTTCCTGAAATTGACGATTCCCATTCAGTAACCCCAATTACTTTATTCACCTGCAAGAAATATAATTGCATCGGATTTAGAAGGGGTAATAGGGAAGAGAAATTTAATTTTTGGAAGAGTGAAAAGGGCAGAGAACTGGACAAAGGTCATCCCAGTGCAGCATAACTTATTGTCCTTGATCATACGAGTATAAACTATGAAGATAGATGATGAAAACTACAGGCTTCTGGAAGAAAAGGCAAAAGAGCTGGGTGCAAAAAGTCTCAGACTCTTGCCCGCAGAAAATATCGTGATAGAAGATCGAACTGTCCTGAAGTGTATTTTCGGCTGCAATGGCTACGGGAGCCGTGTCTGTCCCCCCTTCATCCCGACAGTGGACGAATTCAAAAAAATGCTTGCAGACTACGAATGGGCCCTTCTCGTTGAATGGAATTCCGATAATGTCTTTCCCCGGGAAGTCAGCGAGAATTTCGTAAAATACAGCTTCGAACCTCCTGGAGACGAAGCTGTAAAACAGCAGTTCCAGAATAACCTGAAAACAATAATGAAAGACCGAAAAGAAACGATTCAGCCCGGTGTCCTTGAACTCGAAAAACTCGCCTGGACCCTGGGATATAACACCGCCCTTGCCACCTTTCCAGGCATGTGTACCTGGTGTGCTACAAAAGACTACTCCGACGTAAAGTGCGCGGGAGCAGGCGGGCCCTGCCATCACCCGACTCTCCGCAGGCCGTGTCTTATGGGGCTCGGGGTAAGGATGGACAAAACCCTGGAAAAAATCGGTACTCCGCTCCAAAAGTTCCCGATGGACGATACGGCTCCTGTACCGTATACATTGATTCTGCTGGACTGAAAAGGTTTCAATTTTCCCTTTTCTACAAAAACGGGAAAGTTCAACGCAGTGACTTCCCCAGGCAAAAAGCACAGTTGTCATAACCTTCCCAGTGAGCCTGAGCGAGAGTATCTTTTGCAAACACAAGAGAATGTCCGTTTCGGATTATTTTATCTATCTGGCACTGCGCTTTTTCATTGTTCAGGTCATGGACCTCCTGACTGTTAGAATTTGCAAGGAAGCGCTTATCAGCCGGCCGGGATTTTGCAGGGATAACGGTGATTTTACGGGCTTCTTCCCAGCGCTTTCTGGACAGCTTCATGGCAAAGTCACGTTCGATACGCCGCACAGTCCGGCTGTACAGGCTCACGTGGTTGCTGTCCGGATCTATAGCAAAAGCTCTGCGACTTTTCAGCAGGAGCTGCCTTTCTGCACATGCCCCGAAGCAGTGAGCAAGTTCTTTTGGCCGGGAGGAACCCTTGAGTGAGAGTTCCAGGCTTTCGCCGTTCGTGGTGTGCAGGAACAGACGGGTTCCGTTTAACTTCAGAGAGTCACAGGCTGGCATGTCCGGCAGCCGGGAGACCGGTTCGAAACCTTCGTCTTTCCTTCAGATACTCCTGGTCCACCGCAACAGCAAAACGGTTATGGACAGCTACAGGGGCTGTAATAATCCCGAGGTTGTTGCCGGCAAATGTCGACGCACTCAGGGAAACGTCAGTTGCTAGGCCGAAAAGGAACTGTCCGGTTTCAGTGGCCTTGATATAATAACGATATACGTTTCCGAACAAATCATCTTCAACAGGCAGCGATAAAGTACGGGCTTTACCAGCTGCAGGTAAGCAGGGATCATATTGAAGTCCCGGAACATTTCCCAATCCAGAAGCCCGGTCGATTCGGCCTCTACAAACTCCAGCCTGACCTCCTCATTATGTTCCCCCTCAAGAAAGAGCCTGAGTAGAATGGTATCTCCTGTATAGGCTCCGCCCCCATCCCAGGTCGAAGCGCAAATACAGACTGTCAGCACCAGGAGTTTCCGAAGGCTCCGGATAGGTTAGATGCTGAATAGTCCATTCCACACAGACATTATTTATGCACAGAGCCCTCTCACAAATAAAAAACCGATTGACAGCATTTTCAATAACTTTTGGATCAAATTGCGGTTCAAGCTGCTCCCTTCCCGTTTCTACTGGCATCCTAATCTCTCTCAACTATTAAATTTAATTCTATAACTCACAAAAGTAGGGAATCTGTATGTAAAATAAGTGTTAGCCAGGAGTAAAAAATAATACCTTTAGTACATCTTTAGACTTTATAACACTTTTATTTATTGTTTTGTCCCGGAAATGTTTCTCATCAACTTGTTGATATGCCTGATTTCTATTGAAAGCGATCAAGCTCTACTAACTTATTTTATCATGCAAAATGGGCCAGCAATTACTTCAATCTTATATACAGAGATACCTTTATACATTCTACCGCACCTTTTACATTCAGTTTCTTACGGACAATTCCTGATAACTACTAATGCAGCACCTAAAAGAGCTAAGAGAGGAAACAAGCGCAGAAAGAGGGTTTAAAAAGAAGAGGAAATTATAGCGAGCCGATGAGCTTAAAAGATAAGGAAGAGCAAAGAGAGCTGGATTTGAAAGAGAAATTAACGGAAAATTAAAGACAAATTGAAGGGAAGACTAAAGGAAAAATTAGAGATATTTAAAAAGGATTAAGGCGCCTCCTGCTTAGATTCGGGTGAAAATATGGAAAAATACGACTACAGTGAACTTGGGCTGAAAGCCGGGCTTGAAATTCACCAGCAGCTTGACTCAAAAGAGAAATTGTTCTGCAGGTGTCCTACCCTGATCAGGGACATCGGGGATTCGGACTTCGAGTTTTTCAGGTATCTCAGGGCTACGGAAAGCGAGATGGGAGAAAAGGACAGGGCTGCGGTGGAGCAGACAAAGATCAGGAGGAAGTACATTTACAAGGCTTATGACACTACCTGCCTCATAGAAAACGACGAGGAGCCTCCAAGGGAACTCAATAAGGAAGCTCTGGACATTTCCCTCGGGGTTTCCAAGCTTTTCAACATGAAGCCTGTCGACCAGATGCATGTGATGAGAAAGATCGTTGTGGACGGATCAAACACCAGTGGCTTTCAGAGGACTGCATTTCTGGCAAGTGACGGGTACATTGAGACCTCGGAAGGGCGCTGCGGAATTGACAGCCTCTGCGTGGAAGAAGAAGCCGCCCAGAAAATAGAGGAAAAAGGAGACTCAATAGTCTATTCCCTGGACAGGCTAGGGATTCCGCTTGTCGAAATTGCAACCGCCCCTGACATAAGGTCCCCAAGGCACGCCCGGGAGGTTGCAGAATATATAGGAATGGTGCTCAGATCCACAGGGAAGGTAAAAAGAGGGCTTGGCACGATCAGGCAGGACGTAAACATCTCAATTGCCAGAGGGGAAAGGGTTGAAATCAAAGGAGTGCAGGCCCTTGACCTCATAGAAGACATCGTCCGAAGGGAAGTTGAACGGCAGTTGAACCTTCTTTTTATCAGGCAAGAACTCCTTGAGAGAAAAGCCTTTGTTTGCGAGGAGATCTATGATGTAACAGGGCTTTTCATGGACACGAAGTCCAAAGTCCTGCAAAAGGGCGTAAAGAAAGGCTCAATCCTTGCTGCCCTCCTGAAGAAATTTAACAGGCTTGTGGGCAAGGAAGTCCAGCCCGGAAGAAGGCTGGGAACCGAGTTTTCGGATAGGGCAAAGACTGCAGGTGTCGGAGGGCTTTTCCACACAGATGAACTTCCGAACTACGGGATAACCGAAAAGGAAGTCCAGGCTGTAAAGGACGCAATCGGTGCAGGCCCTGAAGATGCCTTCGTCATGGTTGCGGATGAACCCGAAAAAGCCAGGCTTGCAATTGAGGCAGTAATTAACAGGGCAAAGGAAGCCATTGAAGGAATCCCTGAGGAGACCCGAAAAGCTCTTCCTGACGGGAACACCGCTTACATGCGCCCCCTTCCGGGTGCGGCAAGGATGTACCCTGAAACCGATGTCCCCCAGATAGAAATCTCACAGGAGTATTTTGATTCCATAAAGCCTCCGGAACTCCTGACCAAAAGAGCAAAGCGGTTTGCCTCCGAAAGCGGCCTGAATAAGGAACTTGCCGAAAAAGTGGCTTATTCAAGGTATCTTCCCCTCTTTGAAATCCTTCTGGAGACCTACACGAAGGACGCAAATGTTAACTCAACCCTTATTGCCAGAACCCTTGTAGGAATCGTCCCGGAGATCAGGAGAAACGGAGTTGAGACGGATAACCTCACGGATGAACACTTCAAAGGACTTTTTGCAGCCATTTCAAACCAGGAAATTGCAAAAGAAGCAATTCAGGACCTTCTGACCGCCCTTGCAAAAGAGCCTGAACTGACAGTCCAGGAGGCAATCTCAAAGCTCGGCCTGAGTGCCTTTGATCCTGAGGAAGTAGAAAATTTCATAAAACAGATGGTCATGGAAAAAGGAGATTTCATAAAAGACAAGGGGCCTTCTGCCCTCGGTCCTCTCATGGGCATTGTCATGAAGGAATACAGAGGGACAGTTGACGGAAAGATCCTGAGCCATATGCTGAAAAAGGAGATAGATAACTTTATCGGTCAGGGATAAAACCCTGATTTTTTTTCTGCATTTCCTTTCCGATATCTCATTTAGACTTTCCTTTCAATTTTTCTTATATCTTCAGGTTCTGCTTTTTCAGTTATTTTACCTTTTTTTTCGCCCCTACTTTACCTGCCTTAATTCTTTCGCATCTTCCAGAACTTTTTTTAATGATAATAAGTATTTTTTGTAAAAAACAAATAAAATTGTTATAAAATCCGAGCAGCTTGTGAAAGAACTTATTTACGTAAGATAACTTTTTATATTAACTAAAAGATCTTATTACTTATAACATAAAAACTCAGTTGAGAAATATGCTCTAATGGTATTTCAAAACCATACGATATCAGACGACTTAATTCCTGTCTGCCGGGGTTGAGCTTGCAAAAGGGGGATAGAAGTATGAAATTGTACCTTAGCTTGGCATATACCAGTTCCATGCAGGAACTACCAAAAATGCAACTGAACTGCAAAACCTCTTAACGGGAACATGGTGTTCCTTTTATATTGCAAATCATAACGTTGCGGAGAAAACCCCCATGAAAGTACTGCTTGTAGACGACGACCCAGTATTCTTGGAGCTGTCAAAAACGTTCTTAGAGGTATTCCACGACATAAACTCCGATACCGTGGAATCCGCAAGACAGGCTCTTGAGAAATTAGATGAGCTCTCCTATGACGTAGTGGTTTCGGATTATGATATGCCTTATATGGACGGCATTTCGTTTCTGAAAACTATCCGTGATAAGAGAATTAATATCCCGTTCATCCTGTTTACGGGAGTGGGCAAAGAAGAAATTAAGAGTCAGGCTATCGAAAACGGTGTAGACTCCCTTATTCAGAAAAGAGGAGATCCTAAAGCTCAGTACTCTGAACTATCAAAGCGGATCTGGCAAATAGTTAAAAATGGTTCAGGTTAATGAATTACAAATATGGATCAGATATCTTTGAGTATTTTTAACTAATCCTTCTTAGCCAATACTTTTTTACTACCCATTTTTAACCACCCATTTTTAACCACCATTTTTAACTACCCATTTTTAATTTGTCTCTACCACTCCTTTAGGATAGTCAGGCACAAATCAGTAGAACACTCTGAAAATATTTCAGTTCATCCGAAATCGTTTTTTGGATATCTATAAGTGGTATTATACTCATTGTTTCAGGGGGATTTTGTGGTTCAGGAGTATAAATTGCACATAGGTGGGGAGTCGAGAGACTCAGCAACCGGAGAAACTTTTGATAACATCAATCCGGCCACTCTTGAAAACCTTGCCACGGTACAGGTAGCCGGAAGCGAAGACGTTGACAGGGCAGTTGAGGCGGCAGAAGAGGGGTTCAGGGTATGGAGCGAAGTTCCGGCACCCAGAAGAGCTGAAGTGCTTTTCAGGACAGCTCGCATTTTACAGGAGAGAAAGGAAGATCTTGCCAGGCTCATGACGGAGGAAATGGGAAAGGTGCTGCCAGAAACAAGGGGAGATGTGCAGGAAGCGATAGATATTGCCATTTATGCCGCAGGGGAAGGCAGGCGGATGTTCGGAGAGACAACGACCTCCGAACTCAAGGATAAGTTCTGTATGACCGTGCTCAGGCCGATAGGAGTTGTGGGCATGATAACCCCCTGGAACTTTCCTCTTGCGATTCCCGGCTGGAAGATCATGCCGGCTCTTATAGCAGGAAATGCAATCGTGTTCAAGCCTGCAAGCGACACGCCCCTGCTTGCAATCAAGCTCGTTGAAATCCTGATGGAAGCGGGTTTGCCTCCGGGTGTGGTAAATCTTGTGACAGGGCCTGGCGGAAGTACCGGAAAAGCCATAGTCCAGCACCCCCGGATAAAAGCAATTTCCTTTACAGGAAGCCTTGAAACCGGAAAATGGATCATGGAAGAATGTGCAAAAACCATGAAGCGGGTTTCACTTGAGCTGGGGGGAAAAAACCCGGTAATTATCATGGATGACGCCGACCTTGAACTTGCTCTTGAAGGCGTGCTCTGGGGAGCTTTCGGGACTACAGGCCAGCGCTGCACGGCAACAAGCAGGCTGATCCTGCACGAAAAAATAAAGGATGAATTTACAGCAAGGCTGCTTGCAAAAACAAAACTTCTCAGGGTAGGAAACGGGCTTTTGCCGGAAACGGACATCGGGCCCATAATCAATAAAGCTCAGCTTGAAAAAATAGAAAGGTACGTCCGGATAGGAATGGAAGAGGGTGCAACTCTCCTGCTCGGAGGAAAAGCCATAGATCCCGGGCTTCCGGGCTATTTTTTTGAGCCGACTGTCTTTACGGATGTCAGGCCGGATATGAGGATTGCACAGGAAGAGATCTTTGGGCCTGTGCTCAGCATCATTACGGTTTCGGGGCTTGAGGAAGCAATTGAAGTTGCCAATAACACCAGATACGGGCTTTCCTCGGCAATTTACACCGAAAACGTTGGAAAAGCTTTCAGGGCGGTTAAAAAGATAGAAGCTGGAATCACATATGTCAATGCCCCTACAATAGGGGCTGAAGTCCACCTTCCTTTCGGGGGCGTAAAAGGGACCGGAAACGGTTTCAGGGAAGCAGGGACAGAAGCAATCAAAGAATTCACGGAGATAAAAGCCGTGTATATAGATTACAGCGGCAGGCTGCAAAGAGCTCAGATAGATATGGAATGAAATGTGGGAAGAGGGGGGAAGCATTCTGGATTACGGCGAGCCGGAAACTCTTGAAAAATGGAGAAATTCGGAAAAAACGGAAAAATCAGAGGACCCGATGAGGAAACAGGAAACAGAACTTGACTTTTTCGAACAGGAAATAGGATTGCTTGATGTGGTCGGCCCAAGAGCTAGGGAGATCATAGGGCAGGACTGTAAGGTAATGTCCGCATGTGTATCCCGTCCCTATCCACTTGTTGTTGACAGGGCAAAAGGTTCCGTAATAAAAGACATAGACGGAAAAGAGTACATCGATTTCATCGCAGGGATTGCGGTCATGAATTCAGGCCATTCAAACCCGGAGGTTAATGCCGCCATCTCAGCCCAGCTGGAGAAAATGGTCCACTGCGGATACGGGGACTTTTTCGCCGAGCCTCCGTTAAAGCTTGCCAAAAAACTAAGGGAGCTTTCAGGCTATTCAAAGGTCTTTTACTGCAACAGTGGAACCGAAGCTGTGGAAGCCGCAATGAAACTTGCCCTGTGGAAGACAAAACGCCCTAACTTCATCGCTTTTTACAACGCTTTTCACGGCCGAACCCTGGGAGCCCTTTCCCTGACCTGTTCCAAAGTCCGGCAAAAGGAGCATTTCCCCACCATGCGTACAGTGCACACCCATTACGCCTACTGTTATCGCTGTCCCCTGAATCTTGAATACCCTTCCTGCGGAGTCGAATGTGCAAAGCAGATTGAAAACCTGATCTTCCGAAAAGAGCTAAGCCCAGAAGATACGGCTGCCGTTTTTATCGAGCCGGTCCAGGGAGAAGGGGGCTATATCGTCCCTCCTCAGGAGTTCCATAAAGAAGTGAAAAGGATCTGCACGGATAATGATGTCCTGCTTATAGCCGATGAAGTCCAGACAGGCTGTTTCAGGACAGGCCCCTTCCTTGCCATGGAAAACTTTGAGGTAAGGGCTGATATTACCTGCCTTGCAAAAGCCCTTGGTGCAGGCCTCCCAATAGGTGCAATGCTCGCAGACAGTACTCTCATGGACTGGCCACCCGGGGTCCACTCAAACACCTTCGGGGGAAACCTCCTCTCCTCAGCTTCAGCCCTCGCTTCCCTTGAATTCCTGGAAAAGGAAAATATGGAAAACCGTGTCAGAGAAATGGGAACGCATATCCGGCAGCGTCTGAGGGAGTTACAGGAAAATTGCCCTTGCATAGGAGACGTTCGCGGTCTAGGCCTTATGATAGGGGCAGAAATCGTAAAATCCGACAAATCCATAGACCCTATCCGAAGGGACAGGATCGTCAGGGAAGCGTTTAAAGAAGGAGTCCTGCTCCTTCCCTGCGGAGACTCCGTAATCCGCTTTTCCCCTCCCCTCGTCATGACCGATGAAGAAGCCGACCTCGGGCTTGATAAATTTGAAAAAGCGTTGAGAAGAGCGGCGAAATAAAGGCAGAATCGATTTTCAGTTAGAAGTAAAAAAGTTCAATATATGGCTTTCATTTAATCCCTATCGGTGGAAAATATTCTGAAAGGAATAGACTGAGCAAGCTTGATAGACTTCTTCAGTCTTTCTGTCACCGTGATAGGAGGAGTGGCCAAAAAGAAGTGGAAAAAAGATAGGGATTAAATGTCTAAGTACAGGAGGAAACACAACTATTTCTCGTAAACCCAAAAGGTGTGATTGAAGTGTAAAATAAATGCATGCGTCATCGGTTAAGCGTTAGAGAAGCATTCCTGTACGTGTTTTTATATTAACAAAACTTGATAATAGTATGTCTATATCACCTCACCCCCAATCTCTCTCGAAGACTCTCTTCGGGAAATGTTTCCCGAAGATTGGTTAAGGCAAACTGCCAAAGAAACCGGTCTTATAAAACGTGAACGTAAAATTGATCCTGTCTTCATCTTTTGAGTTTTAACTCTTGGTTTTGGTGTATGCTTGCAGCGTACACTCGCCAGTTTGAAAAGAGAATATGAAAAAGAAGTAAATAATACCATAAGAGACAGCAGCTGGTACTATAAATTCACTCCATAACTTGTTGAGTTTCTTCATCAGTGTGTTATTCACGGCATAGAAGAGCTTGAAAAAGAATCTGGAAGAAAACTTAGCAAAAAACTCGAAAACTTTAAGGATGTTTTCATTCAGGACAGTACAATTGTTCGCCTTCACTCCTCTTTAACCGATAAGTCTCCAGCAGCAAGAGCAAGAAATGTAGCTGCAGGAGTTAAAGTGGGAGTTATGGTAAGTGCGGTTGCTAACGGACCTAAAACAGTTGCTCTGTACTCTGAAAAAACAGCCGAGATAAAAACATTGAAAATAGGTCCCTGGATCAAAGACCGTATTCTTCTTGTTGATCTTGGATTTTACAAAAATCAAATGTTTGCAAGAGTTGAGGAAAATGGAGGATATTTTGTCTCAAGAATTATGAAAAATATGGATCTCATTGTTGTTTCTGTTGAAGAGGGACTTTCTAAGACAAAAAGCAAAGAGTTTGCTGGAAAAACTGTTAGCGAATGTATTAAGCAACTCTCAGGAAAAGATCTTGATGCTGTTGTGAAAATAACATTTAAAAGAAGAACATATAAAGGCAAGCAAAAACAAGATGAGATGAACGTACGTCTTGTTGCAATATATAACAGTGAAGAGGAAAATTTTCACATATATATTACAAACATACAGAAAAATGTTTTAAATGCAAAAGACATTGCAAAATTATATGGAGCAAGATGGGATATAGAACTGCTGTTTAAGGAGTTGAAAAGCAAATACGTTCTTGACGTTCTTGAGACAAAGAATGTGCAGGTAATTGAAGCTCTACTCTGGACGGCAATGTTGACGTTAATCGTTAGCAGAAGAATCTATTCTATAGTAAAGAACAGTACAGCTTATTCTATAGTAAAGAACAGTCAGCTAAGCCTGAAAAGATGGTGCGATATACTCAAGAGAGATGGAGTATAATATTTGCCGAAAATGCTTCAAATTTATTGACAGTGATTCTTCATAGATGTGGAATTGAAAGAACTTTTGAAACTATGATGAGTGTATATGAAAGTCAAGCATTGGATCCACATGTAAATAGAGGAAGGTTTAGAGATGATGGTTGGAATAGGTAAGTAGGCAAAAAGAAAAAAATAGTGATGGATGACGTAATAAATTCCTTAACCGATGACCAATGAATACCTCTCCATTTTCCAAGCCGCTTCCCCTGTAAACGACCCTCCTCTTGGAATATCTTCCCCTGTATAGAAGCTTGTAAAGATGAAGTCAACATTCATGAAATGCTCGCATTTCCTTCACTCCATAAACCTGATGCTTTTCTCGGTAATCAGACAATTATTAATCCGTCTCTCAAATAATGAAAAACACCTCCTTAAGTAAATAGGCAAGTTTGAGGGGGACGTTTCGTTTTTTGTAGAATTCCAGATAAGGCAGATAAAAGTTATTAATCGAGTTGTATGGATTGGTTTTCTTGGAACTAATCCTCAAGTTATAATCCTGAAGGCATAACGGAAACATGAGAAAAGTAATAACAAGAAGAATGAAAAACTTGAAGTTTAGAGGAGTACCTAAAATAATTCATAAATCCGTTCACCGCAATTGCTCTCCCAAAATATAGAAATAAACAAGAATATTATAATAAATATTATAAGTAAACAGATGAATTTTGCGGTTTCATGAATGAAAATAAGGTCTTTTAGTTGCGATTCTGAAACAATCAGTTTCAGCTAACTAACAAAAGTTTTTTAAGTGTCGCCACATATTTAGTAGTATGGATTATGAGGGCAATAATCGGGTGAAGAACGATAGTTCAGCTTTGCTTATTTTTATAATTGTAATTGCAGTGGCTGTCAGCCTTTTGGGAATTATGGTAGCTATGAACTAACCCATTTTCATTGGTCATCGGTTAAGGAATTTTCTTGCCTGAAAGCTGTCGATTTTGCACCAAAAGGCTGCCTTAAATTTTGGCCTTATTACATGAAATCGATACCAATTCCAGTCCACAACACATTAACATTATTGACAACTGTTGTGAGAATAGAGGCAATTTATCACGATTCCTCACTTAACCGAAGACGCATGAACCCATTTCATGAATTAACCTGTTTTCTGCAGCAAATCTAAAAGACAGCTATTTTTCATGAGAGATAAATCGGAAATTGAGAAAGTCTCCTATCCAGTTTCAAAAGAAGAGATCAAACACTGGAGACGCACGAAAGTAGCCTTTGTCTTCGATTCCGTGTTTTTCCGAAATTACGGACTACTAAAAGAAAAGAGCAGTATTGACTGCCCCTTTAATGGAAGTTACTAACGATTTTTGTTTCCTGACCATTCACTTTTTTTCATTCGTTTCCTCTTCGGCCGGCTTGAGAGTAAGCAGCCTGCTCTCAATAAGCCCCATCGGAAGATCTGCATCCAGGGTGAGCGAGCCGACCTTATCTCCTGCAAGAGTCTTCCCCGGCAGGTCAGGAGTGATCTCAAGCCTTTTTCCTACCGACATTTCAGGTTTTTCGTTCTTGGGCCCGGAAAGAGGACCGGGAAGAATGCCGGATACAAGTCCGAGAGCAGAGTCGGAAACAAGCCTTGGGCGGGCTTCGGAGCTCAGGCGGGAATGTCCGAGGGGAGAAAGCCCCAGGTCTCGCATTGGAGAAAGCCGGTTGTTAAAGTCAGGTAAAAGCCCCCTGAACTGGTCAAGGGCGGGGCTTGAAAAAGTAGAAGATTCATAGGTAGACGTGGACTGCCGGGCGGGTTGCTTTTCACGGTTTTCACAGGCTGCGCGGTCAGAACGATGAGAAGGTAAAATGGAATCTTTGGATTTGCTGTTATTCATGGCTGTAGAATTGTCACGATGGTATATCAATTATACGAGGATTTTTATTTGAGGGCTTTTTCTGTTCTGTTCAGCCATATTTTTCAGATTCGACCACGAACTACGTAGTGATGTTAAAGTTAAACTGGAATTTGGGCTTAAATCGTATTTTAAACTTAAACCGGAGCTAATTGAAAACATTTAGAATGGAGTTTAGTCAAAAAATTTAGAATCTATAGTAATACGACCCTCCAGACCAGTAAAAAATAAAGAACTGTCCGACCAGAATAATCGTCTTCCGACAAACGTTTGAGTTGAATTCTTTTTTATAATATATATTGCATAATACTGAATGGAGGGTGGGCAACGTTAAGGATAGAAGCAATTGCTACCCAAATCCTGAACTCGAATCTTTAGAAAGGAGTACTTTGACAGAAAAAATCGAGTTAAATACTGAATTTATTTGACAGTTTACAGGATTGTTTACGAGAACAAATCCAGTAAAGGCCCAGAATGTATTCAAAGGCATCAATTGTCCTACAACAGGATTAATCCGGTTAAGGAATCCGGTTAAAACTCCAAAAACGATGCCAGCAGTGGGGTATACGTTCTGAAATAACCTTTTCTAACAAAAAGCAGAAAATGCTGTTTGTGTCAATAAAAGTTTCAAGAGATAATACACCATATGGGGGAATTTTATGCAAACGAGTCCTATCGAAGTCCAAAAAGCTTTAAAGAATATGGATTATCCTGCGAAGAAAAAACAGCTTATCGAACACGCTAAAAAGCACAAAGCTGACAGTAAGGTGATGGAGGTTCTCGAAGAACTTCCAGAGAAGGAGTACACCAACGCTGCCGATGTCAGCAAGGCGTTTTCAGGGAAATAATTTTGCTCAGAGTGAACCAGCCCTCAGGTGGGAGGCAGCTTAAATTATGAAACCGGCTGGGCTTCAGGGAGCTTTAAACTCTTCCGGAATTTCACAGAGAGGATGACCTGATAGCAATCCGAATAAGAAAAGGCCCAGATTCAAGAAATTTCCGGCATTAAGATGTTGCATGGAAGAAGCTCACAACCTCACATCTGAGGCAAGAAAAGAATAAGGAAGCTTTTAGCTCCTCTTTTTTTCAAATTGTTTTTTGAGATTTATTAAGCGGTTTTATTAGCCTTTATTATTCCACATTTATCAGATAATACGACCCGTTTTTTAGCCCATTACATTCATAGTTAGGATGCCGGTTATTTTGTTGACTCAGGCTACTGACTCAAGTTAATTAAAAAGGTTGGTAACTCAGGTTATTGACTCAAGTTACTGAATCAGGTTACGGACTCAAGTTCTCTTTCTAACTTTGTGATGTCGAACCATACCCTGAAGAGTTCGGCTTTCCCTGTATCCCTGATGTCAATTTCTACGGGTTGAACCAGGGTAGCTTTAACGGTTTCCCATTCTTCCCTGCGGACATCAACAATTTCCCATGGGCCGGTAGACCTGTCTTTTGCTCTGTCCCTGGAAAGTTGTAACAGCAAATGTTTCTTTTCAACAGGTGTAAGCTCTTCAATACCCCTGATTTCAGTCTCGCTCACGGTAGCTTCCCCCATTTTGGACTGTGCAACCATTGGTTCTCCGGGTTCGTCCTTAACACTTTGTTCCATGAATTTGCCTCCCTTTTTAGGTTAAAGATACTCAGGGTGTGGGCCTGAAGGTTCTCGGGTCAAGGTAAATATTTCTCTGGCAGTAGCTGCAGATAGTCTCAAGGTGTTTTCCTGCAAGAAGCGCTCTTTCAACTTCTTCTTCAGGAGAGATATACTGGGTCATTTCCTCCCCGCAGTAAGGGCACTTTATCTTCAGCCAGTCCAGTTTCGTAAGCTGCCTCATGTTCTGTATGAGTTTTCCAAGGGCATCCTCATAGGCTTCGGGGTAAAAATTAATCGGCGGAAGATGGCGTATAAGGATAGGCAGTTCGACTCCTGCCTCTACCAGCGGAATTATCAACTGGTCGGCTCCTACTGCCAGCCCGATCTCCTGATTCACCTCAGGAGACAGCACTCCTTCCTGGGTAATAATAGGGATAATGCAGTCTGACTGACGGATACCGAAACGTATCCTTTCAGCCAGGGAAAGAATCCGGGCTTTCCTGTACAGGGCAGAGAAGCTTTCCAGTTCCACTGTCCAAAGAGCCCTTGCAAGTTCCTGGGCGAGCGGTTCGTCCTGCTCGCAGTGCGAAATGTAAACTTTTGTTATCATGTCTGCTATATTTGTCCTGTATTATCCTATTTTTTCGGACTTATGTTCAGTCTCCGGTTCGGGTTCAGGTACCGGTTCGGGTGAAGGAACCGGTTGCGGTTCCGGAGAAGGTATTGGCTCAGGTTGAAAAGATGGTTTTCGATTTTCTTTTCTCAAAATTAACTCCCCCTCTTTCAATAATACTAGTCCATACTATTTTCAGAAAAAATTGTTTTCATGCTTACATTTTTCATACCTATCCCCAATTCGGGTTTTTTGTTAATCAATAAAGGTTGGTCTTGTGAATTAAAGAAGCATAGGAATCTGGCTTTCTGAACTTAGTTACTGAACTTTAATCTTTCATTTCCAAGCATCATGGATTGGACATCTTCATCCGTACATAGAATGCCTCACTTTGAAAAATTTCCTCCAATTGAAATAGGAAGTTTAAGAAAATATCTGATTAATATCTGATTATATTCTGCTCCTGCAACCAGAAAATTTTACCCGAAAAAAGCAGATTCTGAAATGTGAGAAAATACAGCATAGAACATATGGGCATGGTCGCAAGATCATGGTTTTAGAATTGTGAGATTACGATTTCTGACTTATAACTGTTATTTGTGGGTGAGTTATGTTTTAAATTTCTGCAAAATCGTTGAAGAACTGTTCAGATGACTGCAAATCAAACCGCAATTTAAACAAAGGATATATTTGAATGGCGCATCATTCCATATACTCAGTTTATATTGGGAATATCAATGGGGGATATGATGAAGCTGAAAATTGCATCAATTGGTTTGGTTTTGCTCCTTACTACGGGTGGGTTAGCCCTGTTCTCCTTCTCGCTCGGCTGCACTGAGCAAGAAGAGGCTCCTGCTGAACCGGCAGAGAATGCTATTGTTGAACCTACTATTGTTGAACCTGTAGAAAACACTACTCCGGAACTCGAATCAGTTTCTGTTGAGAATATGACCGGTATCGAATGGCAGTGGACCAGTTTTCAGAATTTTGACACGCCTGAGTACCAGATGATGGTACCTGATCCTGAGAACTATACGCTTGCCTTCTTCCCTGACGGCACGTATCATATCAAAGCCGACTGTAACAACGGCAGTGGGAACTACACCCTGGAAGGAAACAACTTAACCCTTGGCTCGGCTTCTATTACGCGTATGGCATGCGGGCCTTATTCTATGGACGGCGAATATATGTCGCTTTTACAGGGCGTCGGATCAGCAGCTCTGGAGGAGGAACAGCTTGTCCTTTATCCCGGAATCGAAGGTGACAAAATGTTCTTTACAAATGGAGGAGAGGCTGAGCAGTAAAGTTTGATATGAAAAATGGATTCGGTAGATTGAGGTTAGAAAAGTTGTAACGGCTTCAATGTGATTTTTTTACAATATGTTGGGGTTTTCAATTCGTGATAGCAAGTCACTGTAGTATGAATTCATAAGTAAGTACTGATATAGCGAGGTTGAATAGCCCAACAAAAAATAAATTTTTTGACAATCTGTTTTTCTCCTCGCGTTCTTCAAATTCATCCTCATAATTTGCCCTTACCCAGTCTCCACTAGCAAAAGAACCTGACAAAACTCCAGCCATAACAAAAAAAATCAAACCTGTTAAGCCTATGATGTCTATAATAAACCCGAGTTCTCCCTTCAGGAAGGCTGTAACAGCTGCAATAATAAAAATTCCCGCATCGATAAAAAGTAAACTCTTCACCCTTTCCACCGCTTCATTTATTTTGTGAGGCGGATATAATAATTTATTGGTGGGTTTTGCTCTCTCTGCGGGAAGCAAGTCATTTATTGTGAAAATAGTCGAGTATCCGGCACGCTTTCAGCAATTGCATGATCTGAATTTTTCTTTGCGAGATTCCTATATGTTGAGAAGAAACCTTTTGCGGAAGGACCTTTGAGAATTACTTTCTTTCTCCATCAGATTCCAACAACTTTAAAAGCAATGCCCGGTATCAAAATGTGAATTATTATGTTGCGGATCAGGGTTGACAATTCACTGATTGCTTTCTTAAAACGCCGGGCAGTTTTCCCCGGAATTTCAACCGTAGAAGCTTTATGAGAGATCAAAATGGAACTTGACGAAGTCATAATCACACGGGCAATATTTGATGAGTATTCCAAAACCTTCCTTGACTACACGGACATTGATGTAGCACTCGTAGGAGGGGGACCTGCAAACCTTGTGGCTGCAAAATACCTGGCCGAAGCCGGGGTAAAGGTCGCTTTGTATGAGCAGAAACTGTCCCTGGGCGGCGGCATGTGGGCAGGCGGGATGATGTTTCCCCGTATCGTCGTGCAGGAGGAAGCTACCCGCATCCTAGACGACTTCGGAATCAGGTATAAGGAGTACGAGTCCGGGTATTATGTGGCAAACTCCGTGGAATCCGTCGGGAAGCTGATCGCAGGGGCAACTTCGGCAGGGGCTGAGGTCTTTAACCTAGTGAGCTTTGAAGACATCATGATCCGGGAAAATGACAGGGTTACCGGCATAGTCATCAACTGGGGGCCTGTTACAACCCAGCGCCTGCATGTGGACCCGCTCATGATCCGCACAAAACTCGTAATCGATGGAACTGGCCATGAGGCAGTTGTCTGCAACACGATTCTCAGAAAAATCCCGAATGCAAAGATCGGGGAACTCGGACTGCTCGGAGAAAAACCGATGTGGTCTGAGGTCGGCGAGCGCCTGGCTGTGAATGCAACCCAGGAGATTTATCCCGGGCTGATTGTCGCGGGTATGGCTGCAAATGCCGCAACCCGTGCCCCGAGAATGGGTCCTGTCTTCGGAGGGATGCTCCTTTCCGGAGAAAAGGCTGCAAAACTCGCCCTTGACAGGCTTAAAACAATCTGAAACTTGCCTGAAGCCCGCAGAGACCTGCCAGAAACCTACCTCAAGCGCGCTTGAAATTAGCTGAGCTAATCTGAAGCGGGACTTTTATACTCAAACTGCCGAAAAGCAAAAAACTCCCGGCTTCCTGGAGAGTTCTCCTGCTTTTTCCGGCAAAAACTTTATATAAAAAAACTCCTTTTATAGGTTGCTTCAAACCCGAAGTATCAGACCCTGTGGCCGGGGTAGGGTAGAGGTCCATCCTGTGGCCCTGTGGAGGCTACGACCCGAGTTCGATTCTCGGTCCCGGCCCTAAATATTTTTTATCTTTTCTCTGGACTTATCTTCACTGACTTTTACTATTCTTCTGACTTTTACTATTCGTTTTGCTTGTATTCATTCCACCTGTATCCATTTTGCCTTTACGGGTTTAAATCACCTGTTTTATCAGGTTTCAATCCACCTTTAATTTAATATCCAACTGCATTCTATACTCCAATCTTCAGTTAAACAAGGAAACGAGAACTGATATGAAAGCACTCATCATAGACGGCTACGTGGATGAACCCGCCTGCCTCGGGGTTCCTCCTTATATCTCTCCCTACTCCCGGTACATAGCAGGAGCTCTGAGAGAGCGCGGGCTTTCCGAAAAAGAAATTCACTACCTCACAATCGATACCCTTCGGGAAAACCCTCCCGGAACCGGCGAGCTTATAGGAAAAGCCGCTCTTCTGGTCATTATTGCAGGCATGACCGTACCGGGAAAATACCTCCGGGCATCCCCTATCACGCTTGGTGAGATCGAGACTATTTTCCGGGTTGCGAACGGGGTAAAAATTATAGGCGGCCCTATCAGGCTCGGATTCAGCAACGAAGGAGGAAGGGCTGCAAAAGGGGCAGAAAGTGGGATCAACCTTGGAGAAGCAGTACTTGCAAAAATGGATCTCGAGGCTTTTGTTTACGATCTTTTTGAGGAAGGGGCTGGTGGGAGTGGAAGCGATAGCAGGGGGAGCCTTCCTACCGGGCTGAAAGCCCCGGAATCCGTTGACCACCGTTTCAGGACAACGGCAGAGATTGGACGCTGGGGTCCGAAGGGGGCTTTTTTGATCCGGCAGCACCCGGACTACCCATACTGCATGTGCGAGCTTGAAACCTACAGGGGTTGTGGCAGGCGTGTTCACTGCTCCTTCTGCACCGAACCATTTTATGGGGCTTCGGACTACAGGCCTGTAGAGGACGTTGTCGCCGAAGTCTCTGCACTTTATTCCAATGGAGCCCGCTATTTCAGGATAGGGAGGCAACCGGACCTTTTTTCTTACCACGGGGCCGATGCAGGAGGACCAGTCCCGAAACCCGTGCCTGAGGTTCTTGAAAGGCTTTACAAGGGAATCAGGAATTCCGCACCTGAACTTTCCGTGCTTCATATGGATAATGCAAATCCTATAACTCTTGCAACGTATCCCAAAGAGTCGGAGCAAATCCTGAAGACGATTATCAAATATCACACTTCCGGCGATGTAGCCGCCTTCGGCATGGAGACTGCCGACCCGAAGGTGTTTGCAGCAAACTCCCTCAAGGCGACTTCCGAAGAGGTTTTTGAGGCGATCAAACTGGTAAACAGGTTAGGGGCCGGGCGCGGGACAAACGGGCTACCGGAAATTCTCCCTGGTATCAATTTTGTGCACGGGCTGATGGGGGAGACTAAAAAAACCTTCCAGCTGAACTATGATTTCCTGCTTCAGGTGCTTAATTCTGGACTGTTGCTCCGCAGAATTAATATCCGGCAGGTTATGGCATTTCCCGGAACTCCGATATCCGGCAGGGATGAAGCTGCAAGGAAGCATAAGAAACTCTTTCTGGATTATAAGGAACAGGTCCGAAAGAATATTGACCTTCCAATGCTCCGAAGGGTCGTGCCGGAAGGAACGGTACTGAAGGATGTAATGTGCGAGGTGCACGGCAGGGGGATAACTTTTGGGAGACAGCTTGGTTCTTACCCTTTGCTTGTAGGAATCTCTGCCCTCATGCCTCTGCGGAAATTCACGGACATTACTGTCACAGGGCATGGAATGCGTTCGATTACCGGAATTCCCCACCCTTTGCCGGTAAACACTGCATCTCCTGCCCTTATCCGGGAGATTCCCGGGATCAGTAGAAGAGCGGCGGATTCCATAGCTTCTGGAGTTCCATATACCAGCAGGGAGGATTTTCTCAGGAGAGTAAGTGAGGGAGACAAGATCATTAGCTTTATCGAAATTTGATGCGCTAAAAGGGTCTGTGACTCTGACTCTGGATATTAGATTCTGAATCCGATGTTTTGAATCTAATATTCTAAATCCGATGCTTTAATCTAATATTTTGAATCCGACACTCTAAGTCTTCATTCTGAATCAGAATTATTCTTCTTTTTACTTCTTTTTCCGGTGTTCCATTCTTACTAATTTTTTTTATTCATCAGCTTCTGAAATCGTAAATTTTATTCAGGAATATCTATTTTCAGCCGGGTAACATTTTTAATTTCTGGAGCTTAAATCTCCAAATCTTTCAAATAAACAGCTATTTATTCAATCCCGAATCAATTATAAATGGGGTATTCAGGGAGGAGTTGCTTGATCAGAAGCGAAGAAAATATTTATAGAGTTAAACTTGCTTTTCAGTTGAGCTTTATTTTGTGGGTCATGCTTGGGATTCTCATGTTTTATGCTACTGTTGAGGCGCAGTCCCGGATGTTTGGAACATTTCTACTCCTTTGTTCGGTTATCCTTTTCACGCCTTTTCTGCCTGACGGCACCGACTATAAAGAAATCGAAAATCTGGAAGACTATAAGGAAGAGCCATTTGAAGCATGAGTTTACCCTGCAGGCAGCAAGGTTTTATTCCAGAATATTTTAAGGCTTTACTTTTTTATAAAAAATCCTCTTTGCTATTTCAGCTGTGATAATTTACAGCCCTATAATTGCTTCAATAATTAAAACGACTGAAAAGGGTAGTGGCTTGAAACTAAAGACGGCTGCTAATGGGGTTAGAGGGAACACTAAAGTAAGAGCTCCGATAAGCAGGGTAATTGTAAGCAGGTATTTTCCGGGTTTGCTCCTGAAGAACGGTTTTCTGCTTCGGATTACCATTACTATCATTGATGCTGAAATTACAGACTCAATAAACCATCCTGTTCTGAACTCTTCTGTCATTCCGGGTAGGAGAAGGAGCAGAGTGACAAAAGTGAGATAGTCGAATACCGAAAGTTTTTTGCGCACGAAATCATAAGGTATTTCGCCCAGTTTTCGGTACGCGGAAAGATCAAAACTATTTTGTGCAAGGATTACCCTGTCTATCGGGTTTTCGAAGCCTTTCTGATAATAGGCATTGAGACAGGCATAAAGGAGAACTTTTTCGCTGTGTTTTCCTTCCAGGTCCTGAAATGAATGAAGCTGCAATTCCCCTTCTGTCAGAGTGCCGGTTTTATCAGAGCGGAGCATGTTCATGCTGCCAAGATTTTCAATAGAGACGAGCCGCTTGACAATAACTTTCTTCTGTGCCATATCTCGTGCACCATGAGAGAGGTTGACACTGATAATCGCAGGCAGCAACTGAGGAGTCAATCCGACGGCAAGAGCAAGGGAAAAGAGAAAGGAGTCAGGATCGGGTGCTGGAGATATACATTAATTGTAAGAATTGCCGTCACCATCAGCATAGTAACTTCAATCCGTAAATGCCCGAACTGTGCAATCCCTTTTTCAAATTCGGTTTCCGGCGGCCTTAGTTTCAATTTTGCTGAAATCTTCCCGAATTCCGTTTCTTCCCAGGTAAAGATTGATACTGCTTTTCCACTCCCGCTGACCACACTTGTTCCCATTCAGAGAGAATTTGTATGTTTTCCGAGTGGAGTTTCTGCTTTCAGTATACCGGTTTCTTTTTCTACAGGAAAAGTCTCTCCCGTGAGAATGACTTCGCTGACAAAAAGATTCTTTGAGTCAAGAATCAGGCAGTCTGCAGGGACAGTATCTCCCGATTTAAAATGATTATAGCTCCGAGTACGATCTTTTCTACAGGGACTTCCTTTTCTTCACCATCTCTGAGCACTGCTGCTTTTATTTGCACTGTGACTAATAGCTTCTCAAAAGCATCTGAAGCCACTTTTCCTGCCAAAATCCAAGCAGGCTACTGATAAAAATGATAGTTACGATAATTATCGTATCCATCCGGTCATGCAGGAAAAAAACATTCCGGATGCAAAATGGAGAATAAGGGAAATTGGGTTTTTGAACTGGGAAAAAAGGATTTTCAGAGCACCTGACCGTTTTTTTGGCTTTAAAATATTCTCCCCATATATTTTAAGGCGTTTAATGCTTTCGGAACCTTTCAGACCTTCGGTTCCTGTCTGGAGTTCCTGTAATATCTCAGATACAGGAACAATCCAGAACGCGAGCTCTCCCTTTATATACCAAAAATAAAGCTACTTATTCCCGGTTTAGTTTTTCAGGCTTCGGAAACTCCAAGGATTCTGGCAAGCTCCGTGCCCTCGCTCCCTATGGATGAAAGTTCACCTGAAGCTTCAGACTTCGAAATGTATTTTTCGGTCCGTACGCTCCCTGGCTCCTCCATCTTAATTGTCACCTCCCCTTTGGTATACCCTCTTTCAATGCATTCCCTTACGAGCTTCCCGTATATGCCGGCTATAATCTTCAGGCAGTCAAACACGGTGTTCTCTTCAACAGCATTTTTCCCGTCCAGCAGGACCTTCTTGAGTCTTCTGAATTCGACGGATTTTGTAAAAAACTCCTTGAGCTTGCCCATAAACATATAGAGAGCTTCGTTATCTATGAGAGCGGCCAGTTTTTCGTCTCCTGTTATATCATGGTCTCCATGCATGATCAGCAGCGCCTTCTCATCTGCAGAGATTTTGAACATGTGCTCTGCATCTTTGTCTTGAAGCACTGTTCGAACATTGTTTTCCTCGTACTCGATGCTCATAATATGGAAACCGGATACATCCATTTTCTTTGCTTTCTCTTCTCTGGACAGGATGCCGCTCTTTGCCCACACGGGCAGGGTAAGTTCCCGAAAGTCCTCAACTTTCAGGGAATCATGAACAAAATGCAGTTCAAACTCGTACTGTATACCGTTAACTGAACTGACCTGTCTTCCTTTCATTTCTTTGGCTTCAACTGAAGCGTAATAGGCATTCTCAGCTCTGTAGATGCTCGTTTCAAAAAAGGGGCCGAGGGTTGTGAGTATCTGGGTTTCAAGCTGCTGCAATTCCATAAGTGCTTGTCTGTTTTGCCTGTCAATATCTTCAAGTCTTTCATTCTTTTTTAACAGAGCTGCCGTTGAAGCGGCCTCAATTGTTTTTTCTTTGATCTCAAGAATCTCCGCGGATTCGATTCCCTGCGTACGTTCTTCGATATAACTGGTAACGTCTTTCTGGAACCTGTCTATCTCCTCAAGCTTTTCCTGAGAGATTGCCGTCTCTTCCTTAGTCCCCTGCTTTATTCCTATAATTGATCTTTCTAGAGTTATGGCTTCTTTTGAAATCCTTATGAAGTCCTGCAGATCCTGGATAAAATCCCTCTGGACAGGAAGTTCTGTGGAGTCCTGAAAGGTATATCTCATTTTGAATTCCTCCCCTGTAGCATGAAGTGTCTTTTGGTAAAGTATGTTTTTCTCTTTTTAATTTTTGTTTTTAATTTTTGTTTTTCCCAACTAAATTTTAATTGGCGAATTTGATCTGCTCAAGTTTTTTCTCATTATTTCTATCAATATTTCTCTCAAATATACTCCAATAATCTCAGAATAACAAATTTAATCTTTTCATAGAGATAAGTTTATTTATATTGATGGCAAGTTATTTATCTACTCCCTCAGTATCTTATTCTATGAAAAGTTATGATCCTGTTAAGGTTCTCTATACAGTCATAATTTCACTGGTGTCTTTATATACTTTATATATTACCTCCGCTTTTTTTTATGTTCTTATTCTCAGTGCGCTTTTTGCTTACATTATTCATCCTGTGTACTTCTTTTGCATCAGGTTCGTAAAGAGCAAGCAGATCTGTGCCCTGATCCCGCTTGGTACAATCTTTCTTATTACATTGGCTTCCGGTGTTATGATAGTGAAGGCTTTGATGAATGAGATTTCAAGAATTTTGGAAATTCCCAATACCATTAACGGGTTTGCAAATATGGATCTAAGGCGGATAGTAGGGCTTTTTGAGCCTCTTATTCAGACCCATCCCGGGAAACTGACTGAAAGCATCGGCGCATACTTAAATTCCCTGGTCACGGATTACGTACCCCAAATTCAAAATAATATCTTCCAGATATCAACAGGCCTTTCTATCCTGATTATAGAGCTGATCGTAATCGTTGTCCTGACCTATTACCTGCTTGTAGAAAGCGAAACTATTGCAACCGAACTCCCAAATCTCTTTCCGGACAGGAAAGTGGGGGTCGTATTTCTCGGGGAGCTCAATTACATTTACCAGAACCTCTTCATAGTTTATTTCCTGACCTGCCTCATTACCGGCATAATCGGGGGAGTCCTTTACTGGGCCCTCGGAGTGCCCTATTCACTAATCTGGGGAATTCTAACTTTCATAATGGCTCTCCTGCCGGTTGTAGGTGCAGGCACGGTCTACGGTCTACTTGCCCTTTACTATGTCCTCATAGATGACTTTTTTACGGCAGGAGCTTTGATTTTCCTGGGAATTGTCTTCCTGAGCATTATCCCTGACTTTATCATGAGACCAAGATTTGCCAGAAACAGGGCTGCCATCCATCCGGCAATTACTCTTGTCGCCTTTGCAGCTCCGGTCTTTGTTCTCGGCCCGATAGGGATCATTATAGGCCCGCTCACCTACGGATTTTTACTTGCAGCCTTCAGAACCAGAAAAATACTCGGGACTTCCTCCGCCCAGACAGAGAGTTCAGCTGCAGGTTCACCTGAAGATTTGGTTGGGAGCCAGAGAGAAAAATCAGATGAGTCGCCGGTTGGAAGGTCCGTTGAAAGGCCGGTTAAGGCTTCCGGGGAACGTTCTCGGTCCGGAAATTAAGCTCTGGAAGGGTAAAAGAAAAAGCTGTAAGGAAGCTGGAGAGATAAATCCAATATCTTTCCAATTTTTACTAATATTCCATTTCCAGTTTTACTGACATGCCATTAATATATCAGGCTGGAAGGCATATTAAAAGCTCTCCTTTCTAAAAAAGTTCTCTGCGTGACCGTTTCAAAGTTTTCCCCGTCATCAATTTGCGCTAGATATCGTAGAAGGATATGGGATTCTCCAAATTTTCGAAATGATAAGAAGCTTGAATTATCAAAAAAGTGCCAAATAACCGGAAAACTTCTGAATAATCAAAAAGGTCTCGTTAATAAAGGTCTAAGTAATCAAAAAAGTCCTGAATTACTATTTTTGTGAAGAAAAGATTGCGTTAAGAAAAGACTGAGTTAAGAAAAATTGCGTTCTCACCTGAATCCTGGAAGTTCCGAATGTTATAAGAGATGCTATTTATTTGGGAAGATTTTTGAGGTAATTGACTCATAGGCAGTGAGTTTTATACTATTTCTTTACTTGTGGGGTAGTTTTTTCGGAGTGGATATTGAAGTAGGTTTTTTGAATAGGTGTTTGCTAGTTTGGCGTTACGGTGAGAACGCAATTTATACTATGCACCCACTGTATTTAATATTTTCAACAACTAATATAATTTTATCCGTATATCTATTAGTTTATAGGTATAACATTATATTACAAGTTTAATCACAGTACCTGTTTTAATCGTGTACAGGATCCGCTCCCCATCAGGGGTGATCTGTAGGAATATATTTATTTGGATTTTTAAAAACAATATATACTACTTTATCTAATTCTTAGCTAAGATATTAATTTTTAATGAATTTTTAGTTTTAGTATCGTTTCCGAAATCTGAGTAGGAAAAGGTATAACAAAACGTAATTTCATTTTCGTGCTTGTTGCCTGGATACTGATCACAACAAGCTGTGCTGATGTCGTGCCTGAGGGTACTGTAATAAAGGACGGCGTACTGACATATCCTGCAAGACATTACCTCACGGAAGACCTTCTTCTATTAGACCTTGAAAGTTACGGGGACAATAACAATCCAAACATCATGCACTTCTACAAATAAAATCTATTCTGAAAAGGAATTCATGTGTTTTGCTTACTATAGCGGGAATATTCTTCTCTGGATTCTTCTCTGGACCCTTCTCTGGACCCCGGATGCTTGCAAGCTCTGGATTTACCCTTCCAATATTCTTTCTATTTATTTTTGCCGTATTGTGGACATACTGCAGCTCGATTTTGCTTTTCTTTGCTGTTCTGCGGCCCCGTCTCTCAACCCGATAACTTTATCCACCTCGTTAAATGCCACTTCTCACTAACCGTTGCAACTGTTGTCTGTAAGCGGATAGTCTGGTTTTCATTCAATTCTACTCAAAATCTTTTTAGCCTTCAACAGGGATTCAAATGGGATATTAAACGAATTTCTAAAACATCTGTTCCGTATTCCTGAAGGAAATAAAAATTATGAGCATCGGACGCCGGCAAAATAGGAACGGACGCATGCACCGGGTTTTATTAGAATTAATTCTCCTGACTGATTGTAAACATTGAAATCCCTATGAAAGGAGTACGAAAAGGGATGCGAAAAGAATTTTAAAAATCAGTTTTGTTTTTAAAATGAGTTTGCGTTCCCATCTAAAAATATCTGGAAGTTCCGAACGGTACTAAGAGATTTTTTTGGGAAGAGGTTTGAGGTATTTGAGTTTTGGGTTGAGAATTTCGTATTCGTCTCTTTATTGTGGAGTAGGTTTTGAAGTAGGTGTTTGTGGGGTGTTTGATGAGAACGCAATTTATACTATGCATTTCTCATATATAATATTTTTAATACTTAATATTATTTTATTGCTCTATTCCTCAGCTCATCTTTCTAATTTTAGTTAATTGGTTTTATATTATATCATTAAACTAATATATCTTCATATCCGGCATAATTTTTCCCACATATACAGTGTCTCTAATTACTGTTTGCCGCTAATTACTATTTGTCCCTTATTTCGGTTTTTTCTTCATTGTAGTTTGTCTCTTGTCCAAGACGGTCCCGAACTGCGGGTCAATCACATCCCTTAATTTACTGCATTCTGGCCGTATTACAGTTTTATCATAATCCCTGGATTTGCCGGTTCTTATGGATCAATTTATTTTTACGGTCATTTCATCCGGGTATTGTATGTATGGTGCAGGGTATACAGCAGGTATATAAGAAAAGCAAGGGCAAGGAAATATTTTGTATAAAAGACCTTAGTCAGGATTTTTTTCTCTGTACTGGTTGAAGCGTCTTCCAGTATCTTTGAGTAGATATCTCCTTTTGTGTAGATTTTCCCGCCGTTTTCAAGTATTGCTGTCCTGAAAAGAGTGTTTTCACCGATATACGTATATTCGTCAGGGCGGTTTACGGCAGCAGGTCTCCAGGATGCATTCTCAGTTCCTGAAGCTTCGGGCAGCAATTCCTCGGTCAGGTTTGCTTCAACAGGGGTTTCGGAGATTTTGTGAAGCCCGAAGGTGTCAGCTGTGACGTACGATTCGTACATGTTATTCCCTATGGAGGTTATTTCCATTGGCTTTTTGTCAAAATAAAGTTCAGGAGTGCCTTCTTTTCCGGTTGTGATCAGGATTCTGCCCGGCTGGCCCATTTTAAGGTCCGGTATCTTTAGCTGGATCTCTTCGGACATTTCGGTATCAGCAACCGCCCAATTCAGGGTTCTTGTAATTATAAGGCTGTCATTTCCCGAATACAGGAATGCCGCCCAGGGAGCCCCGTTTCCTTCCCCATTATCGGTTGTAATTGCAGCAACACGTCCGAGCCCAAGCCTCCAGGTCGTAATTATCGGTTTTCCGAGCCGTGTTATCACCAGGCGGTTTGCTTCAGGCTTCGGGGTGACCTCATTATACCCCAGAATATCATGGTTTATGTCGGAAATGTTTTGAGTAATGAAATGTTTAGGGTCGTAAACCACGATTGACCCGCTCGAATATTCATCATCCCGGTCTTCGGATTCTTCAGGATTTTCGGAGAAGCTTACCTCGACCCTCTCGCCGGGTTTCAGCCTCTCGTAGTTTTCTGACAGGCCTATTTTATTCATAAAAAGCTCGGCATAATACTGACCTTTAGAGGTAACCTTGAGCTCGTCAATTTTCGGAGTGTATATATGGACAAAGTGGATGTCAATACCGCTACCTTCATGAAGGTTTTCCGCACACTGGACTGCTCGCTCAAACCTGAGGTCACCTTCAACCGCATTCCCAATCCCGCCGTCAGATACGATTATAATTTCAGCTTCGGCACTGCTGTTCTGTGCTTTAAGCAGGTTGTGTGCGGTTAATAGTCCTCTCTCAAGAGAAGTTGATCGCCCTGAAGGTTGAATTTCACGAATTTTGGTTTCAAGCCATAATCTATTCGATTCTTTTGACATATCCACGAATCCGTCCGTGATGTCCATTCCCCTGCTTCCGAAGGTGATCACATCGACTCTTGAATCTTTGAGGAGGTCGCTTTCAAGAAGGACGATCGCATTGGACAAAATATCATCTAAAACACGCCCTCCAATCCCGTTCGCATCCATAGCGCTTGGCGAAACATCAAGCATCAGGACAATGTTTCTGCCTCCTCTCCAGTTTGAAGGCTCTGAGGTTACAGGAAGGAGTTCCTCAAACCCGGTATTCTGGTATGTTTTTTCTTCAGGGAAATCAAATGAAGAGTCTCCTCCAACCACTACCAGGCCCCCTCCGTTAGTGACGTAATTCCTGAGGGTTCTGGTTTCTTCCTCCGAAATCGTTGATGCAGCCTGGTTATCCATTACAACGGCGTCCGTGCCGTTAAGGGAGCCGAATGATTTTGTCACTCTTACATCGTAGATCTCTTTCATCGTGTTTGCAAGAGGAGAGTCGGGTTCATTTGAAATAAGCAGAATCTTTGGCTTGGGGGTTACGTATATACTTTTCATATACTGGTTATTGTTCTCGAAATAATCCAGGTTTTTTACGCTGATACTTGCCGGGTGCAGGGTTGCCTTTACGGTGTGAGGGCCGAGCGTCTCAAATGTGTGGTTGAACTCTATGCTTTCTATTCTTCCGGTCTGGGTTATTTCCCGCTCAAGAACCTTCCGGTGGTCAACGGTAATCCTTACCTGGTAACTCATTTTTTCTTCAGTTGCCTTTCGGACATTAACTTTATAATAAGCCTCATTATCGATTACAGCCTCATTATCACCCTCAATCTCCACGCTGAGGTCCTCTTTTTCGGTTTTGGGGATAAGGGCTGCTACCGGAAAATTATTTTTGTAACAATAAGACAGGGCTTCTTCAACCGGAGTCCCTGAATTGCTCTGCCCGTCCGAGACCGCAAGCACGTAGGTTTCGGGGGAAGCCTGCTGAATGATGGCGTCACCAAGAGAAGTATGTATCCCTGAAACCGTTGTTACTGTTACCGGGACGCTGGTTCCGAGTTTTTCTGAAATTTCCCCGGCGACCCCTTTCTGTAGCAGGTCCATGCTTACGGTCTCATCGGAAATTATGGTTATCCCGGTCTGGTTGGTTTTAGGAGTGCCTATTTCTGCAGAGTAAGGGGCTGCAAGAGCCAGGATCAGGAGGAAGACAACAAGGGCATGGACGAACAGGTGTTTTTTATCGACCTTTTTCCAGAGTCCTAATAGCACAAAAACGGCCAGAGGGACAAAGAGCAGCAATTCGCTGCCGTGTAAAAAATCAAAATTAAAAGGGAGATTGAAGGTCATATGATCCTCCTCCTGAACATGACTGCGTTTTCAATTATGAGGAGCAGCAGTAAAGCGTAGATAAGGTACTTCCGGAGTTTGTCAGGAAACTTTGTACGGAGTTCCAGCTTCTTGATTTCTCCGTTTTCACCTGTCAGGTTCAGTCTTTTTTCCGTAAAGGTATTCGATTCCATGGAATCGTAGAGGTTAGCAGCAACGGTCTTCTGGTTCAGGCTGTACAGCCCGCACTCGTCATAATAGACGAAACTGCTGCTGATCGTCTCGGTCGGAGTTTTTATCAGGACATCCTGGTCAAATGCCTGGTACCGGCCCGTATTCACGTTTGTTTCACTGATGTCTCCGACTCCCCACATATATCTGAGCAGTTTTACCCAGAACACAGGGTAGGTCGGGGTAGTGGCAAAATTGTTCCAGGCATCTTTTCCTGTAGTATCACTGAACCCTACATAGGTCACGGTCCCGTTTTTTATACTCTGCATGCTGACCAGAGGCCCTGTTCCCTTTACCTCTGCAAGGACCGAAGCCCCTTCTTTCGGGGTGGTGACGAGGAACCGGCGCAGGTATACCTCACCGAACGTAACGTCTTCAAAAATATTTTTTCCGCTCCCCACGGTCTCGATGGTGTGGCTACCTTCATCTTCTACTGAAATTATGTTTACCGGCAGGACGGAATAAAGCCCGTGCATAGGTAAGGAATCGTACAGGCACTCATTTCCTATTACTATCAGGTCCTTTCCGCTTTTTGCATAAGCTACGATTTCCAGGACATCGAGGGCCGGGAGAGATTTCTCTTTAGAGTTTACGATAATGGTATCATATTCCGTAACATTATCAGGCAGGGACTGCCGGACCTCAAGGTGAATGTCGGGCAGGAGGGATATCGCTGTTATCAGGGGAGATTTCCCGGCATTTTCCTCAGGGTCTGTCAAGACCAGAACTTTTTTGGGTTTGACTTCAGGAATTGAAATGTAAGCAATATTGTCGCAGGGTATTGCATCCTCATTGAGGATTCTCACAGTTGATGCGCCCTGGGGAATATTTGAAAACTTTATCTGTTGCGCTCCGAGCCCTTCAAGCTGTACCGAACTGCTCACCTCTGTGCCGGAGGAGTCAGTCCCACTCTCCAGTTGAACTTCAAGGTCTGCACTTTCATTGTTGAAATTTTTGACAGTACAGGTATATTCATATGTCCCGTCGTTTCTGTCTTTTAAGTAACCGTCCACAATTGCGTAATTGGCAGTTTTATCGCCAACCTGTCTGAACTCAAGCTCCATGTTTTTCGTGTTTGCAATCCGGATGTAGGTTTCAGGTGTCCTTCCTGCCCAATTTTCAAAATCGGATATAACCACGACTTTTCCGTTTTCGTTCTCTTTCTCGTTTACAACGGTTAAAATCGCTTTGGGAATGTCTGCCGGAGTGTTTCTCATCTCCAGGCTGTCGATCACTCCTTTTGCATCATCCGCATCCAGCGCTTTTGCAAGCACCACAGGAATACTTTCAGCTGTGATAATCGTATTTTCTTCGGCAAGGCTGTCTATTGCAATCGCCTTTGCGGCATCAACCCTATCCCGGGCTGTCATGCTTGCAGACGAGTCTATAATAATTATTACCTTTTCAGAATCTGCTTTTACTTCTTCGAGGAGGGGCCCTGCAATTGCTGTCGAGAGAAGAATAAGGGCCAGCAACTGTATGAAAAAAAGAGGGTCTGTTATTTTCGTACTGATGGTGCGCCGCGAATCAAGCACATTCTGGCTTATCCTCCGGACAAACATCAGGGAAGGCAGAATAACATTTTTTGGGCGGGGCTTGAGCAGGTATATTATCGTAAGGGGAATTATGCCTGCAAGTGCAGCCAGCCCCTGAGAAAATTCAAAGTCCATGGGCAGGATCACCCTTCACCTATAATTCTTAGAACGGTATCAAACGGCTGGTTTTCTATGCTGACACGGAAGTAAGGGATTTTAAAATCGTAGGCAATTTTTTCCAGTTCGGCTACATGCTTTGCGTATTCGGCAGCGTATTCTTCTTTGAAGTTGGGGCCCACCGTAAAACTGATTTCTTCGTTTGTCTCGCTGTCAATAAATTTTACTGATCCATCCACGGTTTCAGGCAGGTTCATTTCGGTCTCATCATAAACATGTACAAGCACAAGCTCGTGTCTGGACAGCCTGTTAACGGCATTCCGGACCGATTCGATGCTATCCAGAAAGTCTGAAATTATAAGCACCATTGATTTCGTTTTTATCCTTGGATATATGGAGTCGGCGCAATCTGCAAGCTTTGTGTCTCCACTGACCGAAATCCGGGTCAGGGAGTCTATTGTCCGCAGGAAGTCGTCCCTTCCTTTATGAGCTTTTGTGTACTCCACGCCGTCTGCAAACGTTGCAACCGTATACACATCGTTATGTTTCATTACGATGTAAGAAACACCTGCAGCTATTGTCGACGCATACTCGAACTTGTTCGGCGTGCTTTCAGGAAAGAGCATGCTGCCACTGGCATCAAGCAGGATGACCATGTTGAGGTTTTTGTCTTCTTCGAACCTGCGGATATAGAGCTTTTCCGTACGGGCATAGAGGTTCCAGTCTATTTTTTTTAACGAGTCTCCAGGATTGTATTTTCTGTGATCTATGAGTTCAAGCCCTGCCCCCATCCTGGTAGACTGGTGACTGCCCGTGTGAATTGCGGAAACTCTCCTGCTGAGGGGGATCTCATATCTATCGAGCTGGGTCAGGAATGATGTATCGATTCTGTGTTTTGCGCCAGTCATTATGATCATCGCCTCCAGCCTTTTTTTCCGCAGGCCGGGTCAGATAATTGTTTTTCTGCTTTCCAGGATTTTTTCTATGATTTTATCGCTCGTGATGTTACTCCTTGCAGCATCAAAAGATAGAATTATCCTGTGGCGGAGGACCGGAAGGGCCATGGAGTCAATGTCCTCTTTATCGACGTATCCCCTGCCGTCGAGAAACGCGTTTGCCTTTGCGCAGAGAATCAGGGCAATTGAAGCCCTTGGGGATGCCCCTGCTTCTATCATCTCAGGCATATTCCGGGTCTGGTTCACGATATCGATTGCATATTTCTTGAGTTTGTTTGAGATAGGGATTCTGCGGGTAATCTGTTGCAGTTCAAGAAAAGTATTTTTTTCTATACATCTCCGCACCGAAGGCCTGAGTGCCTCAGCGTAACGGTTTACAATCTCAAACTCTTCTTCGGAATCCGGGTAACCCAGACGGATCTTCATTAAAAACCTGTCAAGCTGGGCTTCGGGAAGGGTATAAGTACCTTCCATTTCTATAGGGTTCTGGGTTGCAAGGATAAAGAAAGGCCTGTCCAGTGGATATGTCGTGCTTGCAATTGTCACCTGTTTTTCCTGCATGGCTTCAAGCAGGGCGGACTGGGTCTTCGGGGAAGCGCGGTTGATTTCATCTGCGAGCACGATATTTGCAAAAACAGGACCTTGCTTGAACCTGAAACGTTTTGAGCCTCTTTCGTCTTCTTCGATAATGTCGGTCCCGGTGATATCCGCAGGCATAAGGTCAGGTGTACACTGTATCCTGCTGAACTTCATGCTCATGATCTGGGAAATTGTGGAAATCGTAAGGGTCTTGCCAAGCCCGGGATTGCTTTCAACGAGGACATGCCCTTCACACAGCATGGCTATTATGATCTGGCGAACCATTTCTTTCTGGCCGACGATAGCATTGCCGATTTCTCTGAAAATAACCTCGAAAATCTTGGGGGCTTTTTCATAGGTAGGCTTTAAGTTAAGTTCAGAATCTTCAAGCTGGATTTCCTGTAGCTCTATCATATTGAAACTCCGTTGTTTTTTCATAAATCTGGCATTTGCTGCAAATTCGGGCACTTCTGCTGCTTTACGGGCTTTTTGCTTTCTCTTATCTTCTGATTTCTATAATTTCTTCGCTGTAATTTTTTCATTGAAAATAATTGATTCAGGGGAAGATTCGGGGGGACAGATTCAGGATGAAAGTGCTTCAAAATATTGTTTGATCAAAGGCTCATATTCTTCCGGCAGGTTTTCCGAGTAGGTTTGACTCTGCCTGAATTCATCTTCCAGGTTGTCTACACTCTCGTTGAAATTCTTATCAGTATCCGCATCGACCTGGCTTGTGAACCCGAGGCCCAGGCTCGGGTTGATTTTCATTTCAACCTTATCTCCATTTTTTATGATGACAGCTTCTACCCTGTACCTGGAATCCGGGGCAACCTCCTCTTTTTCCTCGTAAGCTGCTCTGGCATTCAGGTCAGACATGTTGTCCAGGAGATCATCGATTAGCTGGCTGGGGGATACATCAAAGCTGAAGCCCTCATGGATGCAGAAGGTGACAGCTCCAGCTGCCAGCAAAAATATTACAAACGACCTGAAAATCTGGTTTTTCGGAATTATTTTTTTTATTTTGATCCCGCTGAGCTGGATGTGCACATCCTCAAGCAGTTTCTTTGTAACTATGTTGATATTCTGGCTGTTATCATATGCCGTTGCAAGCCTTGTTTTCAGTTCCGGAAAGCCGGTTTCAATGAGAGTTATCAAGTTAAACTTATTTCTTCTGTCAAGTAACCTGTGAATCAAACCGAAAAGAAGAGTCAACACCAGTGCCCCTGCCGCCATTAACCCGAGGTTAAACCAGTAAGTGTTCATGTATGTCTGGATCTTACTCAATTTCTCCACTTCGGGAATATAATAAGCCAGCTCGTACAGGTTAAACAGGATCATTAATAAAAACAAAATAGAAAATTTTCCGGCTGTTTGGAAAAAACCGAGGGTACGATACGACCACATCAGATATTTTTTATATTTTTCCAGAAGAGGCACTACAAGCATATAATCGCAAACCACAGTTGTAATTTATAGTAATTATATTGTAAATGTTACTAATAAAACTTTTCTAATATTTTAATAAACAATCGGACAAATCTTGCCCTAATAAAGTGACCATCACCCGCCTAATACAAAGGTAACTATTTCGGATAACATCCCAGCAAATCCCCCTTTGAATTCCTATTATATCCTATATACCCAAAAAACTATATAATTCTATGAGAAGCATATTTTTTATGCCGTCTTTTGTATTACATCTTCAGGAAATAATCCCTGATAAAGAAAATAATATCTGATTTCTGTGCCGCAACTTCCGGAAGCAACTTCCGGGAAATACTTTCTCTTATTTCTTCTCAAGCCCTGAAAAATACTTTTAAGATCATACAATGTTCCCTGCCAGCCTTTCTGGCAGCCTGTCGAAATATGAAATAAGCAGTGGTAGAAAGAAAAAAGCCCTGAGTAGGAAAATTTTGAAATTTAAAAAAGAGTATTTTTTAAATCGAATTTAACTTTCCTTGTTTACACCTTGCCTGTTTTTCGGTTCCATTCACTTGTTTTTCTTGCTATTTTCCTGTTTTTTTCCGTTTATTTCTTATTCGCTTCTTCGTAAATTTCACTTCTGGATTTTACTTCTGGTCTGTTTTTCTTCTTTTTTGTCTTCTTGAGGAAGACCACTCTCCTGTGTCTATTTACTTTATCATGCTTTTAAGTTAGTCCTCTTGAGTGTAGATCCACTTATTAACCCATAAATAGTCTGCTTGAGCGGAGCGAAACAGACTGCGTACTCCCGAGGCGCAATTCGGGCGGCCCAGCTATGTTGGTGAAATCGGGTGAGCAGTTAAAGTCAACAGCGGTTTAAGTAAAACAGTGGTTTAAGTTCAATAGCATTTTAAGTTTAAGCTCGCTTTTCCACGACCCCGTCTTTTAACCTGATCACCCTGTCAGCGTATGCAGCGTGCCATTCTTCATGCGTGACCATTACGATCGTCTGGCCTTTTTCCGTATTGAACTTCTTGAAAAGGTCGAGCACTTCTCTTGAGGTTTGAGAGTCCAGGTTCGCGCAGGGTTCGTCTGCGAACAGAACTCTTGGGGAATGGGCAA
Source organism: Methanosarcina acetivorans C2A (assembly GCF_000007345.1). NCBI lineage: Archaea > Methanobacteriati > Methanobacteriota > Methanomicrobia > Methanosarcinales > Methanosarcinaceae > Methanosarcina > Methanosarcina acetivorans. The sequence continues at coordinate 3,546,428 of NC_003552.1, read as the reverse complement.
GGGCGCGGGCAATAGAGACTCGCTGCTGCTGGCCGCCACTCATTTTTGAGGGAAGCTGATGCAGGCGGTCTCCAAGGCCGACGGCTTTGAGGATTTCTGCTGCTGCTGATTCGCATTCTTCTTTTGTTTTGCCCTGCATCATGAGGGAAATATAGACATTTTCGGAGGCATCAAGTTCTGGCAGGAGGGCATAGTCCTGAAAAACATAGCCCAGGTTATGGAGGCGGAATTTGCCTTTTTCTTTGTCGGACATGCTGGAAGTGTCGGTTTCGTCTATAACGACTTTTCCTGAGGTAGGGGTATCGAGAAGTCCCAGCTGGTTTAAGAGAGTGGTTTTTCCGGAACCGCTGGGACCCATGATTGCAACGAACTCTCCTCTCCTGATTTTTACATTTACTCCCCGGAGCGCCCTTACCTGTACCTCTCCCATTTTGAAGGTCCGGACTATTTCTATTCCTTCAATAATTATGTCGCCATTCTTTTCGGGAGCTGTTTCCATTTCAAGTTCAGGCTTCCTTTCATTTTCCATTTTTGTCACCTCCTCTCACTTCCCCCAGATAAGGTCGAGAAGATCTTTCTGGGCCAGTTTATACGCAGGGATTACAGAGCCTATTATGGAGGCAAGGAAAAGGAGGATTGCCCGGTCTATGGCTTCGGCATCGTCAAGTTTCAGACTCATAGCGCCCAGGGGGACCTGGAGAGGGTGAGAAACCGTGTAAGGAACAAGTCCGAAACGCATAAAAGCATAGCCGAGTATGATCCCTGTGCCGGCGTAGAGCATTGCCTGAAGCACGAAAGAAGCAACGATCACATTCTGTTCTATCCCGATTGCTTTCTGGACACCGATCTGCCGTTTCTTATTCACTATATTAACATAAATTACCACAAAGATAATCACAAACGCTATCAAAAGGCCTATTGCGTTCATAATGTTCCTGACAAGGCCCAGGGTGTTTTCAATGAGGCGGAGGATGCCTGCAAACTCATGCCAGGTGCGGATATTTTCCTTTATACCGAGGGACAGGAGGGCTGTGCGGGTCTCATATTCATCCGTGCCTGGGGTGGTCTTGACAGCTATTTCCTGAGCATAATCCTCGTTTTCCACGCCCAGCATCTCTTCCATGTCGGCGCGGCTGATGTAGGCTCCTGCGTCGGCCATGAAGAAAAGAGTGGAATAGATCCCTTTGACTCTGAACTCCTTGGTTTTTCCGCTGATGGTAAGTTCTATGGTGTCGCCAACCTCCACACCGCCAAGAGACCTTGACTCCATCAAGGCTCCATAACCTCCCGAGACCTCCCTGCCCAGAATAATTTCGCCCCTGTCGGGCCTGCTGAGAAACTCCCCGCTTATTACGGCTCCCTCAAGCCCGGTTACAAAGGCTTCATCCGCAGGATCAATCCCGTAAACCGTACCTCCTATCTCTTTTTCTTTGTAGCGGAAAGTTCCTGTGGTCTTCAGGCGGGCCGAGGTCCCTACAACTTGGGGGAGACTTTCGATCTTCTTCTGCAGGGCTGATGCATCTTCTATATAATGTTCCTCTTCTTTTGGCTCAATCACCACGTTCCCTGTCTGGTAGTCCACCATCAGCTCATTGAATTTGAGCGTAACTCCTGCCAGAATACTTGAGAAAAGCACAAGCTGAATAAATATCAGGGTCAGTACGAAGACCGTAAAGATTGTAATCCCTTTGTTGCCTCGAGTAATTGAACGGCTGGCAAGAAAAAAGGAGACTTTAGCCTTTTCAAGCATAATAGGGCATCCTTTAAGGTTATTTGAAACGTTCCTCTTTTCGTTTCCCCAGCTTAGATTTTGCCTTTCTTTTTCAGGTAAAAGCCTGCGGCTGCAAGTACAATGACTGCTCCCAGGACAATTGGGACAATACTGGTTTTTGTCCTGATCACATCGAACGTCAGGTTTTCACTGAGCTGGTGGGCTCCGAAATCGTCCTCGTACTCCACAAGCAGGGTTACCTCCTGTTCTCCTGCCTTTTCAGGAATGAAGATAAAGACTGCAGGAGCATCATCATCTTTTTTTAGCTTTCCAATAAAAGCATATGTGTTGCCGTCGCCATCAAGCCCTTCGAGCCTGGCTTTCACAAAACGAGCTTCTCCGTCCCCCACATTTTCAAGCCTCAGGATCATGGAAGCCTGCTGGCCTTTCTCAGGCATTTCAGGGTCGAATTTAAGGCTTGCAATATTTATTTTCGCCCGGTTCAGCACATTCACTCCAATTTCCTGGGACTTGTCGATCTGAAGGGTTTCGGCTTCGTTTGAGGCGGTTATCCGGAGAGGAATCTTGTAGGGCTGCACGCCCGCATTGCTGCCTAAAAGGAGCTTGAAAGATAGGTTTTCGGAACTTCCGGCACTCAGGTTTTCAAAGAAACGGACGTTATCCTGCAGGGAAATAACAGGGGAAGAGCCGTTCAGATCGAGAATAACACGGACATTTTTCGCATCTCCGTTCCCTGCATTTTTGACTGTAGTCCTGAGGTAAAATTCTTCCCCGGGGACAAGGGCTCCGGAAGAGGAATTTTCCGCATTTACCGGAAAGACCCCGGTGTCTGTAAGTACGAGATCAGGGTTTCCTTCCACTCGAATAGGAATCCTTTTTGAAAAGCTTGTTCCGCCGTCATCTTTGATAGTAAATTCAAGCTGGTAATCTCCCGATTTTGCTTCGGGGCTGACCCTGAAATGGAAGTCTACCTGGACCTTCGAACGCTGCCTTATCTGTTCGATTAGAAAAGTGCGTTCGGTATTGGTCCCGGAACCGTACACATCTGAGGTGCTGTACTTAAAGATAAAAGGGTAAAGTTCTTCGATCCCTATTTTCACGTTCTCTGCAGGCTCGTCACCGGTATTTTCTATATTGACTGTTATAAGCAGGTCTTCTCCGGGTCTTGCAGGGTTAGGGGTTATTTCCGAGACTTCAACCTGAAGGTGTGTATCTCCCGAAACGATAACTGCAGATGCAGGAGAAGTCAGAAGAACGGCTATTAGCAGTATCGCAGTTACAAAATTCAGTCCTCTGTTTTCCTTCTTCATAGCCTCCGGGGCTTTTCCTGAAAAGGTAAGTTTCATGGGTAACAATCCCTGTCTGGTTTTGTGAACTTTATAATTAACAATCTTTAAGTCTTGCTTATAACCGTTACACTTTGTTTGCAACCTGCATCAGGTTGTATTTTCATGTTTTCGAACTTCTTCCCTAATTCAATTTTCAACTTTTACTTCCTTTAAAGCTCTTATTCCTCTCAAAACTCTTATACTTCTTCCCTAATTCAATTTTTCAGCTCTTATTTTTTTCCCCATGGCTTTTATTCCTCTCAAAGTCCTTATTCCTCTTAAAATACCATCCAGTTTCGGATTCAACAACCTTTCTCAGCGCCAGGAGGGCTATCAGATTCGGAATCGCCATAAGCCCGTTCACGATATCTGCCAGGACCCAGATGACATCAAGGGTCAGGAAGGCGCCTGAGGCAACGATGAGGATATATAGTACTTTATAGGGAAGGATTCCTTTAACCCCGAAGAGGAACTCCGTGCAGCGCTCCCCGTAATAGTTCCACCCAAGAATGGTTGTAAAGGCAAAGAATATGAGCCCGACCGTTACGATATAACTCCCGATTTCTGCAAGTACGGTGGAAAAGGCATAGCTTGTCATGTAAGCCCCTGCAAGATCTCCGGTCCAGGAATCCGTCATGATGAGCACTGTTCCTGTCATCAGGCAGACAATAATGGTATCGAAAAAGGTCCCGGTCATTGAGATCAGACCCTGCTTTGCCGGCTCTTTGACCCTTGCAGCCGCGGCTGCTATGGGGGAGCTTCCAAGCCCGGCTTCGTTTGAGAAAATCCCCCTGGCAACTCCCATCCGAATTGCAAGCATCACCCCAGCCCCAAGGAACCCTCCCTTTGCTGCTGTTTCGGAAAAGGCGGACCTGAGGATCAGAGCAAACGTTTCCGGGAGCTTTTCAAGGTTCAGCCCGATAATCACAAGGCAGCCCAGCACATAAGCCACTGCCATAAAAGGTACCATGAACTGGGCAACAGCCGCAATCCTCCTGATCCCTCCTAGTGTCACAAAAGCCACAAGCAGGCTCAACACGGCTGCAGTCAGGACTTCGGGGATGTCAAAAGCAATCCTTGCCGAGTCCACGATAGCGTTTACCTGAGGAAAAGTTCCTATTCCGAAGAGTGCCACATTTACCCCAAAGATGGCAAAAAGGGGGGCAAGGACCTTGCTGTACTTCTTATGAGCAAGTCCGTTTTTAATGTAATACATTGGGCCCCCTGACATCTGCCCGTTTGCGTCAACTGTTCTGTATTTGACTGCCAGCAGGGCTTCGGAATACATGGTTGCCATCCCGAAAAAGGCGGCAAGGAGCATCCAGAAAAGAGCCCCTGGACCCCCGGTCTTGACTGCCGTTGCAACTCCTACAATGTTTCCTGTTCCGATTGTTGCAGAAAGTGCGGTGCTGAGTGCCGCAAAGCTCGAAATGTCGCCAAGGACTCCTTCTTCATATTTCTTTGAATTCAGGACATATTTGAGAGCAAGAGGCAGCCTGAAAACCTGAATCAGCCCAAGGCGCAAAGTCAGGAAAATTCCTGTCCCAACAAGCAAAATAAGAAGGGGTGGTCCCCAGATAAACTGGTCTATCCCTGTCAAAACTTCAAGTATGTTCACACCCAGCAGTTCCATTCAAGCCAGCCCCGGTTAAATAATAAAGAAAAAATTCTTCGCTCTGTTTTGTCCTGAAATAATTTCGCTTTGAAACTTTTTTCCTCTTGTCCATGTTTTCACCACCCAAACAATCTCACTCCTATTCTGAACTTTGCCTCAACTGGTAATCTATTCCAGAATGCTTCCTGTGGCGATTCTAACTGTTCAAGTTTCAAAGCTCCATGTGGCCTCTTGTTATACCACTGTACGAATTCTTCAAATGATTCAAACTCTCCTCTAAACCTTTGATATGTATCGAACCATTTCTCTATTTTTCCGTTTGTCTGAGGATGTCTTACCCTTGCAAGTATTGGTTTGATTCCAAGTTCTTCAATGCATCTTTTAAAGTCACTATCCCATGAACCATCCTTATTAATCCTGTGAGCCCCGAATTCACTTCCATGATCCATAATGAGCTCTCTTAAAGGGTATATGTCCCAGTACTCTTTGACAAGTTCATCAATCACTTTAATGGTGTTCTCCGTGTTGCAATGAACGTACTCTCCACCTGCAATTATCATTCTTGATGAATCATCAAGAATGGCACAGACTTGCAGTCCTAACAGGGGATTCTCATGCCAATCGATGTGTGCAGCAGACATGCTGTGTTCGCGTTCGTATCTACACCATTTTCTTCTCTGTTTCTTTTTTCGGTTTTCCTTGGCAAGGTCCATGCTAAGTAGGTAGTTATGGATTCTGTTATGAGATATCTTACGATTATATTTGCCTTCGATGAGAATCTCAAGGTAACAGGCTCCAAACTTATAATCAGAGTAAGTTTGGTCAATCAATTCCTGATCAGAGGAGGATAAGGGGTTCTTTGGTCTTCCAAGATTAATGCCAACTTGAGGAAGCTGACCAGTTTCAACGTATTCTTTGTAGATCTGCTGAACTCGACGGGCTGAGATCCCCTGGATCTCAGCTATCGTCGAGGTAGATTCACCTTTCGATTTTTGAGCAATGATCCAACGTATCTTTTTTCCATTAAGTTTCACAAAAGATAAGGGATTACAACCGACATATTTAGCGCGAAATAATTTCGGGATAAAACATGTCCCAAGATTGTTCGTCAATGTCAGAACAGACTGAAAGACTTCCTTATCCTAGCGATTTATCTGATAAAGAATGGAAACTAATCGAGCCTCATATCCCAAATCCCCCAACTAATCGAGGCAAAAAACGTGTTCACCCCTATCGTGAAATATTGAATGGCATATTCTATTTGCTACGTTCTGGTTGTGCATGGCGAATGTTACCACACGAATTTCCACCATGGCAAACTGTCTACCACTATTTCCGTCTTTGGCGTCTTTATGGAATTTGGGAACGCATAAATGCTGCGCTAAGAACTGAACTGAGAATTGAAAATGGCAGAGAACCAGAACCGAGTGCAGCGATTTTGGATAGTCAATCAGTCAAAACCACAGAAACACGTGGAGTACGCGGCTATGATGCTGGTAAGAAAGTCAAAGGACGAAAGCGCCATATTCTGGTGGATACAACAGGGCTACTATTAATAGTTGTAGTTCATGCAGCGAATATTCAGGATCGAGATGGAGCTAAACTTGTTCTGGAACAAATTAAGGGGACATTCTCTCGATTGCAGCTTATTTGGGCTGATGCTGCTTATGCTGGTCAACTGATTGATTGGGTCAAGATAACCTGTGGTTGGGTTTTGGAAATAGTAAGGCGTAAAGATGATGTCAAAGGTTTTCAAGTACTTCCTCGCAGATGGGTAGTAGAGCGTACATTTGGATGGTTGGGTCGTTATCGGCGTTTGAGCAAAGATTATGAAGGATTAACAGAGTCCAGTCAAGCCTTCATTTATGCGGCTATGATCCATATAATGAGCAGACGACTGGCTAAAATAGAACCTTTATCCAGATGAAAAATGAATATTCAGACAGCCTCTTAAATTTCAAAGCCAGACCTTTTGCTGAGTCCGGCGCACGAGTCCTTTACCCAGAGCCTGAAACTTTAGTAAGATAATGCCAACCCCATATTCTATATTTAGCCTCTTTTCAGGTCAGTAACCCTCCTCCTGTTCCCCTCAAAAAATCTGCAGTACTCTTCAGGACACTGTTCTTCAGGGCATTCACGGACATATTCCAGGATCTCGCTCATTTTTGCGCTGGCCATTGAGATAGATGTATCCGCACTTCCGTAATAAATACGAAGTTCATCCTTCACCACAACCCATCCGCAGGGGAAAACAACATAGTTGACATCTCCGCTGCGTTCGTAGAGTTCGAGAGGCCCGAAAACCCAGCCTTCAGACCTGCGGAGGACTTTTCTCGGGTCTTCAGGGTCAAGGAGAGCAAGCCCAAGCCGATAACTTATTGTTGGCATTGTCGGGCGCACTCCATGATACATAATTAACCAGCCGTCGGGTATACGTATCGGCTGCGGGCATAATCCTATCTTATAGGCATCCCACCATCCCCCTTCCCGGGCATAGAGAAGGACCTGATGCCCGCCCCAGGCTTCCATTTCTGTAGAAAAGGAGATCCACATATTCGCTTTCATACCGTGAATAGCAGGCACAGGCCTGTGTATCATTGCCCATTTGCCGTTAAATCTTACGGGAAAGAGGGCAGCGTCTTTATTTTCAGGGGGCAGGGCGGGGCCTATTCTCTCAAAATTGCGGAAATCCTCCGTAAAGGCAAGAGCCGGCAAGGGGCCGGAGTCCGAAAAAGCTGTATACGCTACAACCCACTTCCCCAGCTCATCAATGTAGGTTATGCGTGGGTCTTCAATGCCGTATATCTCCTCAGGATAATTGACAGGATCCGGGACAAAGGTCGGTTCGGGGTCGATCTCCCAGCCGTCGATTCCATTATTACTCCTGGCTACTGTAAGATGAGAAATGCCTCTGTGATCTTCGACACGCACCAGCAATAGTATTTTGCCGTCAACTATGGCAGCTGCAGGGTTAAAAACCGAATTAGCATGATACGGCCAGTCTTCAACTGTAAGTATGGGATTTTTCTTATGCCTTACAAACAATTCTCCTCGGTCTCTCCAGGTAATATTATCCCCCCTTTCATTCCAGATAGAAAATCATCCTCTGCTGTCCATTAGCTTATAAAAGCCTACCTTCAAATAATCGGTTATAACAAAAGCTGTAAGTGCGTAGATCCAGATAAAGCCTGCCAGTTTCCATCCGATAGGAGATATATAGATCCCGTACACTGCGATAAAGGTTGCCAGCAGTTTTGTGACCACTGCAGACCAAAAAAGGAGCTTTCCCGGAGGAGGAGACCAGAAATGTCCCCTGGTGCGGGCAACAAATATGGTCAGGTGCCCGGCTACGGCAAGTTTCAGGAAGATAAAAGACTGCAGTACACCCGGACTGAGGTAAAGAACCCTGGCTCCGATATAGTATATCAGGAATGAAGCAATCACTCCCAGAATTCCCAGAAATGTGGAAACTCTCACGACCTCGCGCATGTTCCATTCTTCCGGTTTCAGGGAATATTTCACATTGTCATATGCAATAGTCATTATAGGGGCATCGTTGAGAATAGCAAGCAAAACGATCATTATGGCGGTTATGGGATAGAAATTAAACACGATTATCGAAGTGGCAATAAAAAAAAGCACCCGGACGGTTTCGGCAATTCTGTAGATGGAGTAGCTCTTCATCCTCTGGAATATCTTGCGGCTTTCTTTTATCGCGTTAATAATGATCGAGAGGCCTGATATTGTAAACACGATGTCTGCAGCGGATTTTGCGGCATCCGTGGCTCCTGCAACAGCAATTCCCGCATCAGCCATTTTCAGAGCAGGGACGTCGTTGACGCCGTCTCCTGTCATGCCAACAATATGTTCTTCTTTTTGAAGGAGGTCGACGATCCTGTATTTGTGCTCGGGAAAGACCTGGGCAAACCCGTCTGCCTTTTCTACAAGTTCCTGAGCTTCGGAATCGGATTTTTCTACGAAATCATCAGCCGTAATTATGTTCGTGCCCAGGCCTACCTGGCTTGCTATCTCCTTAGCAATGGCGATATGGTCCCCGGTTACCATTTTCACGTTCACGTTGAGGGAGTTTGCTGTCTTTATGGTCTCAGCAGAGTCCTCATGCGGGGGGTCATAAAGTCCCAGAAGCCCTGCAAACCTGTATTTCCCTTCTTCCCCCACACATACTCCCAGGGCACGATACCCCTTTGAAGCCAGAGAATCTACTTTTTCTTCCACTTTCTGCCTTACTTCTTCTTTATCATCTGACATGTCCAGAATAACCTGGGGCGCACCTTTGGCAATTTTTAATTTCCCTTCAGGCCCTTCAATCGTAGCCTCGGTGTGCTTTATAACGGGATCAAACGGCGTGAACTCTTTGACTTCATAAGAATCGATTTTTTCTTGAACTGATCCTTCATCTTTTGCCTTCAGAAGGATTGCATTATCAATCGGGTCGTTGTCCTCTTCCCTTGAGGCCAGCGAGCCGTAAAGCAGGAGATCGTTTTCTTTAAAGTTTCCGAAAGGTGATATTTCTGACAATTTTAGCTTATTCTGGGTGATCGTACCGGTTTTGTCCGAACACAGGATATCCATCCCGGCCATTTCTTCTATGGAGACCAGCTTGCTGACAATGGCTCCTTTGTTTGCGAGCTCGGTGGCTCCAACGGCCATTGAAACGGACATTACGGCAGGAAGAGCTGCCGGAATTGCGGCTACGATCAACACAAGAGCAAACTGGAGGGTTTCCAGAAAAGGAGTATGCCTGAAAAAAAACTCTATAACTAAAACAATCGCAACAATGCAGGCTGCAAGGACGATCAGGTAGTCTCCGATTTTTAGGACCGCTTTTTGGAAGTGGCTCCTGGTCCGAATCTCGGCCACCAGTTTGGTTGTCTCTCCAAAATAGGTATTCATACCCGTAGCCACAACAAGGGCGTTCATCTCCCCTTTCTGGATAACGGACCCCGAATAGGCAATATCATCGGATTTTTTTTCTACAGGCAGGGATTCCCCGGTGAGAGCTGATTCATCTACCTGCAGATAGTCTCCTTCAAAGAGCTTAAGGTCTGCAGGCACAACATCTCCTGAACGTACGCGAACCACATCTCCGGGGACCAGTTCCCGTGCAGGTATCTGGCTCCATTCCCCTCCTCTGAGCACTTTGGCATTAAGGGCCATTTTCTGCTTAAGGAGTTCAATGGCATTGTCAGCCTTATTTTCCTGCCAGAACCCCACGACTCCGTTTAAGAGAAGGAGCAAGGAAATTATCACGAAGTCTTCCCATCGATGGATAAAAGCTGAAATTACAGCTGCAATTTCAATCATCCAGGGAATGGGACCCCAGAAATAACCGAAAAATTTTCTAAGCGGGCTGACCTTCTTTTCGAAAATTTCATTATAGCCATACTGCTCAATCCGGCTCTCAGCTTCCGAAGAAGAAAGTCCTTTGTCACTCGAATCAAGTTTTTTAATGATTTCGCTTGCAGGAGAATCCTTTATTTCATCAACTTTGAGTTGCACATTTTCTTTCATAAATACCCCCAAACCTTGATTGTTCACTCAATCAAAAATACCTAAAATGTTTACAATGCCGAAATATACCGAATTATATCGATTATTGAATTTACTTCACATTGACTAAGAAATCCCGGAGCTTACGTATAATGGAAAATCCTTGACAACGAACCTTAAGTCAGTCTTGTTCCCTTTCCCCACAATAGTATTCATAAAAAATTCATAGAAAATGAAAGAGAGAAAGGAGTTCAGCATTCTCTCCAACACAGGAAATTCCTTTGCCATTGAATTTTCTTGAAAGGAAATATTTTTCCAAAGTGTGACCTGATAAAATCTGTTTAAATGGAGAGTTCTCTCCATTTGACCGGGTTTGAATTTGCTGGATTTGAATTTGAGGATCAAATTTCTATCTGAGAATTCCATTAACTGCCCACGCAATCTAATTTTAAATTATCCTTTTTTGTATCAATAGACCTTTCAATACTTCATCCGAACCAGCTATAATATTCATCGGCATATTGTTCCTCAGGGCATCCGCGGATATATTCCAGAATGTCGTTTATTTTTGCACTGGCCATGGAGACAGATACTTCCGCACTTCCATAATAAATTCTGATCTCATCCTCCACTAAAACCCAGCCGCAGGGCAAAATGACATCGTTGACGTCTCCACTGCGTTCGTAGAGTTCACGGGGCCCGAAAACCCAGCCTTCAGACCTGCGGAGGACTTTTCTCGGGTCTTCAGGGTCAAGGAGAGCAAGCCCAAGCCGATAACTTGTTTTACCTGTTGTCTGGCGTGCACCATAGTACATAATCAGCCACCCTTCAGGCACACGCATCGGATGCGGAGATAAACCTATCTTACGGGCATCCCACCATCCTCCTTCCCGGGCATACAGGAGGACCTGATGCCCGCCCCAGTGTTTCATGTCCGGGGAAAAAGAGATCCAGATGTTTGTTTTTGTACCTGTCATGCCGGATACTGGTCTGTGTAACAGAGCCCACTTGCCGTTAAATCTGACAGGAAAAAGAGCAGCATCTTTATTTTCGGGCGGCATTATAGCCCCTATTCTCTCAAAATTGCGGAAATCCTCCGTGAAGGCAAGAGAAGCTAAAGGACCCGAATCCGAAAAAGCCGTATATGCTACAGCCCACTTCCCCATCTCCTCTATGTAAGTTATACGTGGGTCTTCAATGCCGTATATTTCCTCGGGATAGTGTGCGGGATCCGGGACCAAGGTCGGTTCGGGATCGATCTCCCAGCCATCGATTCCATTATTACTCCTGGCTATTGTAAGGTGAGAAAAACCTCTGTGGTCTTCAACCCGTACCATCAATAGTGTTTCACCGTCAACTATGGCAGCTGCGGGGTTAAAAACCGCATTAGCATGATACGGCCAGTCTTCAATCGTAAGTATAGGATTTTTCTTATGCCTTACAAACAACTCCCCATGATTTACCCAGGTCGTATTACCCCCTCCTTCCTTTCCAGCTCATGCTATTTCTTCACTAAAGGTGGTATGCACAATTCTTTTTTCAAGACCTGATCCCACGTACTTTCCTTACGTATGCCCTTAACATTTTTGCAACACTCTCCACCCGGGCAATCGCACCACCGGAAGAGTGGGGAGAAGTCCACATCAAAAACTTTGGAAATTGTGCCTGTGTTTAATTTTACAGGCCGGGCAGAGAAATCATGGCATTCCTTCTCCAGCCCGAGTACCAGTGATATCCTGCAATAACCGTGTTTTCACCCTGTGAACTGATTTTTCACTACAAAAGCATCAGTTGTCTTGAGAAGCTGAAGAGCAAAAGGCTTAGTAAGCCCGAATCGAAAGCGAGAAAATTCTGCCGATTTGCTTCCCTTGCATGGAGTTTATCAACCTTCTCAAGAGTTAGGAAAGAAATATCTCCTGTTGAAACAGCAAAAGCCTTCCGGGAGAATTCTCCGAAACTGTTACAGCAGCCGTGGCAAGGCCTTGTTCCTGCCTCGATGGCTGTAGAAGAAGCATATCCTCCAAGCCCGTTGTCTATATCCCATCCTCTTTTTCTTCTCTCTTCATACGTTGAAAGAAAATCTGTCCCACGCCTGATCCCCTCATGCATATTTAATTAGGGTTAAATTATTAAATAGATGTACGTTTGGAAAAAAATGGGTGGGTAAGCAACTATTGACTCATTTTCATATACTATTTAAGCATTAATATTTCCGGGAAATGCAAACAATCAAAATTAAAAATTATTTTCAATTTTTTCTTTCTCTTTGTTCTCTGCATCTTTATTCTTAGCTTTAAAATCCCTTTTATGGAGCAAAAATTTATCAACAGCCGGGAAAAACTATTTCCATTAATAAATTTCATAGGATTTTCCGATAAACTTTATTGTACACAGATTTAGACACAATTCCATAATTTAGTGATTTCTCATTTTTTTCCATCCTTTAAACTTCAATTTCTCTGCTAACTTCCTAAATAAACTGTAATATAACCCTTGAGAAACAATTTTTTTGGCATTTCTGCCAAAGAATTCTTTTACTTCTGTAATTTTTCACTGAACCTATTGACTAAAATCGACACGCTCCGCTATGTCATTCTGAACTACTCTCTCAAAAATAGATATTACTAAAGCTTAAATGGAGAAAATAATCTGAACAATTCCATAAATGACTTTTGTGGTTTCTTAAGTAAATTTAATCTTCTCATCTGAGTAAGTTTAATCCGATTTTCAATTCCTTTGTCAGTTCTAAACTTCTTCTTGTTATCCGTTTTTAGACTTTTTGAATAATAGCTTTCGATAGGGTTATTTGTCGCTGGCGCTCCTGGAAGATAATCCTACTTTCGGCAGGTAACTTGATTTTTTCCAAGTATTTTTACTGATAGCGTTTTTGTGGGAAAACACATTTTCTTCCACATTAAACATTACTGCAAAAATGGTTCGTTACTTATATAGGGCGTAAGATTTGAGTCGTATGTTAACCAGCTTCAAGTATATTACAAATTTGCAGAATGTTTAAAAAACAATATCAGCAAAAATATTTAATTCATAATGTCGACCTGCCGAATATAAGATAATGGAACAAAGTAAGATTTAACCAGTGTTTATTGATCATCCACAATCGTTTTTGAACCTTTTCATCATATATTCTTATATTTTCCATTAATTTATCAAAGTTATATTTTGCTTTTTCAAGACTATTACGTGGAAGATTTTCCTTTTTTCTTCTGATTTCAAGCTTTAATTTATGTCTATACTGGCAAAATTCCTTTTTTGCTTTTTTAATCCATTCTTGATGCTTTTCTTTGTTATTAATTACGTTGAGTTCTTCAGATTGAAGTTTTTGCAGAAATTTAATCTCATTCTCTCTATTATAAAATATACTTAATAACCTGTACTTCAAAAGTTCCTGTTCTATCGTTGTGTTCTTTGGAAAATCATTAACAATAAGCTTATTTAAATGCATCAAACAATATTGATGGACTAACTTATCCCTAAAAATTTCCTTTAATATATCAGGGTATCTCTTATCAAAATCCGTAACGATAAACACTGGCTCTGATGCATCAAGATTTTTCTTTAGAAATTCCTTGATGGTTTCTGGACTCTTATCTTTGAAAAGTTCATCTGCTATCGTTCTTTGAGCTTTTGCATCCAGTAAAGTTAAACGGTATTTCTGACATCTTCCTTCTTTTGGATGTTGTTCGTCATAATGCACCATATGTATATTTTCTGAATATGGAATAGTTTCCTGTTCCATTTCTTTGTAGAATGCTCTAAAAATCGTGCTTCTTGATCTTGGATATATGAAATCCATTAGATCAGAAATTCCATCATATGAAACGTTATGGTATCTGAGTAACTGGAAAAAATCATTGAATGTATCAAAAAGTAAAGTCTTCATATCTTCCCAAAAACTATAATCTTCTTCGTGTGTACTACCACAGTTTGAGCATTTATACCGACCAATGTTGATTTCCCCAAGACCGTCTTTGGTATGGGGATTATAGCCATTATGAACCATTGGAGTATTACAAATTGAACAGACGGGAGGAATTTTTCTACGAAAAATTCCTCGTGTAGTATATTCATAATCGTTTCCAAAACAACCAAAAACGTCTAAGAGAGCATGGAGCTCAGAAAAGTTATTAAGTGTAAGATTTATAGTCACCATTGCTTCTGCCGTAACATCATTACATAATTATAGGATTATAATTTTGTGTAGTGATGTTACACTTACTTTTATCACTAGATTTTGGGACTGAGTCATGATCTGGCTAATTTTATTGAAATGGACAAGCTCCTTGAGAATGAAACCTTTGTTCTGTTGAAAAGTTTTAATTACGGAATGAAATTCTAACTCAGGGCTGGGATTAAATGCCATAAACACTTAAGTTGAATCCTGACAACTTGAAGTTTGATTCTGACAACCTGAATTCTGACTGGTAAAAGCCAGCGATTTCAAATTTTCCGGTTTCCGGAGGTTTTTCAATGGAACTTAAAAAAATTGTGCAGATCCTTGAGGAAATAGCTCCACCCGAGCTTGCTGATGATTTTGATAAAGGTCGAATTGGTTTGATCCTTGGGCTTGAAAGCGACGTGAAGAAGATAGCAATTGCCCTGGATGCAAACTTTTACGTACTTAAAAAAGCCGCGAAAATGAAAGCAGACATGCTGATTACTCATCATACTCTCATCTTTCATCCTGTGAACATTATTTCAAAGTCTCTGGCGGATTCCCTCAGGGTCGCCCTTGAAAACGGGATATCCCTCTACAGCATGCACACCAATTACGATAGAGCTGAAGAAGGAATTAACGACATCCTTGCAGCCCGCCTGGGGCTCAAAAATATAAGGAGCCCGGAAATTGGCAGGATAGGAGAAATCGAACCCTGCTCCTCAACTGAACTGGCAACCTACGTTTCGGATTGCCTGCAGACCCCTGTTATATACGCCGGAGAAAAGGAAGAAATCCGTAAGGTAATGGTTATAGGGGGCAGCGGCTTTCGAAACGAATATCTCGAACTCGCAAGAGAAAACAGGGTTGATGCATTTATATCATCCGAACTTAAGCATGACATTCTCCGGGCATACGAAGATCTCTGCTTGATTGACGCAAGCCATTATGCAACGGAAAATCCGGGTATGGAAGCCCTATGCCCCAGGCTTCGGAGCCTTACCGGAATCGAGGTTGAGTTCATCGACCAGCCTTCCGGCCTCAGGACAGTTAACTGCAGACCGAAAAACGAAGAAAAAGAGCCCTGTAACCAGGAAGAAACCGGAAAAGATTCCCTTGAGTTAATGCTAGAGAAACAGTCAAGAAACCAGATACGTTCGGATTACCGGCGCAGCCTTGGTAATGAATATGGTAGAAGATACCTTGAGTAATCTGCTCCAACAGGTGCTGTTTAAACCGATATCTCATGAAAAATTATTTGATTCCGAGATATTTTAAATTCATGGGCATTTTGGTGCTTCCTGATTACTCAGTTGATTTATTCCGGCGCCCTGGGATAGAAGCTTTCAGTTTTTCTTTCCCTGACCCGCGTTTGGCCTTGGAGGGCCGCCAGCCAGATGAAAAGTGCCCGACAAAACGATACCAAAATTAAGAAAAACAATACATTGGAGAAATACCCAGGGGCTGAAAAAATATTTTCTAAGCTCACAGAAGCCGCATTTTAATTCACAGTAAGTATGTTTCAAGAATAATTTCAGTAGGGTATCATTAAGAGCTTTCGTCCACAAGGCAATATATTTCAAACATATTTTTAAGTAGCCTGCCCGTTTAAGCCTTAATAACCTCAGACGGCTATGGAATAAATTTCCTGATTTAGAGCTCATTGTTGCCTTCTCTAACTCCTGATTCCATTGCATCCAGATATTTTTCGCAATGCCTTTTCAAAACTTCCGTTTCTTTTGATTCAGGCAGGGAGGAGATAATTGACTCCAGATAACCGTACTTTTTAAGGAGGGAAAAAGTTGCAGGAAAATTGAGGTCAAAAATCCAGCTCAGGCGTAGAAGTTTAATGTCGTTTCTGTTTTTCATATCCCCAATTTTCGCCATTCGGTTATTCAGGATCTCTGATACCATGGGTTCCGAATACCCTTTGGTATCAGGCAAATATAGTTCAAGTGCCGGGTTCCGACATTTTTCCTCTGCTGCATACCCTTCACTGGCAAACCTCAGGATATCAATCTTATCCGCATCCCTTATCAGCCGGCAGAAAAAATGAAGTTTGCTGGAGGGGTTCACATTTCCCGGAATTTCCATCAGATTGTGATATTCTACAGCTTTCAGGACGAGCCTTATTTCCTCTTCGGGAAGACGGGCCAGAATTCCTTCTTTATTTAGAATTTTCACACCCAGAACCGCATGATTTTCCGATTCGGAATCGCTAAACGTCTTATATTTAGTAAACTGCTCAAAACGACCAAGGTCATGGAACAGAGCTATTGTTTCGGCAAGCATGCATTCCTTTTCGCTTATTTTCTCAGATTTTGCAATTAAAAGGATATTTTCACACACCCTGCGAGTGTGTTCAATTTTTAGCTCAATATTTTCCCGGATGAAATAGTCTGAGGAAAAGAATCTGTTAACATACTCGAAAAACCATTCCCGAAAATAATCCAGATCTTCTTTCTGCATGCTTCTGCAATATGAAATGTTGAGGTATATACTTTATGCATATCTTGCAAATTTTGTACTGAAAAGGTTTTTGCGTTTTAAATAATAATATTTATTACTCCAGACAATTGTAAGAGAATTTAATCCCCTGTAAGATATAAACCTTGCAATTTACCGGAACCTAACACTCTCTGTAAACACCATGACTATCCGCTATAAATTCAACATTTTCCTGTGAATTTAACAGTTGACTGGGAATTAAACATCCAAAAAAAACGGAAATTAGATAGGTTTATCAGCCCTAAAAAATAGTGAAAAACTAATAAATCTCACATTTAACCTGACATTTCCTTTTTAAACTGCATAAATTATATAAGGAAGGTACTCCTAAAATTAGATAAGTATCTACTGAGAAATTATAGGGATGAGAACCTGTTTGAACTCAATACAAAGAGACAAAATATCTTAGGGAAGAGAAAAAAGAATTCATATAGTTAATTCATATAGTTACATTTATCTCTGAATGTTCTTATTTACGCCATTCAGGGAACTACAAGAGTAACCATAAAGGATACTGATAGACTGCTTATGAAAATTCACCACAGGAACTCATTAGAATAAATCGGGGTATTTAATGAGCTCAATTAAAAAAACTTACTTGATTGTTTGTTCCTTCATTCTTCTGGCCTGTAGTTTATCTGCTAGTGCAGGTTTTTTACATATAGCAGGAGCAGCGGAGGATCAGAAGAATGCTGTAGGAGATGACGGGGCTACCGTTCCTCCCTCGCTTGAAGAGGTACTTGCGCAGCGCCCTGTTTCTGTAGAAGGCCTGTTAAATAAAGGCAATAATCTCTATTCTCTTAAAGAATACGAGCTTTCCATAGAATGCTTTGACGACGCACTTGAAATGGATTCGAACTCTTCAATGGCATGGTATGGAAAGGGTTGTGCTCTGACATCGCTGGAAAGATACGAAGAAGCTATTGACTGCTATGATAGAGCTCTTGAAAGCTTCCCGGCTTCTTCCTGGAGCTGGTATCAAAAAGGAAATGGATATCTTCAGACACAAAATTATGTAGAGGCTATCAGCTGCTACGAGAAAAGCCTCGCTACGGATAGCTATCTTTCCAGAGTCTGGTTCCAGAAAGCCCTTGCTTCTGAGAAACTTGGCCTGGAACAGGAGGCGTTAGCCTCTTATGATAGTTCAATTGACCTGGGCTCCAACGTGTCCAAAACTCTGCAAATGCAGGGAAAAGCTTATACCGGGCTTGAAAACTACGACGAAGCTATGAAGTGTTTTGACGGAGCACTTAACATTACTCCTGACGATTCTGAACTCTGGACTCAGAAAGGAATAATGTATGATATGTCCGGGGATTACGAAGCTGCAATACAGTGCTACGACGAGGCAATTTCCCTCAATCCTGACCTTACGGAGGCCTGGTACAATAAAGGTGTAGACCTTGAGGGGATGGAGATGTATCAGGATGCCCTGACCTGCTACGAATTTGTCCTCCTTTCAGAGCCTGAAAACCTCAGTGCCCTGCAGAAAAAAGGTTTCTGTCTCGAGCAGCTTGGTAGAAATGAAGAGGCCCTGCAGTGCTACGAAGAGATTCTCATTTACAATCCTGATAACGCTGATGCATGGTACAGTAAAGGTTCCGTGCTTAATGCTATGGGAGATTACGACGCTGCAATAGCCTGCTATGATAGAGCCCTTAATCCAGATGCAGGAATTGAGGTGGAAGAGGTTGGAGATGCTCTTCTCGAAGAGTTTAATGCTTATGATTCTTCACTTCCCATTTATTCTGAAGTGCCCGAGTTTAAATCTTCTGCAGTAAAAATCTGGTACGACAAAGGGCTGGCTTTTGATAAACTTGAGAACTACGAGTCTGCTCTTGAGTGTTATGATAGTGTACTTGAGACCGAATCAGGACACGCAATGGTCTGGTACAGGAAAGGTCAGGACCTTGACAGACTTAACAGGTATGAAGAAGCTGCTGACTGCTATGATAAAGCCCTGAAACTGGACTCCGGATATGCGAAAGTCTGGCATAGGAAAGGATACGATTCTTCAAAACTTGGGCAGTACAAAGATGCCGCAAAAAGTTTTGATAAAGCTGTAAACCTTGATGAAAACTATACACTTGCATGGTACGGCAAAGCTTTTGCCCTGTCAAAAACAGGAGACTATGAAGAGGCTCTTGCCTGCTACGAAAAAGTTCTTGCCGCTGCCCCTGATAGTGCTGAAATCTGGTACAACAAGGGTCTTCTCCTTGATCAGCTAGAAAGATACCAGGAAGCTTCAGACTGCTACAGTCAGGCTCTCCAGATAAATCCCGGGTATTCTATTGCCCGTTTCAGATTGAACAAGGATATGGAGTTGTATGGGGATTCAACTCCCAATTCGTCTGAAGGGAAAGACCCAGAGGTCAGCCCTAAAAAGGCAATTTCAGGAGGCTTCTGGTCTTATCTTCTGGGTTACAAATATGCAAGTTCTGAAGAGAACTCGGACCTTTCAGAGAACTTTGATGACCTGAGCCCAGAATTCAGTTACGATTCAGCCTGGTACGGCAAAGCTTCAACATACAGCAAACTTGAGATGTATGAAGATGCCCTGTATGCTTACGATACGGCTCTATCGATTAACCCCTTACGCACCGAAGCCTGGTATGAGAAAGGTTCTGCCCTTGACAAACTCGGAAGAAGTGAGGAAGCTCTGGAGTGTTACAAAAAAGCTCTCGATCTTGACCCGCAGTCGAGCAATGCCTGGTATGGGATGGCTTCTACCTCGAACACTCTCGGGAGATCGGAAGAAGCGGTTGCTTACTATGACCAGTTACTTGCTGCCAATGCCAGTGATCCTGAAGCCCTTCAGGGAAAATCAGAGGCCCTTATAAATCTTGGCAGGTACGAAGAAGCAATTGCCTGTTTCAACCCTCTTCTCGAACTTGAGCCGGAAAACATAGAGGCTCTGGATGGCCGAGCTCTTGCCCTGGCAAGGTCCGAAAGGAGGGAAGAGGCCCTGGAGGACTACAACAGAATCCTGCAGCTTGATCCTTCCAATACAAAGGCACTGGCTGAGAAAGCCTCTTTGTTTGAAGAACTCGGCAGGTATGAAGAAGCTGCTTCAACCTATGGAGAGATCCTCCTGATTACGCCTGAGAACAGAGAGATAATGTACCGGCAGGGCAAGGCTCTGGAAGCGAAGGGAGATTTCGAAGCCGCAATCGCCTGTTATGACCAGATTCTTACTCTTGACCCGAAAAATATTGATGCGATAAATAACAAGGGTTTTGCTTACGCTAAAATGGAGAGATATCAGGAAGCAATTGCCAGCTATGACAAAGCCATTGAGTATGCTCCAAACAATGCTGCAGCCTGGTACTTCAAAGGATGCGCTAATTTCGCAATAAGCAGCAACATTGCTGCCGTTGAATGCTTTGATAAAGTAGTGCAATTAAAACCAGACTGCATAACGGCATGGTACAATAAAGGGTATCTGTACAATGTAATGGGAGAGGTTAATGAGTCGATCAATTCTTATGATGGTGCTCTTGCAATCAACCCCAATGAACCGTCTATCCTTTATAACAAGCGTTTTGCACATTACCGCATAAAGGAATACGAGGATGCTTCGGCATGTAAGACAAAGCTTGATGCTATCGACCCTGGCTTTGTTGCAGCTCTTCAGGACAGGGGAACCCGCATCTTTATCCCCGAAACATACAGAAGTGACCTTGACTATTCTCTGCCTGTAAGATGGTACGGAGAAAACTATTCTGAATATTCTGAAAATGCCAGCAAGAACATAACTGAAGCTTCTCAGCAGTTAAACGACTCCTCCGGAGAGTTAAACGACTCCTCCGGAGAGGGATATGGGAACACTGACGAAACTTATGAAGACACAGGAGACTGGTATATTCCTGAACCTGACGACGAGCAGGGAAATGAATCTGACGCTGAAAACTGGTATGTTCCTGAGCCCGATGAGGTTTAAGAGAGCTGAAATGAACTAAAAAGAAGGATGAGGCTGGTATGCGTATTAAAGTTTCAAGCATGCCGGCAAATTTTTTCTAAGGAAAACAGATAGAAGCTCTTTCTGCACGATTTTTCTTTACTGTTCTTTTTTCTGTATTCTTATTCTTTTTTAATCACGAACAATGACCCTCTATATTTTAGAAAATACTGGCAAAACAAAGCTTGGCAAATTATTTGAAACAGATAGCTATCACCGATTAAAATCGCAATTTTTTTAACAATTGAGAGAGTACACTAAAATAGTACATTAAAATAGTACATTAAAATAGTACATTAAAATAGTACATTAAAATAGTACACTAAAATAGTACATTAAAATAGTACATTAAAATAGTACAGAAAAATAGTACAGAAAAATAGTACAGAAAAATAGTACAGAAAAATAGTACAGAAAAATAGTACAGAAAAAAGTAATACTAAAGAAGAATAGAGGCGCTTTTGAATTGTACCATCAATCTGAGTTTGGCAACCTCGAGAATTATCTGTCGGAAAAGAAACACCTTAAAAATAATAGCTGCGAGCAAGCCCTCAATGTACATATATTTACCGGCACAGTTGAGTTTAAGAAACACAGGTTCAAAAGTATTTCTCTTTTTTTAATAAACGTTTTTGATGGAAAAGCCCTTGAAATAATGAGCAAAATTTTCATCCTTCTCTGTATAACTATAGCTCTGGGCACGACAATAAACCTCCTGGAAACTGAAACCTCAGACTGGTTTTATATTCTGGGCATAACGGCATCCATGGTTCCACTCATATTCTCTTTATTCATACAGCATGTACTGGAATACCACCGGGATACTTTTTGCAGAAAGTGTGGCAAGAAGCTTGCCTGCGAAGAAATAGGCGAGCCGGTTTTGAAGGAAACAAGCGATCATGGGGACTACACCCTGACGGTCACAAGATACTGGAAGTGCAGGTACTGCGGGAATATTGATACAAGAGAAGGACCTGAGGGCATCTATATAAAAAAAGGGGAAATGCGGCCCATAATTCATCTAAAAAGTTTTGAGTGTAAAAAATGCGGCGGAATAGGAACGGTTAAAGAATTCAAAAGACCCGATATAAAAGAAATTGGAAATAAGCGAATAATCAGAAGATATTATAAGTGTACTCTGTGCGGGCATGAGGACATTATTGAAAGTGAAGAAACAATTAATCGTAGTATTCACGCCCGCGGATCATGAAGAATATGTTTATTTCAGATTTCGTACAATAATCAGGCCGTAATGAAAGAGACTCTATAATAATCTTTCTCTACTTTTATCTCATAAGCTCCTTTTTCTTCAAGGAAATCAATCGTCTGTTCCCATTCTTCAGGATCTGCACTAAAGTATACTCCGGGAGACTCGATAGCTTTCTTTAGCACTGGATATTCATTAAGTTCTTCTTCTGTCACTATAACAAATTCATCAGGTATAAATTCCAGTTTTTCGGCTTCTATAGATTTGGAATACTCGTGGCTGAGAGCTCCAAGGGCAAAGAAAGATGCAGAGATCAGCAAAAGAGGTACAAGAGACACGGCAAATGCCTTTAGGATAAAAACTGAAGACCGTTCCCTTGAAATTAACAGCCCGCTTGCAAAGAGAACTCCATAAATCATGAACATAAGGTATATCGATGTGGGTGGGTGAATTCCAGTCAGAGCGTACCCACTCAGGAAAAAAGTAAATATTCCTATGAAAAAGAAAAGCAGATATTTAGAATTCATACTTTCAGAATAAGTCATAAATATTCCTATAGAGTAGGAACAAACAAAACTATTTAATGGTTCTTATATCCTGAAAAGATTGAATAAGAAAAAAGAATCAAAGTTGCGCTGGCGCACCCCGCTGCAAGGAGGCTGTCCGACAATTACTTTAGGTAATCGAGGTCTCCGCTTTTAATATATTAATTATTATATACTATTCTACTAATTTTTTGGTTTATGGTTTTTATTAAATCTTTAAAGAATCAAGTTTGGACTTTACCTCCAGATATCCGAGATCTTATTCCTTCAGATCATATCTGCTATTTGGTTGAGTCTTTTGTGGATGAGATGGATTTTAGTGAATTTGAAACCAGGTATGACGGTTCTGGACACCCTGCTTATCATCCTTGCATAATGTGTAAGATTTTGATTCAATCTATGCTTGATAGAGTTCGTTCATCGCGAGCGATAGCTCGCAATGTTCGAGAAAATATAGTTTACATGTATTTAGCTGAAAACCTACAACCTGATTTTAGAACAATCAGTGATTTCAGAAAAGAGAATGAAGAACTGATTACTGCAATGTTCAAAAACACAGTTAAGGCAGCCAAAGATCTAGGAGTAATAGGTCTTGAACAATTAAGCGTTGATGGATCCAAAGTAAAAGCCTCTGCGTCAAGAAAAAGTGCGGTTATGAAAAATGTCTTGGAAGTAATTGAAGAATATGTCAAAAATGAATTAAAAAAAGGTATTGAAATAGACAAAGTTGAGGATGAGCATTTTGGAAAGTGCCGTGGTTATGATCAGTTGAATGAAAGTGAAAAACATAAAGTAAGAGCTGTAGCCGTGAAGTACATAAAGCAAGTAAATAAGGATGAATCTAGCGATAGAAATGGGAAGATTGAAAATACGATTAAGAAGGCACTTAATGAATTTGAAAAAGACAGTATTGATAATGTGAGCTTAACTGATCAAGAATCTCGGATTATGATTAACAAAAAAGGAACGATTGAACTGGCATATAATACTCAAATAACAGTTGATCATAAACTAGTACCATGAAAACTTAATTATGGATCATCAATTTAGATAAAAACAATATCAACTGATGGTAGTCACTAAAATGTATGTTCAACATTTGGGTTTTCACGGTACTAGTACATCGATTCCAAATTATGGGAAGAATTGGACTTTGAAATCAGCACTGGTCAATGTTTTTTCTATGAGAAAACCACAAGCGGACAAGTGTCAAGGGCGGTTAAGAATCTTCCAATTACGGCGGTTTAAAAACTTCCAATTCTCAATCCTTGTGAAAAGTTCGAGGATTGTAGATAATGCTGAAAACGGAGGAATGGCTATTGATACGAGATTTGTATTCACAAGGCTTCAGCATCAGTGAGATCTCTAGAAGAACAGGTTATGCTAGGGAAACTGTGAGGAAATATCTTAAAAAGAAAACTGCCCCAGAACCTCAGAAACGTCCGCCAAAACCGAGTAAACTTGATCCTTTCAAACCTTACATACAAGAAAAACTCAAAGAAGGTCCTTATACTGCTGTTCGCCTTTATAGGGAAATCAAAGAAATGGGTTTTGATGGAGGAAAAACCATAGTCAAGGACTTCGTAAGAGAAGTCCGACCTAAACAGGGAGTCCCTGCTGTACTCCGCTATGAAACAAAACCAGGTGTACAGGCTCAGGTTGACTGGGCAGAGATGGGAACAGTTGAGGTTGATGGAAAGGTAAAGAAACTCTTTTGTTTCAACATGATTCTTGGATATTCCAGAATGAGATATGTTGAATTTACACTGAGCATAGACACTCCCACTCTTATTCAGTGTCATCTGAACGCTTTTGAGTACTTTGGAGGATTTACACAGGAGATCCTCTATGATAACATGAAACAGGTTGTTATCAAAAGAGCCTTAAAATCATCAGATTCCGAATGGAACCCACAGTTTGAGGATTTCTTCAAATGCTTTGGTTTTATTCCACGGTTATGCAGGCCTTACAGGCCTCAGACAAAAGGGAAAATTGAAAATACAGTCGGTTTCGTCAAGAGGGATTTCTTCCTTGGAAGAAGGTTTACCTCTCTCGAAGACCTGAACGCCCAAGTTCACAGGTGGTTGGAAAGGGTAAATTCAACTGTCCACGGAACAACCTATCAAATCCCTCTTGAACGCTTTAAGGAGGAGAAACTGAGCCCTCTGGATCAGGTTCCTCCTTACAAAGTTGTCCATAAGGAGACCAGAAAGGTCTCCAGAGACTGTTATATTTCGTTCCTTGGAATAAGTATTCTGTTCCTTACAGGTTTGCAGGGAGAACTGCAGAGCTTCAGATCCTTGAAGGAATATTCGAGGTCTATGTTGATTATGAGAAAGTCTGTGAACATGAAATCCTTCCTGGAAACTGCAGAGTTTCAAGGAAAAAGGAACATTTCCAGGGTCTCCTGAGTGAGATTCTTAAAGAGAACTCAAAATGCAAAAAAGATTCACAGATCCCGTTGAAGTTCTCAGATCCCGAAGTTGAAAAAAGGTCTCTTGATGTCTATGAAATATTTAGTGAAGGTGGTTTTGAATGAACAACTTCACCTATGAGAGACTTCACAATAACCTGCAATACCTGAAACTTAATTCTATCGAAGAGCTTCTGGATAACTACCTTGAAATTGCTGCAAGGGACAACAAGACAACAATGGAAGTCCTTGATTACTTGTTTGAACAGGAAAAGAAACACAGAGAAGCTGTTGCAATTGAGAGAAGGATGAAAAGTGCAGTTTTTCCCGTTAAAAAGACTCTTGAGGAATTCGATTTTGAATTTCAGAAATCCATTGATAAAAAAGCAATCGAAGACCTTGCAACCTTGAGATTTGTTCATAATTCAGAGAATGTCGTTTTCCTTGGTCCTCCCGGAGTTGGAAAGTCTCATCTTGCAATCGCTCTTGGGATTGAAGTAGCAAAAGCAGGGATTTCGGTTTACTTTACCAATACAGGAAACCTTATCGAGAAGTTGAAAATAGCAAATCGAGAAGGAATGCTTGAAAAGAAACTAAGGGACTTGATGAAATATAAAGTGCTGATAATTGACGAAATAGGGTATCTCCCATTTGACGAAGAAGGAGCTCACTGCCTATTTCAGCTGATCTCAAGACGGTATGAAAAGAGTTCAACGATCTTGACATCAAATAAATCATATGGAGAATGGGGAGAGATATTCAAGGACCATGTAATAGCGGCTGCTGTACTTGATAGGATTCTCCACCATTCAACTACGATTAACATCAAAGGGGAAAGTTACAGGCTGAAAGAAAGGAAGAAACAGGGAATAAAAACAGGAAATATATGCCAGTAATTTCTAAAAGTTTATGAAAAATTGAGTAAAATTTATATTAAAAGGTTGGCAAATTCTAAACCGCCCAAAATGGAAAAAAGTTAACCGCCCTTGACAATTAAAAGTAGGCACTAAAATATGTGCAGACACTGGATACTATAGCGGAAACAACATACATTATTTGAATGATAAAAAATTGGATCCATATATTCCAGAGCAAGAAGTAACTAAAACAATAACAGAAAACGTCGAAGATCTAAGGTTCGATATTAGTAAGTTTGAATATGATGAAGAAAATGATGAGTTTATATGCCCTGAAAAACAAAGCTTGAAGTTTTTGTATGAGGGTTATGAGAAAGAAAGGAAGAGAAAATACAGACTTTATAAGGGAACTGAATGTAAAAAGTGTAAATTCAGCAAAAATTGTACAAAAAGAAAGGATGGAATTAGGCATTTAAAAATAGCAGAGTTTTCAAAAGAAAGAAAGCAATTAGCCGAAAAAATGAAAACTGAAGAAGCAAAAGAAATATACAGACAAAGGCAGCAGGTAGTAGAACCTGCAATTGGAAACTATAAAGAGAATCTTGGGTTTAGAGAATTTCTCACAAGGGGAATTAAATCAGTCAGAAATGAATTTAATTTGGTATGTACAGCAGTTAACTTAAAGAAAATATGGATTTACTCAAATAAAAACGAGATCATTAGAAAGAGAAATGGAATAAATGGAACTTTTCACTTTAAGAAAAAAATAGTGGATAGAATCAAATTTAATAGAGCTAAAAAGTTCCAGTTTCACAACCGATGACTGCTAATTTATTACCACCAGTAATTGTCGGACAGCCTCCTTGCAGCGGGGTGCGCCACCGCAACTTTGATTAAGTGCCTATCCGAAAAGTCGGTAATGCGATCGAAAAGTTACAGCAGGTCTATAATAGCAGGGCATCCTCTTCGGTTTTGCATATTGCTAATGGTAAGTTACAATAGGTCACAACACTTTTCGGATAGGCTCTAAATACAAAATTAGTATTTGTTTACCCAAAAACATTATTCAGAGAGCTTTTTCTCTTACTTCTCTCATGGCTTAATAAGGTAAATTTGTTCTACTTTTGTTTATAATATGTAATGTAACCGTTAGGCATATATACCATGCTTATGTTCTTCCTGCATTCAGGCATACTTTGTTTTAGTCTTTATCATCAGGAACTGTTTTTTGATCAAATTCCCTGCACCGGTTATAATAAGATTAATGTAACTTAATCCTGTATGACAGGCTTTTTTACGAAAATTTTATAGTATTCCAGTGTAACATATATGTTATCAACATATTGCTTAAGAATAACTTGTCCTATTACCCTTGGAAATGTCTGTTCATTTTGGGAAAAACGTAATGATGCAACAGTATTATTTAGGGTTGTTTGATTAAAGGTTGTTTGATTAAGGGTTGTTTGATTAAGGGTTGTTTGATTAAGGGTTGTTTATAACGAAGAGAAGATTTTTTTTCTCTGATTGGTAGGGAATCTGGCTTGAGACTTATGAAATGTTCCAAAGTTAAAGTTCCTTGGATTTATTCATAGCGTTCCCATAAGTCGCAGATTTAGATAACCAGTTCAAACTTCTAAAAACCAACCTGAGTTAATCTCAGAAACAATTAACATCTCTCAAAAGCGGTGCAAATTTAACAGAAATAACAATTGTAATAAAATAATAGGTGATAACATGACAGAGTATATGAATTTCAAGATAGGGGAAGCCGCAGGAGCGCTATATCACAGGCTGGAAGAAGGAGAGTGCAGCCTGAACCAGATAAAGAATTATTTGAGCTCAAACGGCTTTGACTCTCAGATGGCTCTGATGGCCATTGGCTGGCTTGCCAGGGAAGACAAGATTGTCCTCAACAGGGGATCTAACCGCTGGTCTGTCCGGTTGAATGAATAAGTTCAGGCAGGCTGAGTGAATAAGTACAGGTAATTTCGAATGAAAGTATCAACCGGGTAATTTTTTCCAAAAGGACCTCATGTCATTGTAAGGCCCATTTTCTTCCGAAAAAAACCGAATCCTAAGAAAGTTTCTGGCTGCAGGTTTGCCAGTTAACAGGAAGTGTTTTACGAATTTTAAAAAGGCACTGAAAGTCTTGAATAAAAGGATTTCATTGGTCCTCGGTTAAGGAATTTTCTTGCCTGAAGGATATCGATTTTGCACCAAAAGTCGCCTTAAATTTTGTCCTTTTTACATGAAATCGATACCCAGTTCCAACTCTCAATGGGATACAGTTTTTGAGAACTGTTACGAAAATGGAGGCAATTTATCATGATTCCTCACTTAACCGAAGACGCATGAAAAGGATTTTAATCTTGAATAAAAAGATTTTAAGCCTGAACAGCTCCTGGTAAGTACCGGACCTTGAGGGATAGAAGAGATGCATATTTTTTCTTTTCCAGTTTTTATTTTTCTGTTTCTCAGTGCTTTAAGGACTTCCGGGTTTTTACATTAATTGATTTCATAGGTTCCCTTGAGAAGTATCTGCCACTTTGAAAATAACATTCAGCTACTGGTTGTGTGTCTTCAAAAGAAACTTCCTTAAAATATCCGTTACTCGCATAAACTTCTAACGAAACAAATGAAAAACAAGAAGGAAAATTGAAGTAGGTGCCGGGCATGAAGCAGAATAAGCTTACTTTGAGTATCCTGAAAAGCATGTTCGGGATTTGTAGACTGGATTCAGGGTCTGAAATCCCCACATGGGTTTATGAGAGCAGTTTCTTTTCAATTACGAAAACCCCTGAAGAACTTTCGTTAGTCTGCCCGGAAAGCAGTATTCCTGTAAATATCCCGGAAAAAGTCCGGACTGAGAAAGGCTGGAGTTGCCTGAAGGTTGAAGGCCCCCTGGATTTCGGGCTCACCGGAATTCTTGCAGGAATTAGCAAGGTTCTTGCTGATAATTATATAAGCGTATTTGCCGTCTCTACATATGATACCGATTACATCCTTATCAGGGAAAAATGTCTAAAACTTGCAGTAAGAGCTCTTGAAGAGGCAGGTTACGAGGTTCGAGACAAGATCTAAAACGAGATCAGAACTAGAGTTTAAAAGTAAGTCAAAAATTTATTGAAAGCGAAAAACCGTTTTTTTGAATATTTTTTGAATATTATTTCCAGCGAGGGTCATTGCTAAGCAGTTGGTATTTTACCTGAATATTGAATGGAATTAATCAGTTTTGGTCTGCTGTGCTCCAAAATAATTGTATCCAGCCCTCCAGTCAAAAGCAAACGAAAACAACTTGATGTTACTGCTATTCGAAGAAATCAAATACCAGAGAAATATCCTGGCTAAAAAATACTCCCTTGTTCTGAAAATCTTTTTTCAATTCATAATTTTAGTTTACAATTTATATGTCTTCTATTGCTTTTACTTTTGTCTTTCTTTTCCCTCTTCTTTTTTCTCTTCTTGTTTATGGGAAGACCGCTCTCCTTCGTCGAGCGGGAAAAGAACGACCCTGCACGGCTAAAGGTTGTAAGACTCAGATAGATCTATATTATTTAGTCTGCCTGAGCGAGCGATAGAGAGTGAAACGGACGGCGGGCTGTTGCACTTGAAGTGCAACTCCCAGAAAATCTCCGATTTCCTGTGATCCCGAATCGCAATTCGGGTGAGTCGCAATTCGGGTGAGTCGCAATTCGGGTGGGCCGGAAATGTGGATAATTTCTTATCCGAGGAGGAAGATGAAAAACATGAATCCGCAGTAAAGAAGGAGAAGGATAACTCCTTCAGTCCTTTTTATTCTCCAGCCCGTGCGGATAAAGAGCAGGAGCAGGAGACTGATAAACAGCATGAAGGGAGTTATATAGTAAATACTAATTTTGGTTACAGTGAGGGGGTTGACAAGCCCCGAGCAACCCAGAATCAAAAGCGTATTCGTAATATTTGACCCTATTACGTTTCCAAGAGCTATGCTGGCATAGCCGCTGCGGGCTGCAGAAATCGTTACCATAAGCTCGGGAAGGGAAGTCCCGATTGCAACAAGGCTTATGCCAATAAGGGTTTCCGGGATCTCCAACAGCAGGGCAAAAAATATTGACTGCTCTATGAAGTACTTTGCTCCAACAACTATAGCTATTCCGCTTACAATCAGCTTGATAAGCTCTTTTAAAAGACTGCTTTCAGAAGGATTTTTTATTTCACTTTCAATTTCTTTCTCGATTTCAATCTCAGTTTCCTTTTCGATTTCAATCTCAGTTTCGTTTTTGATTCCAATTATATTTTTTATTTCGTTTCTGATTTCTGATTTTTTTTCGTTTCTAATCTCATTGGCTGTTTTGTTCTTTGCCCCAATTTCTCCTTCTGTTCTGTTTTTTCTTTCGGTTTCTTCAGAGCACTTTTTTGTGATTTTTTCTTTCCTTTTTCCTTCTATTCGCCCTTGAATTCCTGTTTCAATTCTCGCTTTTAAATCGAAGATGTACTCAAACCTGAAAAAATAGTTCATAAAATCTTCGAAGTATATGTCTTCTTCGTGTTTTTTCACCTTATCAAGCAGGAACAGGAGATAGACAAAGTAGAACAAAAGAAAAATTAAGGCTTCAAGCCTTGAAATTCTGAAGTCCAGAATAGAAAGTAAAAAAATAAAGAGGGAAAACAACATTATGTAACCGTCTCTTCGAAGCATCAGCTCTTCAGTTCTCACGTTGGACAGAAGGGCAGCGGTGCTGACAATCAGTCCTATATTTGCGATGTTTGACCCGAGTACATCGCCTATAACTATCCCGCTTGCATGTTCGAGGGACGCAGTAAGGGCGGAGGCAAGTTCAGGTACGGATGTCCCGATCGATACAAGGGTCAGCCCGATTATAAATTCCGAGACACCAAATCTCTCCGCAATCCAGGAAGAGGACATTACAAAAAGGTCTGCTCCTTTTACGAGCAGCAGCAGTCCGCCTACAAAAATAAGGATGTCAACCAAGTACACATTGAACTGTGAACTCGAGTTTTATTTAAACATATCCTTTACCTGCCTGCCCTGATAAAAGGATAATAAAGGATAAGCCATAAGAAAAGGATAAAATTCTCCTCAGTTAACGAACTCCTGAAATTGGGGATTCATAAAGGAAAATGTCAAATGTAAAAACAATTAAGGAGTTAATCAGGTAAGCTTTAACTCCATTAAATAGCATTTTTCTTGCTTACCACACACTTCTTCGATTTCTTTTATCACTTGAAAACTCATTTTTTCATATAGTTTTATAGCAGGAGTATTGATAACATTTACATACAGGAGAACTGAAGCTATTCCGTTCAGCTTCATTTCCTTTATACTTTCTTCCAGCAGCTTTTTTCCATAGCCCATCCCCCGGAATTTTTTGTCAATTGCAATTGACTGTATTACAGATTTCTTTTTCAGCCCTTTGAACGAAAGTTCTGGTTTCAGGTAGTATGTGCAGTAACCTGCAATTTTATCCCGGCTTTTAATTACGTAAAAGATTTTTCTTAGTTTCTTTGAGGATTTTTGAAGCTTTTTCTGGGTTTCACTATCAAAGCTCTCGGCATGAATTCTAAAAATCTCAGGGAGCATAGTTTCATCTACAAGTACAATATTTTCCTTCTCGATACTTTTCCATTCCTTTAAGAGGTAGGCTCCGACAGCATCCCGTGGCAGTTTCTTAAAACTCATGAAGTATGCGACTAATCTTTTATAAATTTGTGTAGGACTTATAGAACCACCTTTAAGTTGAAAGCCACTGTTATAATTCTCCGTGGGTTTTTTCGTTGCTGCTATCAAAAGAAACTTTTTCCTTTGCTGCAGATCAAAAGTTACGGCTTACAGGTATACGGGGTTATAAACCATATTTTTATTGGCATTAGGGGTTGTAAACCATATTTTTATTGGCATTAGGGGTTGTAAACCATATTTTTATTGGCATTAGGGGTTGTAAACCATATTTTTATTGGCATTAGAGGTTGTAAACCATATTTTTATTGGTATGAGGGGTTGTAAACCATATTTTTATTGGCACGAAAGTACTTTCAATTACTTTCATTATTTGTGCTTGTTATTCGAAGAATTTTCTGTGTGTTTTTTATGTACTCTCGGATTAATGCACTTCTGGAGTCCTTAATTGCCGGAAAAAGGGTGTAGGGAGTACACCTTATAATAGTCTGGAAGTTAGGGAGGATTTCGATAAACCCTAATATTGACCGATTGCCTATATAATAAACATAAAAATGATTTTATTGAAAATCAAAGGTTTATCGAAATTCTCACTCTTATATAAATGAGCTTTTGTATAAAACATTTTCACTAAAAACAACCTCATTAAGTATTGATGTAAGAAGAATTATTTCAGTCGAATACCTCACTAGTTTGCTGCGGGGGTGGAAAACTTCCCCGGCAACCGTTAATGATAATATGATTTATCAATTCCATTTTTTGGTTGTAAACTTCTGCTCAAACTAAATTGTTTAAGGTTATTGTCTCCTTTAACGGAATTTGGAGCGGTGGAGCGAACATACCCCCACTGTTTGCAGCGGGGGTGAGCCAGCACAACGTTGATTGTAAAAAACTCACTTTCCACAGTAAAATTTCATACATTCATAGTTTTTAATGCTATCGATTTTCGGGTAGTGGGGGCGAGCCATTGATCAAATCTGAAAAAACGAGCACCTACTCCACGTTTGAAATTAATATGGAGAGATTTTGAGGCTCCTGTTTTTCAGTAACTCACTCCCACGACTGATTTTCAATAGAACGTGAATTTCTTGGACTTCTATGGATAAGTTAAAAATAATCCGGTGGCATATTTAGTGACCAAGAAACAGTAGTATTCAATTTTCAATAATTTCCATTCGATTCTCTATTATTTTATATGTTTTGAATACGACATCAGAAGAAATATTGATGTTTTTAAAAATGCTGAGTAATGTGGGGAAAAACATTTCCAGGGAGAGATTCATAAAAATTTGATCAAAAAAGTTTCATTTCCATTTTGTAACATCTCTCATTCTCTCCACATATGTTTTCTACTTCTTTGACTATAAAGAAACCCGTTTTTCTGTATAAATTTATGGCATGAGTATTATTTACATTTACATACAGGAGAACGGACAACACCCCATTAAGCTTCATTTCCTTGATGCTTTCTTCCAGAAGCTTCTTGCCAAATCCCTGATTTCTGAATTTATTGTCAACTGCTATCGAATAAACCACAGATTTTTTCTCAAATCCTCTGGACGAAAAAACCGGTTTCAAGTGATACATACAGTAGCCTATTACCTGATCCTGATTCTTAATAACATAAAAGACATTTCTAAATTTCTTTGAGCATTTGATAATATCTCCATGTCTTTCATTTTTAAACCCTTCTGCCTGAATTCTAAAGATCTCCGGAAGCATGGTATCGTTGACAGTTTCAATATTTTCATTCTCTAACTGTTCCCATCCTCTTAAGAGAAAAAATCCTGCCGTATCCCATAAGGTTTTTTTGAGCTCTTTTAAATAGATGTCTGGTTTTGCGTGGATTTTTCCAAGATACATATATATCCCTTAGGTATTGGAACTGAAAGAAATAGAGTAACTATTTTTTTCTAAATTCCAGGCGGTTGGATCTCAATAATTTGTTTTTCTGTTTAGGGTATACATCTAATTTCAAAAAATTTCTCACAGAAGTGATCAATAGGCGAGTTTTAGGGCGTCTGCGAAATCAGATAGATTTTTTCAGTCCTCTTTGTTTATTCTGTCTTCACTTCAGGCATGGTTGTCAATCGGGAGTGCTTAACTCCTTTCAGGCTGAGGATTTTTTCAGCCAGCTCTACTATTTTTTCCCCTTCTCCTTCGAGGATTATCGTTTCAAAGCAGAAGTCTTCTTCTATGTGGAAATGAACCGAAGAGGTTATCAGGTCTATATATTCATGCTGAATTTTTGCTAGGGTACTTGTTATACCTTTTTTTGAGCAGTCGTATACCAGAGAGATGGTTGCAGCTCTTGCGCCCTTTATTTGCTGCATCCATTCATAGTGCTGGTTATATGTCCTTATGGCATCCCTTATACCTTCAGAGCGTGAGGAGTATCCTCTCTTCATAAGGGTTTTATCGAACTTGTCCAGAAGTTCCCCGGGAAGGGAAACCCCTATTCTCATGAGCTTTTTTTCCATACACCTCTCCTGAACGCGGAGTCCTTTCTATCGGGCCTTTCCTGCTTAATTTGTTTGAATGAAAACCAAGCAAGTTTGTCAAACAGATAAAAACCACTATATCTCCTTATCCCCATCAAACATTATATCCAAGGTTGTATTTAATATTTTATCGTATTCAAAGCCATTTACAGAATCACAGAGCAAAAATGATTAATAATTAGAGAACTTTTGATTCAAAGAAGGTTTTTGGCTGGAGTAATCAAAATCACTCAGGAGACTTATCTTGAAAAGCCGAAAGGACTTTCCTAGATAACTACAATCAGCACAGAGTTTCCTTCCTGGATGGACGAAACCGTACTCCGGCTGAATAGGAGACTCAACTAATGAAAGACAGCATGACCGGCTCTTTCCGGACAGGCTTCTTTCTGCCGGAACTTCTCCTTAGAAAGCTAAGAAAAGGATATTTTGCCTCAGATGACAGTTTCAAGCCGAAGATGAAAGGAATTCTTCTTCTTTTTTACAGGTTGAACTTTTTCCATAAAGTTCTCTAAATGGCAGCAGGTGCTGTTTCAGGATAAATTTTACTTAAATTCAAATTTTTACAATGACCGGCGAGCTTTCAGGCAACCGTGTTGATTCCCAAAAAGCTTATTAAAGCCAGAGTTCTATAGCGTGGAACGCGTTTACTCTGAAAAATCAGGAATTTAATTGATAAAGGATAATTTCCTTCCTTATCAAGTTTAATTAATTTAATAGAAGAGTTGAGAATTATGGCAATTCAGAAAGGCGATTTCATAAAGTTAAACTACACAGGTAGGTTTGAGGACGGCAGGATTTTCGATACAACAGACGAAGAGCTTGCAAAAAAGGAGGAAATCTTTAACCCCCGCGGTCTTTACGGCGGAGACGTTGTTATTGTCGGGGCAGGGCACACCATTGAGGGCCTTGACGAGGATCTTGAAGGAAAGGAAGCCGGATACTCCAGCACAGTTACCATCCCTCCGGAGAAAGCATTCGGTCTGAGCAACTCCAAGCTCGTTGAGACCGTTTCCATTACCAAATTCCAGGACAGAAACGTTCACCCCGGCCTGCCAGTCGAGCTGGAAGGCAAAAGGGGGGTTGTCAGCAGGGTTATCGGCCGCAAGGTCACTGTAGACTTTAACAGCCCGCTTGCAGGCAAGACCGTCAGCTACGAGTACACCATTGAAAAGCTCCTTGAAGACGATGTTGAAATGATCCAGGGTCTTCTCGCCCTCTACACCGGCATGCGCGACATGGAAGTCGAGATCACTGACGGTGTTGCAAAGATCTACGTGCCCACAGGCCTGACCTTCAACCAGCGCTGGCTCATGGCAAAGAACAGAGTCGTTTCCGAACTCTTCAAATACGCCGGGCTCAAAGAAGTCCAGCTCATCGAGAAGCTCACAGCCGAAGCTGAAGCCCCTGTTCCCGCAGAACCTGAAGTAGAAGCAGAAGCCGAAGCTGAAGCCGAAGTTGAAGCAGAAGTTAAAGAAGAGACTTCAGAATCCCATGAATAATTTTCCTGAACTTACAGAAAAGCGAGGAGACCTTTCTCTTCGCAAATTTTATATATAATAATCAGGTTTTCTGTATACGCTTCCCACATATCAGGGCGATTTGCCAGCCTTTATCCGGAAAGCTAGAAAAAAGCATTGAATGTATTTTTCAACATGCTGAGGTAGCCAAGCGGACCACGGCGCCGGTCTTGAAAACCGGTAGCGCCACGCGCTACGGGAGTTCGAATCTCCCCCTCAGCGTAACTCTTTTTCTGGCATACAAAATATCTTTCTTCGTTCGTAATCTCAAGAACGTTTTTTCGAGCAGTCGCGGCAATTAAGAATTTTCAGTTTCATCCCCTTTTTACATCTCTGATTTGACTATTTATAAATCAGTTTGATTATTAAAACACATTTATTACATAATAAGAAAATATATTAATATGTCTTCTTAACTATCTCATTTGAGCTAATAGAGAAACATTATGGGCAACTGAATGAAGGGAGAAACATTCTTGGAATGGACTACGAAACCTATTTAAGATGGATTTATGATTCCTGCCAAACTGGATATCATTCTAGAGATCAAATGACACATGACCTTGTTCATAAAATGATTACTATTTTTTCCATTTTAGTAGCTTTTCTTAGCGCACCTTTACTTATTGATCATACAGGAAAAATTAATTGGTATTATTTTTATGTATTCATCATTTGGACAATCGGCGTTTTGTATCTAGTTTACTTTACAGTTATTCTTTGCACTATGATAAATTGTAAAATTGCATTAAGAAAACAAAGTGAATTGATTGAAAAAGAAATGAGGGTTTTACATGTCACGGTACTAAATACACCATATTTTGAAAACTACTGTATACACATAAACAACTATTACGACTCATATTCCGACACATCTCAATGCAGAAATTGTTCTGATAACTATAACAACAATATAAATAATAAATGCGAGCAGAAAAACAAGAAGTTATCGAGAGGCACAAGGATCTCGAATAAAAAAATTTACCAGTATTGGGAAAGTATAAGCAATCGCGATGGTTGTAGACTCTTTATAAAAAGTACAGACGAGGAAAAAAACTATATCCCAGTGATAGTTTGCTTCTTGTTATTGGAATGGAACTTTATATGCTATTTCTTTAATATATTTAATGAAAGTACAACAAGCTTGTTTAATCCATACCTTATTTGCAATGACTATACCACCATATTAGTGATTGGGTCCGCTATCTTAGCTTACCTAATTACATATAAATTAATAACCAATAAATGTTGGATTAAAGTAGCTATTGATCGAATAACTAAGATCTGACGTTAACACAACGGAAAATCACATTTTAATTCCAAGTTTTGGAACATACTTCATATAAGCCTCTCTGAGCTCATCATGTGTAATGTGATGATAAATATCAATTGCTTCCTTTCTGGAATCTCCCCGGAGCTCCTGAACATATTCTCGAGGACATCCAGCGCGCCTTAACCAGGTAGTAAAAAAGTGTCTGAAACAGTGAGGAGTAAATTTTTCTTCAAGCTTACCTGCAGGATCATGAAAACCCAGTTTTTCAGCGTGTTCAGTAGTAACGGTATATACTCGATCCCGGCAGATCCTGCCACCCTGAGGACCGATAAACAAAGCAGGATTATTTATATTATGATTATAACGCCATTTAATCCAATGATTCATGAAAAAGGAACATTCTTCATCATAAAAAATAGTCCTGTTAGACCGCTTAAAATGATGGTTTTTTAAGATTATCATATTCTTTTTTGGGTAAACATCTGAACGGTCAAGGTCTATGAGTTCCTGTCGTCTAATCCCTGTTTTAGCAAAGACCAGAAACATTGTTTTAATTTGAAGGTCTACTGCAGAATCTATAAGCCACTTCATTTGTTCAAGATTAATAAGCTGCCTTTCTTCGTGCCTTTGTTCCTTGTAGTATCTAATATATCGTTTCCTGAAAGAAGGTATTATATTCTCCTTTACAACCCGTTCCCATACAAGAAACTCGTAAAATGTGGAAAGGGAACAAAAATAATTTTCCACTGTAGAAACAGATAAACCCCTTTCATCTCTAAGCAAAACTAAAAAATCTTTTAAATCGTTAGTACTTGCACTAACAGGATAAAATTGTAAGAAATAGTTTAAGTGACTCTTATAACTTGCAATTGTCCGGGGTGAAAAATTCCGGACAGCGCAATCACAAAGGAATGAGTCAAGAAGATCTATTTCATTCTTTGTAGTCTCAAGTACTAAAAGATCCGGCATATCTATCAGAAAATAGTAAAACAAATATTTCAAATAACACGCTATGGACTAAAATAAAAAAATGTAGTTCAAAATGAGTTGAATATATTATTAATAGAAAAACGAAACCAATGGACTGCCCAGGCAGCCACCCCAAAGGGGACCCGGCTGCCGATAGAGCAGAAACCTTAATGGTTTCGTTTATGAACCATTAAGCCCTGGGTAAGGATAGTGGGGCAACTGCTGCAAGTGTTGAAGCGTATCATTAGCGCCCTGTTGATATCCAAAATAAGCACCAACAGCAACACCGATAATAGAACCTATCAGAATATAATCAA
Source organism: Methanosarcina acetivorans C2A (assembly GCF_000007345.1). Classification (NCBI taxonomy): domain Archaea; kingdom Methanobacteriati; phylum Methanobacteriota; class Methanomicrobia; order Methanosarcinales; family Methanosarcinaceae; genus Methanosarcina; species Methanosarcina acetivorans. The sequence continues at coordinate 3,508,326 of NC_003552.1, read as the reverse complement.
CCCAATCGAATTTTACTTTCTTTCCTTCAAAACGCATTATACCACTCCTAAAAACCGAATTAATTTATACAAACTGAAAGAATAAGCAAGTGAAATGTAATAGTATTCCAAAAAATGATAAGGAAAGCCATCAATAGGCTTAAAAGTGAACCGGTTAAAGGTCCAGTAGTCAAAAGCATCGACAACCAATTTTTTAACCCATCTAAAAGCCCGCTCTTTTAAAGGAACATATTCGGGAAGTGATCCTTCCCAGGGTTCAAAAGTCATCGGATTAACAGGACGCTTGATTCTAAAAGCACGATGATTATAAGCGGCTCCTACCTTCCGATTAAAAAGGCTTTTATTCTGAAACTCATGTTTTCGATCCTCAAACTTTCGACGAAACCGCCGCCTAAATAATAAAGGAAACTTGCCGAGATGCCAGCAATGACACTCTACAAACATGTTTGAAATCTCCCTTACAGTTTTAACGACGCCCGTTTGTGAAATTATGATTATTACCAAACCGTTTTGCCTGGACAAACGGAAAAATGAATTATCCGCTTTTGTAAAATTCATCCAGTCAGTACTATCTATATCGCTCCATGCCTCATCTTTAATTATCCAGGCATCGACAAGCGTTTCCTTATACTCATCCTTCCACTGTAAGGACCTATGACCAGTATCAGGATCTATTATTAGAAAATTTGAAAATACAGGGATTTTTCCGGAACGTAGTACAGGTAAGACCTTTTCTACTGCCCAGGAAGTTTTTCCTGACCCTGGGGGACCGTGAACACAATAAATCCCTGGTTGTAACATATTATTACCCAAAAAAGAATTTAAAGAGAAGGAAGGGAATCCGCCCCCCTTCCAGCTCTCCGTTTAGCCGTGCATCATGCTTTTAACGGCACCAACTGCAATTGATATAGCCTTTCGTGAAACCATAAGACCGAAAGGAATAGCAAGACATGTAGTAGTGAACAACTCAGCAGTTGTAGTAATCCAACCATACCCAGCAGTCACTACGGTAGATATATTAGTAATATCGATAGCCAAAGATTTCTCACCTCCTCCCATACTTTTTTATAAATAAACAAAATGGCTAATGTATGAGCGTAAAATTATTCATCAGATAACCGCCTTCCTGCCCCAGAAAGGAAACTAACAATATATAACAGAGAAAAAATTAACAAAAGCTGACAACAGCAAGCTGTAGCATACAAAAGAGTATGTTCTACCGAAGAAGTAGGAGAACCAACAACAAATTCAAGTATACCATAAAGCAAATTCACCACCTCAGATATCTAACAAGAAATTTATCAAGAACAATAAGAAGCAGCAGACCTGCTATAATCCAGAGCACATAGAGAATATCGCCTTCATGAGCAAAAGTCACAAGAGTGACAGTCGCGTTTTCAGGAATTTCATAACCAACAATTTCGACCCCGGTAATCATAATTCATCTCCGAAATCGTCATCAAAATAAGAAACTAATTCATCATCGGAAGGATGAGAATAATAACCAGGAGAGTAATATTCTTCCTCTTCTTCTAGTTCTTCGCGCTGTTTCTTAGCAAGCTCTTTTTCTTTTTTGCGCACCTCTAACATTTCATCGAATTCGTCCCCGGAAATAATCTCATTAGCTTCTATTGCTTCTTCGTCATACATGATCGGATCTTCAAAAAAATCATGAAGACGACTCGAGCCTTTAATATTACGTTCAGCCCCATTTTCAATATTAATAGCCGTAGCTCCCATTACCTCATATAAACCAAGATGTTCAGGATCATAATTAGCTTCGAACTCAAAAGGAGCACGAACAGCGTCTCCAGGTCCAACACCATCTGAAAGAGTATCCGGGATATCATCCGGAAAATCAACCATATCAGCAGGATAATGACGTCCAGGACCTATAATCTGTTTTACCGCCCAATATGCAAAAGCAAAACCAAAAGCAATTGCCAAAATAATCTGCCAAAGCTTATACTCAAAAAAATTGATATTTCCAAGGACTTCAAAACCCTGACCTATAAGACCAGAACAAAAAGCAAGCATATCAGACGCTTCGCTCATATTTTGAACCCCAGTATTTCAACATCCTTAAGATAGCTATACACAGCTTTGAAAAGACGAATAAGAAGACCAGCACCGATTAAAAGAACCCATTCAACAGGCATAAAAGAAGTTAAGAAACCTATAGAAAGATCATAAGCCAGCCTAAAAAGTTCATAAATTGAAGTAATCAAATTAGTAATCGGACTTAACAATTCAGAAATAAAAAGCTCAATATGATAGAAAATTAACCTGAATGGATAAAAAATGGCATTGAGAAGATTAGCAAGAAAATCATTAAGGTAACTTCCGAGCCAGACCTCAAGGTCCTCAGCGGACCCAGGAGACACCAGGAGGACCAAAGCCAGGAAGAAAGAGAAAACAAGCTTAGTAAGCTTCATTATTCATTAGACCCCCGAAGCATCATTGAAACGATAGCAAGGCAAATTACAACAGAACCAAAAAGCCGATACCAAAGAGGAAAAACAGCTTTAACACCAGATCCTAAATCATCAGCAACTTCCTGAGAATCACTCAAATCCTGACCACCCAGGGAAGTAGAGACAATATAAAGAGATCCAGCCGCATCATTAAAAGGAGAAGAAACGTAATTTGCGAAAGCATGAGCGGGAGCAAAAACACCATTAATAGACTCATTTACAGAAGAATAATAACCGGAAGTAGTATTATCAGTGACCACCGTAACATTAGTTTCGTTACCGCCAGGAACATTTATGATTTCAGGAACGTTCGGAGCTTCCGGCCATGTATCATTATTTTCTGACTCATTTTCGAGAGGATCGGGAAAAGGAGAATCAGAATCAGAATCAGAATCAGGCCCATCAGGAGCATCTGGAGGGTCCAAATTATCAATAGGATTATCATCTTCATCATCCTCATCATCTGGGTTTACTTCAGGAGCATATGAATCGTCCCTGGTAGACTGATCTACAAGATAAGAATCACCATCGACTTTGAAATATGCAGAAGCATAATCAAAATATTCAGGATAATCAACAGTAACATAACCAGACTGAGAATAGACCTGAATAATCTGATCATCAGGAGCCCAGGTTTCACCAGGACCAGGGGGAAAGTAAAAAATCTTCACAAAATAAGTATATCCAGGGAGCCCCCAGAGCTCTCCAAAATCATACCAGACCTGGGAAGTATTAGCATCATAATCTATGTAATCAAATTCTTCAGTACTGTTCAGTGTATCTATAATCTGAGTTTCTTGACCTGCGAAAGTTTCAACAATAGTAACACTGATCAAATCACCATGTTCACCACCTGGGTAAGTAGGCGTGATAGTTCCGGATTGACTATCTAACTCAGTATAAACGATAGTTCCATCTTCGTATATTTCCCGGACATAGTAATCAATCAAACCAGAAGTACCCGGATTATACTCGTCTCCAACGTTGAAATTATATGATCCATCCGGATTATAATCAACGTAATTATTGTAGATAGTAGCATTTAATGTATCAACAATTTCGCCGTCAGCCTCCGCCTCTACAGTAATATAGTCCCAGGAATCAACCAGGGGAAAAGAAAAAACAGTTTGAGTAATTTCGTTATTGGTTGCAATACCTAAAGAAGTACTGTCTATTTCTCCATAAACACTACCAGTATGACCATAAGCAGTTAGATTAACAGTTTTACTGTAAGCGTTTTCAGTGGTCAGATTAATATTAACTGTAGAATCGGTTTTATAAAGAGGATAAGGAGAACAACTTAAATCATAAGTAATTGGCACTTCATCAGAATCAAAATAGAAATGGTCAACATAAACATAATGTGTAACCGTTGGTCCATCATCATAAGCCGTAGAAGAAGCATAAGCTTTCAAGGTCTGTGAACCGGTAAGATCTGAAACATCTATTGAATATTTATTCCAACTTGTATTAAATATGGTCAAATATTTAGAACCAATATATACCCTACCCAAGTTCCCTTTCGACCAAAAATAAAGAGTATTATATCCGGTAACATCTACGGTCTGATACATCTGACAGGTTTTTGTAGTACTTCCACCTTCCCCGTCATCATTCCAAACAGAACAATATACTCTGGCATTACCTGAATTGTCATAACTACCAGTAGAATAATAATTCACTTGACATGAGCCGCCCCAATAAGCATAAGGACCTCCCCAAGAACCAATACCGGAAGTAGACCAGCCGGTTAAATTTGTATTAAAATCGCCGTTATTAATATTGGAATAAGCAGAAGCAGGAAGAACAAATAAAAACAGAAGAGAGACGGCAATAAAACCGACCCTCAAACCGTTTTTAGCAGTATTCTCCATCATTTCGAAACCGCCTTTTTACCGCAATTTCTGAACAGCTTCAATGAACGGCTTATTTTTGGGATCTGTAAGAGCTGCCAACATTTCAAGAAATGAGTCCGGAGACAACTTCCCATACTTCGCTTCGGTCATAACAACACTTGCAGAAAAAGCCTTACCCATGTAATTTCCAGCAGGTCTTACCTGAACCTGACCACCAGGATATTTTATAACATCCAAATTCTAATCACCAAACTGATAATATATATAGAAAAAATAAAAACTCTTTCAATTAACTGAATCTTTATAGAGTCAAAAATAACTATGGAATTCAGCAAAATGTTAGAAATAAAACACTTTCACACATGAATTAAATTGTATAAGATTAAAAACAGAAGCAGTAAAAGCAAAATATTTGTTTTTACTTCTGAATACTTTCACCCCGTGCCAAAAATTGGAGAAGTGATAAAACACAACCGGAAGAGACGAAAAAAAAGTTATGCACAGAAATTGTGCACGCAGGACAACCAGAATCTGCACGGTTGTGCAAAAACCGAACAATGACGGAAATAAATAACATTTTGTTAGAAAAATATTACTTTTTCCAGTGGAACCGGAAGTAAATTTCCGGCGAGAAAAAACAGTAACAGGAGAGATTGAAAGAAAGTTATGCACAGAAATTGTGCACGTTTTGGTACTATCTACTAATAGCCCAAAAAGGGAAGAGAGAAAAAATCCACTGAAATTCATACAAAAATTCTATGCTTAAATAGAAGTAAAAAAGAATAAATGAAAGTGATACAATCAAATCTGAAGCATAGGATATCATTTTTTACTCTCATTGAGAGCCCAATCTATCCATTCTTTAGTTCCAAAGATTTTTTTATTTCTAGTAAGTTTAAGCTTCTCGATGGCCCGGTGATCCTTATATCTACCCAAAGATATCGCAACAGAAGAAATAACTCTATAGTTTTCATCATCAAGCGATTCAAGTAAATGAATAAAAGCTCTTTCATTTCTAATAAAACCGAGAGATTCTGCAGAAGTAGCTCTAACATCAGCATTTTTATCTTTTAGTGATTTGATAAGTGCATCTGTAGCTTCTTGATGTCCTAACCGGCCTAAAGCTTCTGCAGCTGCTACTCTTACAGCTGAATTTTCGTGAGCTAAAGACTCAATCAATGGTTTTAACGAAATAACCCCTTGATCCTTTATTCTACCTAGAGCCAAAGCAGCATGTTTTTGAACTCCAAAACTATCATCATTCTGTAAAATTTCGCACAGAATATCTACCGCTGATGGTTCCTCTAAATAACCCAGGGCATAAACAGCTGAACTTCTAGTATTAGAATTATCACTCTTAGTCGCTTGAAAAAATTTATCTAGAATTGTAGGTGGTATTTCTTGGATTCTTTTTACACCGCCCTTAGTGATTTCAATGTACTTTTCACGCGGTAAATTAATATCCGTTAACAATTTTTCACACATAATATATTTTTTTAAGTCAATAGAGTTTTTAAAGTCATCTGAGTGGTAAAAAAGATGTAGAAAAATTTCCAAAATATCTTCGAAATTCTCTAATTCCCTAATAATTTCGTTTGGGTTCATTTTGGAATTAATTCTAGCAAAATCAACAAAAGGATAAAGAATCCTGGATACAAAAATTTTCAAGTCTTCTATAAAATCGTTTACAGTTATATCATGACTTGAACCGTGAATCACATCTGACCTGATCTCATAAATATTAAACAATAAAAAAGGATTTAAAACCTCATTAAGCATCTTTTTCTGAATCAATGATGCCCTTAGAGCTAAAATTTGACCTTTTTTACCCCCTACTTCAGGAATTAGCAAAGCCTCTAAACCAGTACAATATAAAACAAGACAAACATCTGAATCTGTTTCAGTTATAGCTTTTCCAAACCAATGGATAGATCTTTCAATCCTTTTCCTTGTATCGTTGTTTAAAATTAAATCAAATTTATCCAATTCGCTTAAGGAATATTTGATGTTATTTACACAATCTTCATCCAGTATTTTGGTATAAGGGGTTTCTTTGTTGTGTCCAAAATATAAAGAAATGAATCGGTTGCTTGATTCTTTATAAACAAATGCAGAATAACTTATCGCAAAAGATCTAGCTACATAATCTTTATAATTCATTTTGAAAAGGTATAGTTTCAAACGATTCAAGCATTTGGATGCTTTTTTTCGCGCTCTTTCTATGACCAAATCTAAGTTATTACCTTCTTCATAAATAGTAATACAATAATTACCTTCAAATTCAATCAAACGATCAAAAAAAGATTCATAACCAGAATTAGAAGAGAGTGCATCTTTTCTAATGCGATCTAAATCTAACTTTTCAATTAAAGAGTCTCCAATCTCAAAAACTTGCGGTATCCTAGTATAAAAAAAGTTGAGAGGAATAATAACTTTATAAGCTTCAATAGGCTTGTAGATAGTACCCAAAATTTCTTTAATCCTTGTATTAAGCTCTTGATGATTATATTTCTTATAAAATACATCATAGACGAATTTGTTCAGCTCATTCTCTACAAACTCCCGGCCCTCTTTATTGTTACGCATATATTCAAGCCTAGTTTGTGATTTAAGAAATTCAATAAACTCGTCATAAAGCTCGACAGATTTTCCATAAATAGTTATTTTAGATACTTCATACTCAATGTCTTTTGGCACTTTTATGGGTTTAGAACCATAAATACTAAAACCGAAAACCATATCGTCTACATTAGAAAAAGAATTTGCCAATGATTTTAGCTTTTTAGTGGCAATTCCTCTATTCTCTATAATTTGCATAATGTTTACATTTTCAAAAGCCTTTTAAGTTTTTTGATTTGTATCAGAAGGGCTCAATAGAGTATTCGTGTGCATGGTGAAAAGTATAACGGGCTCCGGCTCAAGTTCAACCGATGAGAATGGATAGAGAGTGTGGGGAGTTGAACTAAGCGACATCTCCGAAGGTTACCCGGAATGAAAAGTTTACGCCTTTCTATCGTTAATCTCTCTTCGCGTGCCCTTTTTGCAGCGAGCGACTGCTTGCTTTTTTCAAGGTATCGGATGGCGGATAGGCTGTCGCCATGCCGGAAACCGAAACCATGAAAAGCAAGCCGCCGACATTTTCGCTGCGGGCACACGGCGAGAGTGATATACGATGAGAATGGCTTTCTCTTTTCCTTTCATTCTTTTTTGAACAAATTTTCAGGCCAGCTGCAGGAAGGACAGAATTTTGAAAAATGCCGACTACCTGGTTAAGGCCTTCAAGAACCTGAAGCACCAGGACCAGGAAATTGAAGGAAAAAAGGACAGCAAGGGATACTATAACATTAAAATTGGATAAGAATAAAAATAGATTAGCATTACATTCAAAAGAAATTGTGGAATTTATAGGTAAGTAATATCCATATATAGATTAAGAACACAAGAATATACATATATACAAAAGTACATATTTTTTAGTATGCTCCAACTCGATAAAGAATCAAAGACACTTGGGATCGGTATAATTGTACTCATTATATACACATTATTCAAGGCATATTCTGTAGGATTTATACAGTTGAGCTGAAAAACAATTTCGTTAAACCTTCCATTGTCTAATAAAAAAGGAAAAAGAAATTAGAGCTCAGGAATCTTGCGAATGCCTGCAGAAATAAGTGACACAAAAAGGAAAAGTTCATGTCAAGCTTTCAGGCCAACTCCAGGTAAATTTTCTCATATTCCAAAGAAATTTTTTTGCATTTCCTGGAAGAACTTTAAACAAAAAATCTTAAAAATAAGAAAATAATAATGTGATTGCTATGGAGATATTTCCTACTAATAATAACTTGATTGAAAATTTTTTTTCAATCATAATTATTGGTGGTTTATTATCTTTCTCTCTTATCATTGTACTATTCATTTTCAATAAATTAAATACAAAAAAATCTCTTGATCAAATTTGCAGTGAATTAGATTCCAAAAAAACTGAAGAGGGAAAAATATCGGTTATGAAACATATTCATTCGTACCTTCAACAATATACATTTGAAGAACTTCTACTTTTCAATTTAAAATATAAGGGACATAGATACTTTGACTACTACTACTACTTAATAGTAGTGATAAATTTTATATCTATCTCTATTGCTTCGTTGAGTCCAAACACTCAAATAAGTTCTTTATTCATATATTTAGCTCTTTTATCCCCAATTCCAGTTATTATTTTGCCAATAATTATTCTATTGGCCATAAATAGCAAAGCAGGAATTAAAGAAATTTCGGCATTTAAATTAATTAATAGGCTTTTTATGAACTTATTTGTTAGTGTACTTGTTGTATATTTTTCAACTTTAATTTTTGTTATAATGGGAAATTTAATTTTTACTAATAATCAAGAATTTATTAATAATTTGACACAAAACAAATTTCTTCTTTCTTTAAAAGATCTAACTTTTTACTTCTTAAATTTCCAGATTGAATCAGTCAACAATCAGCTTTCACTTGCTGGATTCTATTTTACATTAGCTGTAGGTGGTACGGTTGTACTATCTTTAATTGACCGGTATTATAAAAAATATGATTCATTAAAGACTCAATTATTAGGACAAGTAAAACCATTTATAGATATATATTCTGAACCCAATTCACGTTTAAACCTTAATTTGTCAAGGATCAAAGATTTTGATTATGAAAAAATCAAAAGTTTCCATGATAAAGTATTAGAACTTCAAAAAAAATTAGAATGCGAGGATATTAAGAATAACCGTATAATGTTAGATAATTATAATATTTTCATTTGGCTTATTATCATTACCTACACACTTGGTATCATTACTATTTTTATACCTGAAAATTTCGAAATTTATTCATTATACTTATTTATATTACTTTCAATTTTCTTTGGTTTATTAACTTTTGTTATATATACTGATTATAAGATGCAAAATTAGTCTTATAAGCCATTGGTTCTATATTTTAAGAGTTTTAGAATTCGAGTGTTATTTTCAGTATCCTTCATTTCCTTAAGTTCGGATTCTCTTATAGTATTGCCATCCTCGAAACCTTTTCTATAGGAAAAAACTTTAAAGCCTTCCTCAGAATCCCAGATAAAAAAAGACCCATCAGGAAAGGTAAAATTGAAACTATCCAGATAAAGACTATCATTGCCTGTCAAACCATCCTGATAACCAGCCTGATACTCAGGTTCTTCCATTGCACTGTTAACAACACTATTAAATGACAATGCATAAGTTCCTACACAAACAGCACCTAACAAAAAAAGAACTACAATTTCACCTCTATCACTCATAACTCACAACCCCGGATACAAGGATTTCTTTACAAAATGCTCATTGCCTTTAGGCTTGTACATGTTCAGAAACTCCCGAATAATCGGATTAACTATGTATTGGCCTCTTTTCTGAACATTATCAGAATCAACAAGTTTAATCAAAATGCCTTTCCTGGTAAGCCTCTGCCGCACCGATCTATTAGCTTCACATGCCTCAAAAATATCAAGGTCTTTGAGCTGGTATATCAGATCCTCAGGTTCCTTGAGAGCCTGGGAAAGGAACCTTACCACGTCATCAAGGGAGCGGTCATAACGGTCAACGTTTATGTCGTAGAGTCCCAGGTTGAAGTGGACGAAATTGATTAAATCCTCAGCAATGGACTTATCTGAAAGAGACCATTCAAAAAGCTGTTTTGCATCTTCAGAATAGATAGTAAGCTCAATCCTGGCCAGGCCAAAAGTTTTCTGATATATTTTAAGCTGTATTTTCCTCCTGGACTTACCACTATTAATTTTATTCAGGTAATGGATATCCGGCTTAAGGTCCACACTATCAATAGGGTCCTCTTTGTCATATTTGCGCTCAGGAACTGAAACGCTGTTATCAGTCTCGACCTGGTTAAGGTATATTGTCCCGCTTTGAGTGTTGTACTTTCGGAATGAAATTCCCTTAGAATAGAGCTTCAAAGCGATATCTTCAACGCTTGCAGGATACACTTCAAAGGGAAGTTCGACCTGGACAAGCTTAACCTTAATTTGCTGCAGCTCCACACCCCAATAATTAAAGACAATTTCCTTGTAAAGGTCCATTGCCTGGACTTTGAAGTCTCTGAGGGCCTTGATAAAATCAAGTATGGTAAGCTTTGAATCAACCGGTAAAAAGTTGTCATCATAAATGACATTCGAAGGCCTGATATCATGTATTTGCTGCAGATAATGGATAACATTGACGTGAAAATACATTGTCCTGCCTCCACGAAGCTGCAGCTCCCAGGCTGAATACTGAAACTCTTTTCTAAGGACCTGTTCAAACCTTCCCTTACTTACCCGGGACCTTTTGACATGCTGGATAAACTTGTCTCTAAGCTCTTTATCGAAAGGATGATCCTGGCAAACGTAATCATCATCATAGACCACGAAAAAGACCTTATCAATACAGATACGCTCTTTATCGAATTTTTCAAAATAGGTTTCATCCAGATTTTTTCCTTTCTCACTTCGATAAAAAGAAGACTGCAGGAAATCCCGCAATCCAGCCTTACAGTGTTTTTCGCGTTCTTCATTTGAATACATTGTAAGGCCTCAATATTCATATTCAGAATAGTACTTTTCACTCACACATTGATACTCACAGGTCCAGAACTCCAGGCAGTCCTCACAGTAGCAAGAACCCCAAACTAAATTGGTATACGGACAATGAAGGCACTCAACAAACCTTATTATCTCTAAAGGTTCCAGCATCAAACACGCCCCCATCCGTACCTTTTAACGACCTGGTGATAAAATAACTCTGGCCTTGTATATGTTTTCTGAAGGTCAGGACACTTATAAAGGTCTGATTTGTTCCATCTTTCCATAGCCTGCTTAACCTGGTCCTGCTCTGTTGGAGTGAGCTCTGCAAAGGCGAAGGAAACCAGAAGATTACTTTTGCACCGCATAGAAAACCCCGCATTCCTCAGTACAACGGCCATAAAAACGGTACACTACATTATATGAGGCCTCCCTTAGACTCCGGATCCGCCAGTACCTAGCTACATTCTCACAGGTTACCATCCTCACATCTCCTCAGAATCTAAAAAAACATTCACAATAGAGCTATTATTCTCTCGGCATGTAACCCATTCATCAAGCCGGCCTTTAGAAGCATCACCGAGAACTAACTGCTGGTTGTTAATTTCTACAATAGCGGCCTCGATATAATACACAACTTCCGGTAAGTCCTTACCATTAGCTCGACTGCATTGTAAAAGTTTGCCGGGTACACACTCAACCCCATAACTTTCTAAGATAAATGACCTGAGCTTATCCAATGAATTATAAGCCTCATTAGCAAGCCGGCTCATTTCTTTAATTCTGTCAATATCAACCATATAAGCGCATTTCTGAACCATAGTTACCCCTCACAGATCTGTAACCTGGTTCTTTTCGCGTTCTTTCTGAAGCTGAGAATTGAAGAGAGAAGAGTTTTCCCTACAGAAATCAATCAGTTTTTTCATGGAGGTATAGGGCAGCCTTATCCAGTCTTCCTTTGTAGGTCCATACTTCAAGCCAACTGTCCCGGGATAAGTTTTATCTCCGTTTACTTGGTCCGGAGAAAGAACGATGAAAGCTTCCGGGATCCTGAGAGTAGGAGCATCACTAAAACCAGAAACCTCTGAACCATTATTTTTTTCAGACATTTTCAGCTCCTCCCAACAATTCCTACAACAAATGAAGAAGAGTCCCTTTGCTCCAAACAAACCTGAGTACCCAGACCAATTTGAAGGGCTTTACAAAGCTCAACAGGAACATTTATTTTTTTATATCGACTCTGAGGACCGTGACCTGAAATTATGCGGTAGTACTTCACAGAACCACCTCAGAAACAGAAGAAGGAACAAAACCCTTTGACTTGAAAATTTCCTCGATCTCCCTATACTGTGAGAGATTCAAACGATAGTGAACTATAGATAACCTGCTCCTGCCACTATGGAAAAACTGAATTGAAAAACTCATTCTTCACCACCCCTGAAATTCGAATCGACATATTCCAGGTATTCAATACGTTCCACCAGTCCTTTGTATCTAAAATACAGAAGCAAAGAAGATGCAGCACAAAAAACAAAGAAAAACGCAAAAACCAGATACGCTAACAATCCCAATATTGGGTGATAAGAAAGTCCTACATTGAGACCAGGGTTCACATAAGAGTAGACTGTCATCAAAACCACCCCTTAGAATCATCAGTGGTGCAATTCGGATCTATCCGGGTAAGATGCAGGTCTTTAAGCATTGGCCTGAAACAGGCATCAGGATCTTCGACTATACGATTCTGCTGAAAAGCAGAGCTATCGCTATTAGATTTTGTATTTTCCATTGTTTGGTCACATTCACATTAGTCTGAAAACTCTGCTAAAGTTTCCAGCTAAAAAAAAGTAGTAAAGCAATCCTATAAAAAACTTTTTAAGACATTAGATATTATGATAATATTGGCTGTAGAGTCATCGTGCTGCTAACACGTCCCGGCCAGGGAGGGAAAACTTTTTTAAAAGTTTGGTCACGACCCTCTCTAAAAGGAGTTCTTGATAATCAGCCAGATTAAGAGTTAACTGATTGGGGTTTATCGGACTTTTCAAAAGTTCGGTTCTCCCCCTCAGCGTAACCCTCATTTTGGCCTCAAAAATTTGCCTATTTTGTTCGTTTCATTTGAACAGATTTTTTCTGAGTCGCGGCACTTTTCTAGAGAGATAATTTCATAAATACAAAGATGTTTTGACTATATATGATTCCAGAGAGGTACAAATTTTTACAATACTTTTTTAAAGAACTAAGAATTGAAGGATTATTAAGTATAGAATCTCATAAATCAATAACAATTCAACAATTATCAATAGAATTAGGGACGTCGGTATCAACCTGTAAAGCTCTTGCGTATCAACTTCAGAATTTTGGGCTCATCATAATTAAAGATCAAGATTTGATGGGTCCTAAAAACATATTGGAAATTACAGACAAGGGAAAACAAATGGCTACTACAATAAATGATATGTTAAATAGCTATGAACCATAGGCTTTTCTATCAATTATTATCTAACTTTTTTTCTATAATTTCATTTCAGTCGAATACCCCGCTGCAAGGAGGCTGTCCGACAATTACTGGTGGTAATAAATTAGCAGTCATCGGTTGTGAAACTGGAACTTTTTAGCTCTATTAAATTTGATTCTATCCACTATTTTTTTCTTAAAGTGAAAAGTTCCATTTATTCCATTTCTCTTTCTAATGATCTCGTTTTTATTTGAGTAAATCCATATTTTCTTTAAGTTAACTGCTGTACATACCAAATTAAATTCATTTCTGACTGATTTAATTCCCCTTGTGAGAAATTCTCTAAACCTAAGATTCTCTTTATAGTTTCCAATTGCAGGTTCTACTACCTGCTGCCTTTGTCTGTATATTTCTTTTGCTTCTTCAGTTTTCATTTTTTCGGCTAATTGCTTTCTTTCTTTTGAAAACTCTGCTATTTTTAAATGCCTAATTCCATCCTTTCTTTTTGTACAATTTTTGCTGAATTTACACTTTTTACATTCAGTTCCCTTATAAAGTCTGTATTTTCTCTTCCTTTCTTTCTCATAACCCTCATACAAAAACTTCAAGCTTTGTTTTTCAGGGCATATAAACTCATCATTTTCTTCATCATATTCAAACGTACTAATATCGAACCTTAGATCTTCAAAGTTTTCTGTTATTGTTTTAGTTACTTCTTGCTCTGGAATATATGGATCCAATTTTTTATCAATCAAATAATGTACGTTGTTTCCGCTATAGTATCCAGTGTCTGCACATATTTTAGTGCCTACTTTTAATAAACCACAATTTTTTTCTACCATTTCAATTTGAGGCTTCAATTGATACGTATCGTTTCTGTCTTGACATACATCGTTTGCAACTATAATTCCTAGTTTATGATCAACTGTTATTTGAGTATTATATGCCAGTTCAATCGTTCCTTTTTTGTTAATCATAAACCGAGATTCTTGATCAGTTAAGCTCACATTATCAATACTGTCTTTTTCAAATTCATTAAGTGCCTTCTTAATCGTATTTTCAATCTTCCCATTTCTATCGCTAGATTCATCCTTATTTACTTGCTTTATGTACTTCACGGCTACAGCTCTTACTTTATGTTTTTCACTTTCATTCAACTGATCATAACCACGGCACTTTCCAAAATGCTCATCCTCAACTTTGTCTATTTCAATACCTTTTTTTAATTCATTTTTGACATATTCTTCAATTACTTCCAAGACATTTTTCATAACCGCACTTTTTCTTGACGTAGAGGCTTTTACTTTGGATCCATCAACGCTTAATTGTTCAAGACCTATTACTCCTAGATCTTTGGCTGCCTTAACTGTGTTTTTGAACATTGCAGTAATCAGTTCTTCATTCTCTTTTCTGAAATCACTGATTGTTCTAAAATCAGGTTGTAGGTTTTCAGCTAAATAAATGTAAACTATATTTTCTCGAACATTGCGAGCTATCGCTCGCGATGATCGAACTCTATCAAGCATAGATTGAATCAAAATCTTACACATTATGCAAGGATGATAAGCAGGGTGTCCAGAACCGTCATACCTGGTTTCAAATTCACTAAAATCCATCTCATCCACAAAAGACTCAACCAAATAGCAGATATGATCTGAAGGAATAAGATCTCGGATATCTGGAGGTAAAGTCCAAACTTGATTCTTTAAAGATTTAATAAAAACCATAAACCAAAAAATTAGTAGAATAGTATATAATAATTAATATATTAAAAGCGGAAACCTCGATTACCTGAAGTAATTGTCGGACAGCCTCCTTGCTGCGGGGTGCGCCAACGCAACTTTGATTATGACTCTTTGCTCTTGCTCATCCTACAAGCCATCAATTCGTCACATATATCTTTTTTCCATCCGAGGTGACTGTAATTCCATTAGAAACGAGTCTTACAGTCACATTGGATTATACTGAATTCGTTGCAGTGTCAATGACAGAGACAGTGTTGCTGCCAACGTTTGTCACGTATACCTTTGTTCCCTGTGGGTTGACTGCAACTTTATAGGGCAAGCTTCCTACAGATACGTTGTCTACAACATTGTCTGTAGCTGTGTCAATGACAGAGACATTGTCGCTGCCGATATTCGTTATATATGCAATATTAGTGAAGGATTCAATTTCTTAGGATGGAACTTCAGGAAATACAAAGGAAAACTCCTTCCGAAGCCATCTCAAGAGTCCCAAAGGGAAGTTATCAAGAAAATCAGTGATGCAATTCACAAAGCAAAAGCATGGGATCAAGACCGACTGATACGAGACCTCAACCCAATCATTAGGGGATGGACACAGTATCACAACCATACAGTTTCCTCTGAGATTTTCAGCAAACTTGATGATACAGTCTATAACATGCTTATCTCTTGGGCGAAAAGAAGACACTCAAATAAAGGTCTCACTTGGATAATGACTAAATACTGGCATAAATCCGGTAGCAGAAAATATGTATTCTGCACAGAATTAAAGACGTTGGAGAGGTTCTCCAATGCCAAAGTTGTTAGGCAAAGACTAGCAAGCCTTAACAAAAATCCATTTATCGACAAGGAATATTTCGAACAATGGAAATTCATTGAATACCACCGGAAGAAACGCATCACCAACCCAATTCTGTTCTAAACTGACACCCGAAAGGGTAGTAGTGGCTCGAGCCGGATGATGGGAAACTATCAAGTCCGGTTCCTAGAAGACGGGGTAGAGAGTAATCCTACCCTGTTATTCGACATATCACCAATCTTGGCTAATATGACATTGGACAGTATCGAGAAGTTACTTATGGCTAAGTACCCTAAAAGAGGGAAAAATACCAAAAAGGTCAACTTCATCAGATATGCTGATGATTGTGCGCCACGAAAGCGAATCCGTGTGACAGAATGTCGCATAGTGTAACTATGCTGCATAGAAGATGAGGGTGGGCCCCTCGGAATCGCTATACAGGTAGAGATTCCAAACCACCATAAGCTGCTGTGGTCAAAAGCCATGGTAGTGAGCGTTATGGAAAAGGCGAGACTTGACCTCGTCAGGTATGTGCTATGGAGACGAACGCAATGAACCACTGATAAAGTGTCGAAAGCGTAGGGATGTCATCAAAACCAGGGGGTAGTCGTTAACCTGGGATAAGTCTGGAAGAAACCTGTTTACTGACCAGATGGTGGCCGGCATGAAGGTGGCGTGAACTTAGCACAGGCTTCTGTGTGGAACGTGGGAACCTGTACTTCGATGGTAAGAGAAAATTCCAAGCGGAGGACCCGTAAGGAGGAAAGTATCGAAGCGATGTACAGGGGCGGAACAATCCGTAGTAGTGATGAAGCTCCTGTAATGGGAGTGAAGCGAAGGGATTGTGTTATCCAGTTTTGAAAATTGGTCAACCTGACAAATCAAGGGAGGAACCCATGGACGAAACAAAGCCTTATGAAATCTCTAAAGATATAGTACAAGAAGCTTTTCAGAGAGTAAAAGCAAACAAAGGTGCTGCTGGTGTTGATGATGAAAACATTGCAGCTTTTGAATCAGATCTAACAAACAATCTCTATAAGATTTGGAATAGAATGTCCTCTGGCTGCTATTTCCCCCCATCAGTGAAAGCAATCGAAATCCCTAAAAAGAGCGGCGGAACTCGCATTCTGGGAATTCCCACAGTACTCGACAGGGTAGCACAGATGGTTACAAAAATCTATTTGGAACCGCAATTAGAACCACTCTTTCACCCCGACTCTTACGGCTATAGACCCGGCAAGTCAGCTGCAGACGCTCTTGCTGCAACACGTAAGCGTTGTTGGAGATATAACTGGTTACTGGAATTCGATATCAAAGGATTGTTTGACAATATTAATCACGATCTGCTAATGAAGCAAGTCAGTATGCATACTGACAAACCATGGATCATTCTCTACATTCAGAGATGGCTCAAAGCACCCTTTCAGATGGCAGATGGAACAGTCAATGAACGGACAAAAGGAACTCCCCAGGGAGGCGTTGTTAGTCCGCTTCTTGCGAATCTGTTTCTTCATTATGCTTTTGACCAGTGGATGGATAGTCATCATCGGTATAATCCATTTGAAAGATACGCCGATGATAGTGTCATACACTGCCGAAGCAAGAAAGATGCAGATCGACTGAGGATTAAGTTAGAAAAGCGTTTGTCTGAATTTGGACTTGAACTACATCCAACTAAAACACGGATCGTCTACTGTAAAGATGACGATCGGCAAGAGGATTATCCTGAAACAAAATTTGATTTTCTCGGATACACCTTTAGACCCCGTAGGTCCAAAAACAAGTATGGAAAACACTTTATCAACTTCACTCCTGCAGTCAGTAATACTGCTAAAAAGTCTATGCAGCAAGAAATCCATAATTGGCGTATGCACCTCAAACCCGATTTAACGTTAGAAGACCTATCCCATATGTATAATCCTATAGTTAGAGGCTGGGTCAACTACTATGGTCTCTTTTACAAATCTGAACTGTACTGTGTACTCAAGCATATGAATCGTGCCTTGACTCGCTGGGCCTTGCGCAAATACAAGAAACTTTCAGGGCACAAGCGACGAGCAAGATACTGGCTTGGGAAAATTGCCAGAAGGGATCCAAAACTTTTTGTTCACTGGCAAATGGGGATTTTTCCTGAGGCTGGATAATGGGAGCCGGATGAGCTGAGAGGTTCAAGTCCGGTGCTGAGAGGGCCTGGGGGTGAAACTCCCCCGGGCTACTCACCTCATAGTTACTGCTAATTCAGAAGAAACTGCTAGAGACATTAAGGACATGATTACTGCTTTTCTCAAAGAACGAGGTCTTGAACTCTCCGATGATAAAACTCTGATCACAAACATTAATGACGGCTTTGATTTCCTCGGCTGGAACTTCCGCAAGTATAAAGGTAAGCTTTTGATTAAACCATCCAAAAAGTCCATAAAAAGATTCACAGAAACTATCAGTCAAACCATAACAGCAGGAGCTGCGTGGTCTCAGGAAGTATTAATTGCCAAATTAAATCCCATAATAAGAGGCTGGACCAACTATCACAATTCAGTGGTCTCCTCGGATATCTTCCAGACACTTGACCATAGAATCTGGGAATTGTTATGGAAATGGGCTAAAAGAAGACATCCAGACAAACCCAAAGATTGGATTGTCAACAAATACTGGAAAAGAAGCACTTCCAGAAGGTGGGATTTCAGAACAGAGGTTAATGGGTTATTGCTCCTATCTAAAACCAAGATATACAGACATATTCCTTTAAGACTGAAAATGAATCCATTTCTTAATACGGATTACTTCCACGAACGTCAAAATAAACTTTGTTGTCGGAAGGATCACTCCATTTGAAAAAAAAAGATTGCTGCCTGATACAGAAAGGGTTATAGAATGCTTGAGCTGTATGAAGGGAAACTTTCATGTACGGTTCTTAGAAGAGGGAGAGCGAGTAATCGCTCTTTCTTATTCAACTAAATTTTCGCATATTCAGATTTTTTCCTGCTATCGATTTTCAATAAAAAGTGGATTTATTGGACTTTTATGCAGGAGGTAAAGCAGCTATATGGTGTATCATAGAGACCAAAAAACGATATCATTCAATATTCACCAAGCTCCATTAAAAGTCCAAATTAATTTGATTTTTTTCAAAAACGCTATCAAGAAAAACATTGATTTTTGAAAAAATACTGCGGAATGTGGGATTCAGGATTGCTTGCATAATTAAAAGCTCGATTTGTCACCTAAATATGAGATCCAAAGAAACAAATTTGAGTTTTGGGATGAGCTCATTTTATAATTAGTGGTAGTAATGTTGTTACTATTGGTAGTAAAAATGTTGTGATAAAAGTAGCTACCTCTTTGAAACCAAATAAATTATGGTATATATCTTTGATTTTATTTTCTTCCCTTTCAAGAATATCCAGAATTATCTTTGATTCATTCAGCTCTTTTTCGTTATCGTTATCCTTTTTGGTAGAACCAATTTCAAATATTTGATCATAAGTTTCTTTATACTTCTCGTTTATTTTTTTGAGTTCCAATTTTACGCCTTTGCCAATTAAGTTTTTGATTGTTTGATATGTGATTATAAAAAGAATTACACCTGCAAGAAGCATCAAACTCAACATGATAATATCAAATGTAATTATTGAACTAGGTGATGTGTAGATAAATATGGCCGCATTTGGTGATATATCTGCGATTATAGCCAGTGTTAGAATTATGAAATAACTGCTTACGATCAATAGAATAAAATATTTAAGAGATTTAAGTCCTCCTACTTCATCAATGTCAAACACATTGATACTTATCAAATATCTTTCCTTCAGTTCATTTACAATAAAAACTAATTCGATCATTATCCAGATAATTACTGCTATTAAGAAAAGCATCGAGTACAGAACGATGCAATTAAATATATCAAGCAATATTGACCAAAATGTAGGTTCAAATAAATAATAGTAACCAGATTTTGTTCCACTAAACAAAAAATACTCCGATAATCCATGTAATTCTGGTATTCCAAAAGAAGCGAGAACGATAAATATTGTCAAGTAATATAACCAAGATTTGCGCAATTTTTTATTTAAAAAGCATGAAAATGTTTGGTATTGCTTGTCTTGAAATAAAGGAGTAAGTTTTTCAAAAATTTGATATACATTGGAAAAAAAATAATTAACTAGAGCAAATTCGTATCCTAATATAATACTTGGTAATACTGAACCACGTATTTTATCATAATCAACCTGATTCTGATAATAAAAATTAAAGATTTCTACTTTAGATGTAAAAAATAAATAGATCAATAAAACGATTCCAGATAGTACAAGAGAAGCAAATAGATAATTTGTCGATATTTTTTTGTAAATCTCTTGAAGCTTCATATTCTCACAAATTATACCTTTGTACTCGTTTATTCTTTTGCAGAATCAAATAGCTACGAGTAAGTCATAATAAGTTAGAATCCTTTGAAATCTACCCCTTTACCTTGTTTTTCTAAAGTCAACGTCAACTTTTAGAATACTTATACTGACTTTGCCAAAACTACTTTTATCTACTCAGGGTCGGTTGTATTTCTTGTTTTTCGAGCTTATCAAATTTACACTGACCGTTCCAGTTTTTGTATCCTTCAAGTTCCAATTGAACCGAATACGTTTTCAACTCACCGATTGAAATAGACTTTGGGGTTTTCCCTATATATTTTCCATCTATAGATGCTTTTGCTCCTTCAGGAATTGAACTAATTCTCAAATCTGTAGATGGTTTTATCGGTCCAAGCGCATATTGTGGAGATGGAAAAGAAAAATCTGTATAATTCCCGCCTTCATCTCTAGATATATTCTCGACAAACATTTCTGAAGGATGATATTTATCACTTTCATTTACTGAATAGCTTATTTTATTTAATCCAACAGTCTCGTGTTCTCTGACTTTCGCTTCATCAACTTTGCGCTCATCTAACTGTAATTCCAATGATATTTCTTTCTTTTCAGGATCGATTTGCTTTATTATTAGAATATACCCATCTCCAAAATCAAGTCTTCCGCCTACCCTTCTTTTTAGCAAATACTCTCCAGAGAATTTTATTGAATCTCCTTCTTTTAGGATTTTGGTTTCAGAAGTAGGTGTATCATATCCACTTACTGGCTCGTAACTTATCGTATATGTGCTTTCAGGTGCATTTAATTTAGCCCAGTACGACCCATTTCCTATATATTTTTCATTTGATCCAATTATAGTAAAAGTTGCATTTGTTATAGGAACTGGGTCAGGATTCCAAGTTAGACTTGTGTATACATATATGTCACCAGTCTCATTCTTTCCAAGAACAGTCTGTGAGAGTTTACTAGTATTTATTAAAATTTCTTTTGAAGTTGATATATTGTACATGTAGATTTCGGACCTGTTATTGCGATCATCCACCCACACTATATTATCTCCATAAATTGCAGGAGAGTATATCAGTGATTCGCTGGCTGTAATTTGGGTCTCCGTCGCTGTGGATAAATTGTGCATATAGATACCAGAGTGATTTTCGCTATTATCTTTCCACACTATATTATCCCCATAAATTACAGGAGAATATGCTGATTCATTGGCTATAATTTGAGTTTCCGTGGATGTGGATAAGTTATGCATATAGATACCAGAGTGATTTTCGCTATTATCTCTCCACACTAACCTGTCTTCGTAGATTGCAGGGGAGTATGCTGATCCACTGGTTGTAATTTGGGTTTCGTTCTTAGTAGAGAGATCATACAAATAGATATCAGACTTCCATTCACCATTGCGTGTATCCTGCCACGCTATTCTGTCTCCATAGATAACAGGGTCTTTTGCAGATATGATTGTGGTTATTCGAGATTCCTTATTTGTGGAAAGATCATACATATAGATATCTGAGTTGATCAAGTCTCCTCCATTGCGATCGTCTTCCCACACTACTCGGTTTCCATAGATATCAGGACTCTTCTGATCTGACTTATTGGTAGTAATCTGAGTTTCTGACTGGGTAGAAAGATTATATATGTAAATATCAGAGTCCTTGCTGCGACTGTCCTCCCACACGATTTTATCCCCGTATATTTTAGGACTTGATGCTGATCCACTGGCAGTAATTCTATCGTTCGTGAAATTATTGGTATCATATAAGTAGAGATCTTCACTTGAATCTACAATGCGGTAGTTCCCCCATACTATCCTATCACCGTAGATAGCAGGATCAACGTTATTTGAGTTGTCATCGACAGCACTTATTTGCGTAGCATTTGTATCCGAATTATTTGTAACAGTAAGGAATTGGCCATCTACAGATTGATTTTGCACTAGATTTGCATCTGAATTATTTATAACATCAAGTTCTCTTGCGAATGCAAGATTGCAAATCGCGATCATAAGAAATATGGTAATTACTAAAGGTATGGTTGCTTTAGTTACTGACATTTGTTATTTCCCCACTCGAACTCAAAAATGTACAATTAACTGGATCCTAAAAAAGAAAAGTTATATTAAGGACCTATGTATATTATATATTGTATTTTATATATTCTTTTTGTTTTTAATAAAAATTAAAAGTTAATTAATTGATTATTTTTACTTTAAAGAAGTATTTATCTTCAATTTTATATTTCACTCCTTTTTATTCCTTCTTTATTTAAATTGAATCTTTTTCTATTGGTAATGTACCCAAATTTCTGTAAATTCTTATTGACTCTTCCCTTATGCTTATTTCATATACCCTCACAACCTAAAAATAAAAAGGTACAAGGATCAAACATATTTCAAACATATGTTTGAATTGAAAAAGAGGCTTTTGATACTGAAAATTCAAATTTCAAACCTATTTTCCGGGAAATAATGTTCCAGGACCTATAGTACCCCGGAGCCTGGGAAGATCTTCATCCGGGTCTAGCCTTCAAGATCCTGCCGGCAAGCAAGGAAGATTTTCCTCTCGGGAAAAGACGATGAAGAAGAGGAAGTATTAAGAAGAAGAATTTGTTTTGAGATAATAGTGTATTGTATCCTGAAATGATTTCGCAGATTCAAAAATATTTGAAATTTAGATACACAATCCAGCAACTGCAGGCAATTTGCAAAGAAAAAACTATTAAAACTATTAAAAATATTTTATGAATAAATGAAAGAAAAAAATGTGGGAAATTTGAGAAAATCTTTCTCTATTCTCCCCTTTGTTTTTTCATTTTTCTCCTCGTCAGATCATTCCAAACATATCCACAACATCATCAAAGTCTATCCTCCCATTCCCGTTGAAGTCAAAATACTCCACCGGCATGTTTTCCTCTATCCAGTCCATGTTGTGGAAGTACGCCACTATATCTACGAAACTGAACTCCCCGTTTCCAGTGAGGTCTTCATAGAGTCCGTCTCCGTCAAGGTCTCTAGGGGTATATTCCTGATCCGGCAGTGGGGACAGAAGGGTCACTTCAATTGTCCCTGTTAGGAGAGCTGGTTCGATAGAGTCTCCGGAATCTTCCTCCAGACGTTTAACCCCTATCGAAAGGTTCGCAGACCCTTTTTCCTTTCCAGAAACCGTGAGAGTAGCAAGCACAACATCTGCTGCATCTGCCTTAACGGCATCTTCCAGGTCAACAGTCTTCATGTAGATAGAAGTCCCGGGTAGGGTAGAGTTCTGAGTAATCAGAGCCCAGGAGGGGTACTCTATATCGACTATTTCGGCAACAGCCGGATCGTCAATAGCAACGGTCAGGTTGTAGCCTGAAAGACCTGCAGGGAAATTGCTGGCAACGATATTTATTTCAGTAGATTCGTTTTCTGCAACTGAGAAACTTTCAGGGTCGAAATAGAGAGTAACAGTTGATCCGGAAGCTTCAGAAACTTCTATGTAATCCGATTTTAACTCAAAGTCAGTCCCGGCAGCATTTTCTACAGTCAGATTTACGGTGTAGTTACCTGCTGCAGAATAAGTATGCGAGGGGTTCTGCTCTGTTGAGTTTGCTCCGTCTCCGAAGTCCCAGACCCAGGAAGTCGGCGATCCGGTAGACTGGTCAGTGAACTGAACTGTCAACGGGGAATCGCCGGACGTTGGTGTCGCACTGAAGTTCGCGACAGGTGTTGCTGAATTATGCGTATCATTGCCCCATTCACCCTGTACCGGTTCATTTGCCGTGTATGTACGGGCATAAAAGTCTCTGAAGTACCATTCACCCGTTTCTCGACTGGCAGTGCGGACTCCCATGTCCGGTTTATTCGTAGTTGAGAATGAACTGTTTCCTGAGAACAATAGCATGTTATTTTCGTACAGCAGTTTGTTGTTTGTGGTCTGGCCGTTGGTCCAGCTTAGCCTGTAGGTATGCCCGGGTGAGGTATCATAACCCCCCTGTACTCCGCCCCAGTACCCAAGGTGCCAGTTGGAAGTGGCGTATCCTACTCCGGTTAATATCCATGGTGGGGTGCGTCCTCCTGATTCCGAAACATCCTCAAGTGTCACGCTGCACCAGACAGGGACGCTTAACTCCTCTGTCATGACTATCCCCGCGCCTCTGTCGCTCTGGCTGTCCTGCTTGATATGGTAGCCTCCATTCTCAAACACGTGCACATTGGTATAGCCACTATCACTATCATACTGATTTTCGGTCCAGACACTGGTTCTGCGGGTGTCATCGGTGAAGTCCTCAAAAGCCATAAAGGTGTTAGTACCATCACTCATATCCGTACTGTTTGCATTGCCGTAGTAGAGTTTGATTGTGGTTCCTGAAGTGGGTATGCTGTTTACTTTTACCCAGACTACGGAGGTGTTGTCGTCTGATTTTTCGATCCAGTAGCTGAGAATGCTGTTGTTGGCGTCGGTGAATCTGATGTCGTTGGGCCAGTTAAGGGAATAATCGTTCAGGTAAACGTCAGAACCGTTGTCTGTGCCTATTCCTCGATGAATGTTCATTTTAATCTGATAGTCAGTTAACGGTCCATCAACACTACCGGAGATTGTATGCTCTTTAAAGAATAAATAAGACGTTAAGGGTAAGGTATCCACGTAGTAAACTCTGATCTGAACAGCCTGGTTACCAGCCTCGTCTACTCCCATGGACTTCAGAAGAGTTTTATCAGTGATGTGAACTGGCGCCGTGTAGAGAGTGCTGTTCGTGGTAGGAACACTGCCATCTGTAGTGTAGTATATTGTTGGATCCGTATCGACCTCGTCTGTTGCAGATAAAACTACATCCAGCTCATGGCCATACAAACCTCCCTCAGGACTGGCCGTAACAACAGGTGCAACTTTGTCGATGGTGTAGTTTTCAGTTTGAATCGGAGCCTGGTTTCCTGCAGCGTCCACAGCCATGAACTTCAGTGTGGTAGAGTTGGTTATGCTTATTGGGCCTGTGTACGCAGGGCTTGTGGTATTTGGATCTGTTCCATCGGTCGTGTAATAGATCACTGGTAAGGGGTCTATGTTATCGGACACATTTAAGGTTACAGACTGGTCAACTTGGCAAACATTTCCAAAGGGATTGGCCGTTACCACAGGAGCCAGATTATCGGAGGTGATGTAGTTAGTTTTAACCTTAGTATTATTACCTCCTTCCAGTCCGGTTACAGTGAGTTTTACGGTGTAGATTCCGTTATTGGTATAGGTGTAGGCGGGGCTTTGTTCGGTGCTGTCAGTTGTCCCGTCATTGTCAAAGTCCCAGGCCCATCCGGTTATATTGCCCACCGACTGGTCAGTAA
Organism: Methanosarcina acetivorans C2A; assembly: GCF_000007345.1. Taxonomy (NCBI): domain Archaea; kingdom Methanobacteriati; phylum Methanobacteriota; class Methanomicrobia; order Methanosarcinales; family Methanosarcinaceae; genus Methanosarcina; species Methanosarcina acetivorans. The sequence continues at coordinate 3,482,733 of NC_003552.1, read as the reverse complement.
ATTGCACGGTAAGAGGAGCTATCCCGATGAGAGGTGTTGCAGAAAAACGAGCAATAACGGATTGAAGCGGCGTTTCGCTTTGCCATTCACCCTGTACCGGTTCATTTGCCGTGTATGTACGGGCATAGAAGTTCCTGTAGTACCATTCTCCCATTTCTTGACTGGCAGTGCGGACTCCGATATCTGGTTTATTCGTAGTTGATAATGAGCGGTCTCTTGAGTATAATAGCTCACTATTTTCGTATAGCAGTATGTTGCTGGTGTTCTGGGCGTTGGTCCAGGTTATCTTGTAGGTGTGCCCGGGGGAAGTATCATAACCAAGCACGCCACCCCAGTATCCAAAGTTCCAGTCGGAGGCTGCATATCCAATTCCGGTGAATGTCCATGGCGGGTTGCGACCTCCTGATTCTGAAATAACTTCCAGAAATACGTTGCACCAGACAGGGACGCTCAACTCGTTGGTCATGACTATCTCTGCGCCTCTGTCGCTCCGGCTGTCCTGCCTGATATGATAGCCCCCGTTCTCAAATACGTGAACATTGGTATAACCACTAACACCCTGATCTTGATTTTCGGTCCAGACACTTGTTCTGCGGGTGTCATCGGAGAAATCCTCGAAAGCCACAAAGGTGTTAGTGCCATCATTCATATCCGCACTGTTTGCGTTGCCGTAGTAGAGTTTGATTGTGGTTCCTGAGGTGGGTATGCTGTTTACTTTCACCCAGACTGTGGATGTGTTGTCATCAGATTCTTCGGTCCAGTAGCTGAGGATGCTATTGTTAGCATCGGTGAATCTGATGTCGTTTGGCCAGTTCAGGGAGTAATCATTCAGGTAAACGTCAGAACTGTTGTCAGTGCCTGTATCCCGGTGAATGTTCATTTTAATCTGATAGTCAGTTAACGGCCCATCAACACTACCGGAGATTGTATGCTCTTTAAAGAATAAATAAGACGTTAAGGGCACGTTATCTATATTGTAGATCATGGTCTGAACAGCCTGGTTACCGGCATTATCGATGGTTATGAATTTCAGGATTGTCCTGTTATCGATATGGATTGGTGCTGTGTAGAGAGTACTGTTCGTGGTAGGAGTACTGCCATCTGTGGTGTAGTATATTACTGGGTTTGTGTCAACGTTGTCTGTTACAGATAAAGTTACATCCAGCTCATGATCGTACAAACCCCCATTGGGGCTGGCGGTTACAGATGGTGCTATATTGTCAACTGATACGATGTAGCTGGTTTTTACTTCCTCGTCACTGCCACCGAGTCCGTTCACAGTTAATTTTACAGTATAGTTTCCGGGGATGCTGTAAATGTGGGAAGGGTTTTGGTTTGTGCTGTTTTTCCCATCCCCAAAGTCCCAGAGCCATGAATCCGGCGAGTTGGATGACAGGTCAGTGAAGTTGACTGTGAGTGGGGCGTCGCCGGTTGTTGGCGTTGCTTTGAAGTCTGCAACAGGTGTTGCTATGACAGTGATATAGTCTGCCTTTTCCTCGATACTGCTCCCAGCTGCGTTGGTAGCTGTGAGTTTGACTGTATATTTCCTGCCGGCGGTGTAGTTATGTATGGGGTTTTGCTCTGTGCTGCTGGTGCCGTCCCCAAAGTCCCAGAGCCATGAACTGGGTGTGCTGGTAGACGTGTCAGTGAACTGCACGGTGAGCGGGGCATCTCCCCTGGTTGGTGTTGCAGTGAAATTGGCCACTGGCATAATCGGTGTGTTGACAGTGATGTAATCTGCTTTTGTGCTGGAGTTTGAACCGCCAGCGTTTGTGACGGTAAGTTTCACAGTGTAGGTTCCAGAAGTGCTGTAAGTATAGATGGGGTTCTGGAGCGTGCTGTCGGTGATTTCGTCGTTGTTAAAGTCCCAGGCCCATGATGTAGGGGAGTTTGTGGACTGGTCGGTAAAGTTAACCGTAAGTGGTGCGTCGCCTGCAGTTGGCGTGGCGGTGAAGTCGGCCACAGGTGTGAGGGCTGTAGTCGTTCCTACCAGCATGGTTAGGGTATTGTTGCTCTCATTCCCTTCATTCACCACATTTTCAGGGTCTACGTTTACAGTTAATGTGTAGCTGTTTGTAGTAGTGCCGTCGGGTGTCCAGTGGAAGTCGACGTTTGTGCTGCTCTTACTTGCCAGGTTGGTAACGGTTTGTGTGTCCACGACTGTGCCGTCCACAAGGAGGGATGTATTGAAGGCTGTTGAGTTTTTATCGCCCTGATTTTCGATGGTGGCGGTTAGGGTGTTTTCGGTGTTGGGGACCACGACATTTGGTGTCAGGTTCACAGGCACAAGGTCAGTTTTTTCGTATTCGTATATAATTGAAAGGCAGTGCAGTACCACAGAACAGTAGGCATCGTCTCCCCGCCCTACATTAACGACCTGGTTCTCTGAAACAAGAGAATCTTTTACATTGTCCCAGTGGATATAGTTGAAGTAGGATCCGCCTACCGACTCGGCTGCATCAGAAAGGGAATTTCCGTTGAAATCTTCATAGTTATACCCCGTAAGGTGGGTTGAATAAAGGCTTGCACTCTGCACGTCAGCAAGGTCCACGGTCCCGTTGAAATATGTGGTAGAATTGTCGACTTCAGATCCTACGTAATCTCCGTAATGCATCCAGTCAAGACCTTCTGCAATCCAGTATTCTATCTGTGGTTTGCTTTCATTTTCCAGTACGACTACAAGAGTGCTACCATACTGCCTGCCATCTCCCGATGAAGAAGCGACAATTGCAGTGTTTTCACAACCAGGTATAACGTACTCTGTGACATCATAAGAAACCCATGTTACCCCCATATCAGAAGCGTACGAGGATGTAGAAGTAGGGGCATAGCCATTGAATGTGGTGGAGATTGTACCCGACCATACCCCAGCATAGTACCGCGCAAAAATAACTGTCCCGTTCGGCACATCAAAGTTGTTTGTAGAGTATTTGGAATCCCAGTTTGCCGTGGATGATACGTACATTTCACCCTGCACTGTGTCGTGAGCTATTGTGGGTAAAGCCGAGACAGTGCCGGTAAAAAGCAGGATTAACAATACAGGGAGTATATATATGGAGTGTTTTGAATTAATGTTCATCACCTTGTTTTGATCAATTAAAAAATAATGACAACCTTATCAGGTCGTTTCTACCTGAAAATTGATTTATTTTCTCGCTTTCAAAGCTTGCATAGTCGTTGTGAACTCTCAGATTTGCCTATGTGCTTATGCCGTTAATTTCTGAGATTCTATGACTCTGTCCAATCAAATTCTGTACTCTGAACAATTGAGTTAAGCAGAATCGCCCCGCCAAACTTGTCCTCGCAAAGGAGAAGAGTTGGTGTAAAGGAGACTCTGCTGGTCAAAATGGCCAGCATGGTGGAAAACAAGAATTTTGGTTCTGGAACAAAACAGGGCCATTGAATTCTATGACAGCTTGATCTAGATAATGGGAATTTTTGACCATTAAAGGAAGGATCTGTTGCATAAAAATTATTTAAGGTTGGCAATTGCACAGGAAAAGTTCACAGTATTCTAACTTTTACCATTTCTTTTTCTTCTATATTACCTCCTGCAACATTTTTTCCACTGTTTGAGCCAGCAACGAAATAACCCGTAGCTATCGTTTTCAGTAAATTCCGATTGGCTCCAATGAGCCTGAAAATCACCATGCACAATTGGAAAATATACGCAGGTTATTTCGTTGCAGTTCCTTAGAGATTTGATCTGAATTTGGAGCCCGAGTTCTTTGAAGTGTGTCTTTTTTCAGAATTTAAATACATTAAATATGAATGAGTGTGATCATCTATTTAAATTAATTGAAAAAATCATAATCATAGTACTTATATATTGTATATAGTAACACTAATAATCTAATTAGTAACATTTTATGAACAAATGAATTCATATATAACAAAAAAAGTAAATTCTGCTATTGGGTATTGGTTATTTGGTAGCTGAACAGTTACAAAATAGATAATTTGATACCAAATCTAAAAAGTTGAGTGAGGGATTAGCTAATATCCCGCCTAAAGCGGTAGTCAAACAGAAGAAAAAGCCAATACATACGACCGTATCACCATATATTAAGAAAAAAGCGGAAGAGAAGGTCGAAACTGAAGAATTCAGCAGTTTGCCCACCCTAAACATATATACGAAAAGTGTATTTGCAAGCAGTGAAATAATAAAAACTCGTCTTTTTTCTAATCCTGCCTTAGAACCTATCCGAAAAGTGCTACTGCTTGCTGTAACTTTTACATCGGACAATACACAACCGGAACAGATACCCGGATAGTATAGCCCTGTTGTAACCTTTGCAACATGCCATTATCGACTTTTCGGATTGGCTCTAAGTACCAGCTGCAATATACGAACGTTTCTACATAGAATGTTCGTATTTTAGGGAGAAATAGCTTCTTTTTCCATCGATATTTTGAATAATCCTCACTAAATACGAACTTTTTAATATTTCGTTCGTGTACCATTTCTCATGGATAATGGACTTGTAACCTCTGATGGAACAAAGTTTCTCACAGTAGCAGAATATGACCGATTTGTTAATTTCATTCCAATGAAGTTCAGGCCCATTTTTGAAATTAATACAATTACAGGCCTTCGATACGTGGAGCTTCAAAGGCTATACGATCACGAAGAATGGTACTATACAGAAAGAAATCAGATTATCCTTCCTAAAGGGGCACAGAGGAAAGTTAAACAAAAACTTGTAAAGAGGACAATTGATAAGTTACCAGCTACATTTCCCTATCTCTTCAAGGCTTTCTTAGAGTGTAAGAAACCACCAGCACGTAATACTTGGTTTGAGGACCTTGAAAGATGGAGTGGAAAGGCTGGTATAATTCCAAAAGTCAACCCAAAGACTCCCAGGAAGACAATTGAAAGTTGGATGCTAAAAGCAGGCATACCAGAGATTGAAATATACAGCAGGCAGGGACACGACCCTATCACCAGTCTTAGACATTACCAGAGCCTATCTTTTATAGATTACGAAATGAGGGACATCGAAAAGAGGCTCATTGAATGGGGAATTCTTAGAGGGAAAATTTGGACGACTCAATAAAAATACTAAATTGTTCCAAAATATATAAATAGAGTGTGGCCTGCTATATTGGATGGAGGTCACAAATGGAAAACAAGATAGAAGAAGTCGAGAAGGATTATATAGAATTCAGGAAAGAAATGGAAGAGGAAGAAAATAAAGAGAGTAAAAACCAGCATATAAAACCAGATAATGGAAGAAATTCGTAAATTAATAAGCAAAGAGTAATATATCCTTCTTTACAGTTCCCACCTTTTTTCATTAATGCCTCAGATTATTTATTAATAAAATCTAGCGAATTCGTTGAATTCGTTTACTCAATAAATAAAAACGATATCGATTAAAGCTTGCTATGTGTTTGAGTTGAAATCAATTCCAGAGACTATTAGAATATAAGAGTTTCCTTCGATAGCCGCTGTGGATGTAAAAAAAATGTAAGAAACACATAGGTTAGTTTTTTTAGAGTTTACTGATAACGAAAAATAGTTAATTTTAATCGTAACAAGTTTGATTTTCTTTATGCTCATGATAAACCTGGATGTTCTATAAAGATATTTTGTTTATTCGATCCAGACATGCAGGGTCCTGGCGCCTGAGAAAGTCCTTGTCCGAGTCCTTGTCCTGGCAGTTTAAGTGCCGTCGGAAATGGGAACTTGTCGGAAATGGGAACTTGGTCCCGGGCATAAACCCAAAGAACTAAACTTGGTCCTAGCCTGCAGCGACAGTAATGACTGCATTTGAGGGGCAGACTTACTCCACCGGGTCCAGATGTCTAGTCCTGCTGGCAAGGAAAGTCCTGGTCTTGACTGTAGCTTCAAAGAATAGGAAAGGAATTCGGAAAAGGAAATAGACATTTCATAGAATAGATAACTTTGAATTTCGACCATCGAATGTAACGGAATACTTATCAAGAATGTTTCGCCCAATCAAAACATCGCCATCGTCTTGGTAAAAGGCAATAATATTCCTGTGTTTGTTTTCAAGGAATTCTAAGTTTATACGTGTATACCATGCGGTAACTATGCCGCCAACAGCGCTGACATTGGAGCGGTGAGTCATCTCTAGCCCAAGTTTCAACCAAAGATCTCTTGGTACGACAACTGCATCTGAACCCGTATCAAGATATGCATAAGCATTAACTTTTTTATTAGAGACGGAATTAACGAGAGTTACTACAACAAGAGGATCATTATCGATATAATCGAAAGTGGTACTCTCAGACATAGTTTCGATTCCGAAGCTTGACAACTGCAGGATTTTTTCCTACTCTACGCATGAATATTTGGTGACCTGGTCGCTTTCTCCTTGCTTCCATATCGACATCACTAATGTTTTCCCCCACGGATACAAAGTCGTTAGAATCAATATCTATGGCTATTATCTTTCCATTGTATAATTTTTCCCATTCTGCCTTATGGGCTTCATAGATACTTTTTGCCTTTTCATCGAATTTATTAGGTTCTAGCATATGTTCACCCTATAAATTAGAGATTTCTTGCTTTTTTATATATATTTTACTAAAGCTTGTTGTAAGCATGGAAGTGAAGCTTCCTTGGAGACTTTCCTCCGGATCCAGACCTGCAGGATCTTGGCGCCCGGGAAAGTCTTGGTTCGAGTCCTTGTCCTGGCAGTTTATGTGCCGTTGGAATGGAAGCTCCGTTGGAAATGGAAAGAAAGTCCAGGTCCTAAAGTCCAGGTCCTGGTCTGCAACTGCAAGGAAAGTGGGCAAGGAAAGTGGGCAAGGAAAGTGGGCAAGGAAAGTGGGCAAGGAAAGTGAAACTTCCCTAGAAGGCCTTCCTCCGGATCCAGACACTTCAAGGGAAGAGAAATGAAGTCCATTTTGGCAGGCTATTTACCGGGAAATAATGTTCCAGGACCTACAGTATCTTGGTACCCAGGAACGTCTTGGTAGTGTAGCCTTTTTTTAGCATTAAGAGAAGGAGAATAACTTCTCGAATATGGCTCTTCTCATCGATTTCGTTTACCCAAAATTTCTAATCATTTCTTAGCGTACACCTACGTTAAAATCAGGATGATTACTCTTATTTTACCTTTTCGTGGTGTTGGGCGAAAATAACCAATGCTCAGCATATGATATTTGACCAAGTACAAACCCAAGCCAGATATAGCCAGCTTCATTAAAAAAACGCCATGTTAGAATGCTCATAAAAAATAACATAGCAACCGTTAACCGTAGACCCATTATTGAAAGCTCCATATTATTTAATAGTGCGCTTGATTAAACAGACTTCAATATATATCAGCATCACTGGGATATAAAAAGGCAGTCCTTTTTGCAGGCTATTTCCCGGGAAATAATGTTCCAGGGATGCAAGGTGTCTTCCCTGGGATGCAGGTTCCATTTTCAAGGGCTGTTTACCCTCTCCTAGTCCTCCTCTTATGCCCTCCAATATATCCGGCCTTACTTTTTCTTCATCCGTTCTTTTTCGTCATTACAAGGGTTCTCTTGAGCTCCAGGAACGTTTGTTTTATTCCAGTTTATTGCCATTTTCTATCCTCCATCATATGTAATAATTAAAATATGCACTCATAAACAGCATGCCTAACAAAAAACTGAACCCAATCGACCATATCTGAAAAGTACTGATGCCTGCAATATAATAAGGCCAGGTCTTTTGTTTCGGAGCTGTTAATTTCAGGATCCTGGTATCCAGGCTAGAAATTAACCTATCCTTTTCCTCAATCCAGCTTGAGAGCTCCGAGATCTGCCTTTCCTTTGCTTCTGTCCTGCTTTCTGCTGCTAAGATTCTATTCTCCATTTCATTTTGTATCTGCTCACAGTCGGACTCTTCCTTTCCTCTAAGCAGCATCTTCCATGCTTCTATTGTGCCCTTTGTAATCCCATACCCAGCATTTATAAATTCTATGTATAGGTTCATCGGTACTTCTATATGTATCCCTTTCTTCTCATCGGCAACGGCTGACATATGTACACCCATGTGTTTTATTTGAACATGTTTTGTGTATGGTCGATTGATATTGATTTTACGAAGATTAAATGTTTAAGTTTGCTTTTGATATACGCCTTCATTCGATATCGATTTTAAAAAAGCATAAATCTGAATCCTCTTGATGCTGATTTTTGTGTATATAATACAAAACTTGCCAGAATTAAAGACAATTTGGTATCCTCAAATCGTTGTCGGCTTCTTCCTTGTCCGTGGTTGATTAAGAGTCGGGGAGTTTGCCGTCGCGAGCGAATTTTTTTTGTTTGCTTTAGTTGTCTTGGTTATTTTTGTCCTTGCCTTCTTTGCTTGTTTGACTGCTTCAGCATCTACCTTTTTTGGTTTGAAGATATTCCAGCTGCTCGCTGTCTGTCTCTTGATACCCATTAGTCCGCCTATATCATCCTGGCTTAAACCCTGGTCCTGCAGGCTCCTGGCAAGTGCGGCAAGGGCTTCCTCTTTCTTTTTCAACATTGCAACTTCTTTTTCATCGACTTTCTTTTCTTTTCCCTCAAGATTTTTGAAAAATTCATTCTTTCTCTTTTTATATTGCTGGATAAAACTATTTTTGGTATTGTTAATTAAATATAGATAACTCTTTATTTCTGTTTTTCATCAATAGAAGAACAGAGTACTTTAGCATTTCAAGACTCTTCGTATAACACTTTGTCTTTCGTCTCAACCTTGCCAGAAAGTGCCTTAGTATGCCGTTATATCCTTCAACTGTATACGTTTCTGCTTTGGATTGAGTATGAATGGTTTCAGGAATAAACTCTGCATATGCCCTCCAGTGATCAGTCATCACTTCTCCAATCTCTTTCTTCTTTAATTTTTCCCAGAGTAGTTGTCCAGTTTTCGTTCCTCTGCTACCAAAAGAGCAGTTGATGAATTTTTTCCCAACTCTATCAACAGCAATCCAGATCCAGCAATATTTTTTTTGTTGCCGATGTAAGTGTGCATCTCATCCAGTTCAACAATAGATATCTCATTTTCGCTTTTTAGCTCCTCTATCTCCTGACCAAATTTCTTTATCCATTTTTGGACAGAAACATGACTTACCCCTAAAAATCGTCCTATTGAACGAAATCCTAATCCCTCAAGATAAAGTTGCAAAGCCTGTCTCTTAACTAAAGGAGAACTAGCAGTTGATTTTAGCTCGACTGAATAGTTATATCCACAATCGTGGCATTTGTAGCGTTGACGTCCACAAACTATACCGTTTTTTGTGTGATTGGAACTTTTGCATCTTGGGCAGTTCATGCAGAAATATAGGTTTTCATAATATATAACTATAATTAAATACCAATACCGATTTATTTAATAAAAACATTTCTACTAATATTATAAAATGCTAATTTTTCAAATTGGTATATTATATAAAAAGATAAATAAAAAAATAAATTTAAGATGTTGTTACAAATAATAATATTTATAACTTCATTTGAAGATTTTATTACATAAAGAACTTAGAGGATAATGAATATTTAACATTCACATATCATTTGACAATTACTGTGGAAAAATTAGTTTTTCTTTTTAATATATTATATTCCATACGATATATCAAAAGAAATATTAATTATTAAGGTTTATTTTCTTTAACTGTATAAATGTATATACATTTATTCTACTTTTTAAGTCAACTGAAGTTATTTTCAAATAAATAGACTATTAATCATTCCAATATTAATTACAGAGATATTTATGCATAAAAAATGGGTTTTAAGTTATTGTTAGCTAAAATTTTCGCGAAATAACGAAATAACTATACTATTAATATTGTTTGAAACGAAGGAACACTGTAGAAAATAGCAAAACCTTATCTGCATAACTTTTAAGAAATGCCGTTATCGATTTTTCGAATAGTCTCTCAATCATTTTCTCTAGCTTATGATCTTTTTCAGAGCTTACAGAATATATCAGAACTGATTTTAATTTTGCAAGTAATATAAATTAATTTAAGGATGTGCTGATATAAAGGAGCTCGGGATCACTTGAACATTCTATCGCATTTTGGGGGATAAAGATGAAGAATAAAGCTCTATGAATATTTTTAGTTTTTCTTTCCATCTACTACAATAACAGTACTTGAAGATAACAGTTCAAGCAGTGGGAGCAATAGTGATGGCGGTGAAGTGCTGGTGGCTCTCTGAATATTACATACCTTAATAACTTTACAATATATTATTGACTTTTGAACAGGCTCTTATTCGATTAATTATTGTTGAGCTGGAACTGATACCTGATTATCCTTTTCTGTTACTGTGAACCTTATAATGAATTCTGTCCCGTTATTCCTTTCCAGTTCCAGTTCTCCGTTCAACTGTTTAACAAGAGAAGTTACAAGTTGAAGGCCTAGACTATCAAGCTCTTCAATATCAAGGTCTTTGAGAATGCCGACACCATCGTCTGAGACAGATAGAACATAAGCAGTACTATTAAGATCCTCTATATCTTGTTCTCTGTCTTCTTCTCTGTACAGTTTAACCTGGATTTCTCCATGATTTCTTCCCTGAAATGCGTATTTTAGAGAGTTTGAAATAAGCTCATTGATGATAATGCCTAACGGAACTGAAGTGTCCATGTCGAAGAAAATGTTTTCTTCTATATCTTTATTAAATCTGGTGCCGTCATTTCCAAGCTTATAGGTGAGGAAGAGATTATCCGCAAGTTCCTTAATATACTGTGAAAAATTAAGCTTATCAAGCCCTTCGTTTCTATGCAATTCTTCATGGATAAGCGCCATTGAAATTACACGATCCTGGCTTTCCCTGAAGGCTTCAAGAACTTCCGAATCCTTAATATCCTCTCTATCCTTGAACTTTTCAGCCTGTAAATCCAGCAGGGATGAGATAACTTGCAAATTATTCTTAATGCGATGGTGAATCTCTTTTTTACGAGCACTCTCAATATTTACCAGGGCTTCCTCAGCTTCTTTTCGCTTGGTGATATCAGTGTACATGCACAGTGAGCCTGCAAAATCCCCGTCTCGATTAAAGAATGGTTTAGCGCTTATAAATGCCCAAAAGAGTGAGCCGTCCTTGCACTTTAACTTCAATTCATAGCTCTCACTGATACCACAGCGCCTCTTTTCCAGACTATTTTCAGCTAAAGGTTTGCTTTCGTCACAAATAAAATCCATTACAGGCCTACCGATAGTTTCTTCATGAGGGTACCCCATTAGTTCTATAGTTTTTTTATTGGCATATATGATCTTGAATTCGGCATCCATCAAGAATATACCTTCGTTTGCTGTCTCAACGATATTGCGGTACTTCTCCTCACTTTCACGGAGTTGTTCTTCTGCTCTTTTACGTTCAGTAATATCCTGAACCGTTCCTCTCATTCGAATAGGGGTATTACTCTCATCAAAAATAACTTCAGTTTTTGCATGGATTGCTCGCTCAGACCCGTCAGCAAGGATGATTCTATAATTAATGTTAAAGGGTTCACCAACTAAGGCTTTTTTAAAGGCATTGTTTACGTAATCCCTATCAGCTGGGTGCACATAAGTTAAAAACAAGTCATAAGTCACTTCAAGTTCTTCAGGCTTAAGTCCAAAAATGCGATATAACTCATCAGACCAGAGCAATTTATTATTTACAATATCCCAGTTCCAGTTTCCAATATGAGCCATTTGCTGAGCTTCAGCAAGCCCTCTTTCACTTTCTTTCAATGAATTGAAAGCTATTTCAAGCTCTTCTGTACGTACTTTTACTAAGTTTTCCAAATTGTCAAGAGTTTCTTTAAGCTTTGTCTCAACTTCTTTTCTTTTGGTGACATCAGTGAACATACATAATGAGCCTGCGAAATCACCGTACCTATTGAAAAATGGTTTAGCACTTATAAGTGCCCAAAAGAGGGAGCCGTCCTTGCACATTAACTTCAATTCATAGATTTCACTAATACCGCCACGCCTTTTTTCCAGATTCCTTCTGGCGATAGATTTGCTCTCTTCACAAATAAAATCCATTACCGGCCTACCAATAATTTCTTCCTGAGCGTACCTCATTAGCTCCGCAGTTCTCTTATTAGCGTAAATAACATTGAATTCAGCATCCATCAAGAAGATGCCTTCATTTGCTGTCTCAACGATATTGCGGTATTTTTCCTCACTTTCGCGCAATGCCTTCTCCATCTGTTTGCGGTCGGTAATATCCTGGACCGTTCCTCTCATCCGGATAGGTGTATTATTCTCATCGAAAATAACTTCAGTTTTTGCATGGACTGCACGCTCAGACCCGTCAGCAAGGATGATTCTATAATTGACGTCAAAGGGTTCACCAATTAAGGCTTTTTTAAAGGCTTTATCTACGTAGTCCAGGTCATTTGGGTGCACATAAGTTAAAAACAAGTCGTAAGTCACTTCAAATTCCTTAGGTTTAAGTCCAAAAATGCGATATAACTCATCAGACCAGAGAAACTTATTATTTACAATATTCCAGTTCCAGTTTCCAATATGAGCCATTTGTTGAGCTTCAGCAAGACTTTCTTCACTTTCTTTCAAATAACTATAAGCCTTCTCAAGTTCTGCCGTTCGTTCTATAATTTTCTCTTCTAAATTGTCGCGAGCCTTTCCAGGTGCTTCTCTCTTCTCCCTTTTTTTAGTGACATCTTTGAAAAGCAACGCAAGTTTTCCATTTTCAGGGCTAAACGCATAAACATCAAGAGACCTGTCTTTAACTTCTATACTCTTGACTTCATAATAAGTCGGTACATCAGAAAGTGCTACTTTTCCATATTCCTTTAACCCTACAGGATCGGCATCAGGAAACACTTCAAGTGTCGTCTTGCCTAATAACTGTTCTTTCTTCAAGCCTGTCTGACACTCATAAGCGGGGTTAATCTCAAGGAAACGATAGTCATAGGGCGTGTCATCCTTATCGTAAATAACTTCCGCAAGGAAGAAAGCATCTGTCATATTTGTGAACAGCATTCGGTAACGCTCTTCACTTTTCCGCATCGCCTCTGCAATCAGCTTGCGCTCTGTGATGTCCCTGATAATCATGACCGTTTTCACCTGACCATTCTTATCGGAGAAAAACGCAGTTGATAACTCCCCAGGGAAGATAGTACCATCTTTCCTTTTAAAATTGAGTTCTCCTTTGAACTTGCCGGTTCCGGTTCCTTCAAGAGCAAGCTTGAGTCCTGAGTCGGATGTGTCTACAACCCCGGATCTCCCAGCCCGTATGATTTCCTCTTCGGTCATCCCGAAAATCCGGCAGGCTTCGGGATTAGCCGTATAAACGGTTCCGTCAGGTGAAGTGAGAAGAACGGCGTCATTGCTGTTCTCGAAGAGCGCCCTGCACAGTTCTTCGCCATCCCGAAGTTTTTCTTTATCTTTCTGGTCACTTACATCGAATCCAGAGATAGACACACGTTTATCCTCCTTCAGGTGAAACATAGATAATTATACTTTTTTTCCATTTTTAACTTCCATTTAGTATATAATGTCCGGCAAATTATCCTTTGTACACAATCTCTGCTGGGAAGAATACTTTTCCAATACTGCAGTTCATTTATAAAATAAAATTTTACCAGCTTCGATAAATAAAGAATAATTCCACCTTATCTACCGGGAACAAAAGATTTGGATTTATTGCCGAAAATTGATCTGCTTTGATTTGCATTTTTCGGTTTAGATCCATTTCCTTGATAATAAGGTCTTACTTTCAATTATCATACAAGATAAAAATTAATGTCAGAACGCTTTTATTTCGTAATAATTTATTTGTAAAAAAGACGTAAACTACTCCTTATTTAAGATTAATGTCATCAATATCTTTTCAAGAAATTCGAGACTTTTTTGTAACTCTCCCTTTTCTTACTTCCTGTTAGAGCGCCAGTGGATCCGGGATATCAGACCTCAGGACCGTTGTTCCCACTTTTTTGCTTGAATAAGTGACATCAACCCTGGTGGGTCTTGCCTACAGTTCCATCACTATCATTGGCTAAGCGAATAGCTGACAATATATGGATTTTAAATAACTTATTAACTTTCAGAATTCTTGCCAGACAACTCGGAACGTGATCTTTTTTGATTATTTCTTAAATCACAAAACTCACAATTTTAATAACTTAACATAGAGAGATTTTTTATAAGTAAAGTTGCGATATTATTTTAAATCCATTCTCTATTTTGGAAGCTATTAAAATTCAAGAAAATAGCTTACCGAATATGAGTTAATCATATAGGAGAGAGTTATTTGAACCCAAAATACTTGAAAATGATGATTTTATTGCTTCTTATACTCTGCACCGCAAGTATGGCAGGCGCGGAGCCGAACAGCAAAAACTCAAAAAATGCAGCAGTTTTGGATTACACTGAAGGAGGACACAACGATACAGATTTCAATGCTACCTTTATGTCGGAATGGTGGTATCAGAATGGGGATATGAAGCTTGTTGCAAAGGATGGAGAAAAGAAGAAACTTGCTTTCTTTATCGTAATGGCTCATCAGGAGTCTCCGGAACTCAAAGATGCCTCAGGCACCAACTTGTCATACTTGTCTACATTCTACGGGCTTTATCCCTATGAAGAAAACGCTACTCACAATTTTACCCGGACACTTGTGCCAAGGTCCAGTATTGAAAATTACATTGAGTTTCATGTGCCTTACCTTAACTTCACTTATCCTGATGGTTTAAAGAGATTTTATGGTTCAGGTTCCAGAGGATACATGCTGAATTACTCCTTTGATAATATGCAACTAAATTTGTTTTTCAAGCCTCGTGTTAAAAAAACAGTCGATAGTGCCATAGAGCCTGTGAATTTCACCACATATGAATACGCTTACGGAAAGCTCGGAGGCAGTGTGGTGCTTGACGGCAAGGAATACAGGGTTATGCAGACTAATGGGTACTTCGACCACATGATCCCCTATACCCCTGACCAAGCTACATGGCAAATGGAAATGCACGGATGGAGCTGGTCGGAAGTTACAACGGATAAATACCAGACAATTTTCTACGGTGTAAGAAGCATTGATGACGGCTATGAGAACTACACATACAAGCACCTGACCCTTATAAACAAACATACAGGTAAAATAATCGCAGAATACTTCGGGGACCAGGTTAGTGTCGATGAAGAAGAATGGGTGAACACGATAATAAAGGACCGTACTGTTAAAAGGCCTTCCAAACTTGAGATCTCGACTCCAGACCTGGATATTTCCATAAATGCTCAAAGTGTGGTTCAACTTGATGAGACCTCCCTACCAAATGGACAGTCTGTAGGTTTTGTCGATTTCATGGCTTTCCAGCCCGATGAAGCAACAATCAAGTACAGGAGAGATCTTGAAATGGGAAGCGCATTCTACGAGTATATGGTAACTGACCCGGGTATATCTACCTCTTCTCCCGAGTAAGCCCTGAGAGGGCGGTGAATAAAATTTCTGGAGTTCCTGTCAAAAGGAACTTCCTTTATTTTCTTTATTTTCTTTATTTCGATTAAAAATCAGGCAAAACTCTGATTTTACAAAATATGTGTACCCAAAATATACTTATACGAAGAAATACTATACTGATTGACAGTCAATCAATAATAGGATGTAAGCAATGACCAGAATAGTAAAAGACCCCGCAGAGAGAAGGTTGGAACTGATTGAAGCGGCCGAGAGCCTTTTTGCAAAAAAGGGATATGAAGACACGGCAGTCAGTGAGATCGTCAAAAAGGTTGAGGTTGGTCAGGGAACATTTTACCATTATTTCAAGTCCAAGGAAGATATTCTGGAAGCAGTAGCCGAAAAGATTGTAGCCCCGTATGTTGAAGACGTAAAGAATATTGCAAAAGGCAATGAAGACCCGACAACAAAGATTAACTCCATACTGAATAGAGTTCTAAAAGCCAATGACTCAGATCTGGGCATTATGAAACTTATGCATCAAAAAGGAAATCATTTGCTTCATCAGAAAGTGGAGAAAGCTCTCGAAGAGGGAATGTCACCAGTCGTAACTGAGATATTATCAAAAGGTACTGAAGAAGGAATTTTTAAAACAGAATATCCAGGCGAATCATTTGGATTTCTGATTGCTTCAACGCTTTATCTTTCTCATAATTTATCATGGGATCACGAAACTCGTAAGAGAATGAAGGCCGCTTTAGAGGAGATTATATCCAGGGTGCTTGGAGTAAATGACTATCGTTTCCACCTGGAAATTTAACTTTTGTTAATACCTAAATGATAATTTTTTTGAACTCGTTCTTGATTGACAGTCAATCAATACAATGACATCATTTTTCAGTTGAATCAAATAAGTCGTAAAACAAAATGGAGTCAAGAAAATAAAAGGAAGAAGAAAATATGACGAAAAAATCTACGGATGTATGTCCTTATCAAAGAGCCTGGAGCCTTGACAACTGGCTTCGCAAGATTTTGCAAAACCCTTACAAAATTGTTGGTAGATATATCAAAGAAGGCCAGACTGTCCTGGATCTGGGCTGCGGGCCGGGTTTCTTTTCCTTGGCAATGGCTAAGCTGGTAGGCGAAGAAGGAAGGGTTATCTCAGTGGACATTCAGGATGAGATGCTTCAGATACTAAAAAATAAGAGCAAGCGTCAGGGACTTAATTCTCGTATATTCCTTCATAAAGCCCAGCCTGAAAAGCTGGGTATCTCCGAGATGACGGATTTTGCACTGGCATTCTATATGGTACATGAAGTTCCGGATAAAAAGAGTTTTTTGAGCGAAGTTGCTTCCCACCTCAAGCCTGATGGCAGGTTTTTGATCGTTGAGCCTAAATTCCATGTCTCAAAGTCCAATTTTGATACTACACTGGAGGTTGCCAGCTCTGTAGGGCTGGAACAGGTCTCTGGACCTAAGTTTCCTTTCGACAGAGCAGTACTTTTGAAGCTCGGGTCCAGGGAAAAAAATCTAATACTGCAAAAATCCAGTTAAAAAAAACCTGATCTAAATTTAAATTTTTATCAGTGAGCCCATCCCAAAACCCAGTTTTATCTAATTATCCAGGATTATTCAGGATTGCTTCATAAACGAGGCTAGATATGTAGTTTAAATATGATATCCAAAGAAGCAAATTTTGAGTTTTGGGATTAGCTCAGTAACTATAATTACAGTAACGTTCTACTCTTCAGGTTTACTTTTGGGCCTGACAAAACTTGGAACGTACAGGTGACATTTGCATTCATATCCCATTGACAGGATTATTTTTTTCTGTAAGCTTCCTTCTGCTTGAATAAAACTTTCCTTATTAATTTTAAGATATGCGTTTCAAATCATAAGATATAAATATAATTTGCTATCAATTAGTTAGTATTCTTACAATACGAATACAAAATATCTTATTTACGACTATTAGTATTCTTATTGTATTACTAAACGATATGTTAATTCAGAAATTTAAACTCAAACAAGCCTGGAAAACCGATCATAAAAAGCATCAGGACATGGAAAATATTCGCAGGGATATTTCTGTCACTGTGAAAAAAGGAGAAAAACAAAACTTGTTGGAATACTGGAGAAAAAAATATGATGAATAATAAAAAAGCATACAAACTCGCTATATGTGGAAAAGGAGGAAGTGGTAAGAGTACTATTGCAGCTCTCCTCGCAAAGGCTCTTGTGGAAAATGGAAACTCTGTTCTTGTAATCGATACAGATGAATCGAACTTCGGCCTTCACAGACAACTGGGAGTTGATCTTCCTCCCGATTTCATGGAATATTTCGGCGGCAAAAGTGCTGTACTTGAGAAAATCATGCAGGCGGCGCCTGAATGGGATTCGGTCTCTTTCTTTGAAGGCAAATTAAGTTTTGCTGACATTCCTCAGGCATATCTTTCGGAGAACGGGGAAGTGAAGCTCCTTGCCATAGGAAAGATACACGAAGTTGGAGAAGGATGCGCTTGCTCGATGGGAATACTGGTAAAAGAATTTATCGAAAAGTTGAGATTGAACCATGGTGAGGTAGTTATTGTTGACACTGAGGCGGGAATCGAACATTTTGGAAGGGGTATCGAAAAGAGCGTGGATGCGATCCTTATGGTTATCGACCCGTCCTACGAATCTCTGAGATTATCCGAAAAGGTAGCGGAATTAAGCGGCAGCATCGGCAAACCGATATTCTTTGTCCTGAACAAAGTCGATAAATCAAACGAACAATTCATGTGGGAAGCTATTGGCGACCGGCACACAGTCATTGCAGCTATTCCGGCAGATCCTACTCTTTCTCTGGCAGGACTTAGAGGCGAGGAGGTTATGACAAGAAACACCGAAGTTCAGCATATATTGCAGGTTCTTGAGGAGAAGTGCATATATGACTGATACAAAAATATGTAAAAAAGGATGTGACCACGATACAAGTCATAGAGAAAACGAACAAAGATGTGGTCGAGGCAGCTTCTGGATGCATGATCCTGATTTAATATTCAGCGAGCTAAAACTGAAAGCTGGAGAATTTTTTCTTGATATGGGCTGCGGGCCGGGAGACTATTCAATTTGGGCTTCTAAAATAGTCGGGAATTCCGGGATGGTGTACGCGCTGGATAAATGGCAGGAGCTTATTGATAATCTGACAGAAAAAGCTGATCTGGAAGGAATAAAGAATATCAAGGGAATGGTTTCTGATATTGCCAGACCATTACCAATCGAAGAAAGCTGTATCGATGTGTATTTTATTTCTACTGTGCTGCATTCGCTTGATCTGGCTAAAGATAGTGACGTGATATTCAGCGAAATCCACCGGGTTTTAAAACCTGATGGGCGCCTGGCAATTGTCGAATGTAAAAAAGAAGAAATGTCGTTCGGTCCACCACTCCACATGCGTTTGTCACCTGAAGAGCTGGAAAATTTAATAGCGAAATATGGTTTTGAAAAGATAAACCTTGTTGATCTCGGTTATAATTACATGATTCAGTTCAGGAAAAGCTATCAAAAGTAATCCAAGTCCAAGCACAAGTACAAACAATTGAAAGTAAGGTTTTTCCGAATAAGTATGATTTTTATGAATAAGTAAGATTTTTATAAATAATTAAAATAAAAACGTTTTTTAAAAATACATCTGCTGCCTGGCCCTTTTATGTGATCAATCGCCGAGTACATCATTTTGGACTTCCCTGACCCGAGTAATTCCTGACCCGAGTAATTCCTGACCCGAGTAATTCCTGATCCGAGTAATTCCTGATCCGATTATTTTTTTGAACTATATCATAATAGGAGTAAAAGATGGTTGCATCAATCTCAACAAAAAATTTACTCTCCACCTTGGGCTACGAGAAAAACAATAACCTTTTCGAAGTACGAAAAATCGGCATTCTTGTGGTACTGGGAATTACGCTTATCTTTATAGCCAGTGTCGCTGTCATGACGGGAAATTACTATATTGCCACTAATGACGTCATACACACTATCACGAAGCACCTGACTTTCGGAGATATCTCTGCTATTCCTTCCCTACATAACATGCGCAATGTCGTTGAGGACGGCAGAACTGTCATCGCCTGCAGTCACGATCCTAATCACGTTGCCTGGTTCTGCGACCGTGTTGTCGTTGTCGGAAATTGTGGAGTGATTGCTGACGGCAGCCCTGTAGAAACAATCAACGAGCGGACCCTTGACCTGATTTACCAGAATACCTGCGCTGTGCAGACGGCGGGAGGAATAAGAATAGTCATGCCTGCAGACCTGCAGACCCGAAAGGCCGGAAAAATGCAGGAGAATAGCTACAATCAGCATGCTTTCGATCAGTATGTAGAGCAAAATGCAATACGGAGAATTGATTATGACATCGGATACGATAAACTGGAACAATGATGTGATAGATTATATGATCTGGTGGGAGGGGAAAGGATGCAGCAGCGATCTCTAATTATATTGGGCCTGATCCTTCTCTTTGCGACGGCTGTTGCAGGATGCACTCAGTCACCCATGCAGACCGTGGAGGAAAAAACCATAACCGACGACGAGTACCGGATCGTCATCGATAGCCGGGGAGTTGAGGTAAAGGTGCCTGTCAACATTGAGAGGACTGTTACCGTCTCTGATGGCCTCGTAGAAGAGGTGATGGTGGTCCTTGGCGTAAATGATACACTTATCGGTCTTGGTTCCAAAGGCCTCCAGTATGAAGGAGACTTTACTTATCCTACAGATAACGGCACGAATGTTACTGTGAGTGGAGGCAAACATGTGGCTCTGGCTCTGTCTCCGGATTTAAAAGATCTTCCACTTGTAGTGGATTATGGTGTGGCGATGAACTACGAAACCCTTGCTTCTCTTGAACCCGATGTAGTTATAATTCGCATGGGAAGCTCCGCATTCCTGTCTAGTGAAGACGAAAGGGCACAGAAGAGTATCCAGACAATCGAATCTCTTGGAATCCCTCTTGTCGTTCTTTATAGTCCCAACTGTTACGATAATTCGAATCCAACGGCGATTTCAGATGAGATTCACATCATAGGACAGGTCTTTGGAAAGGAAAAAGAAGCTGATCGAATCGCCTCATGCCTCGAGTCCAGGCAGGAGCTGATCAAAGAACGGACACAGAATATTTCGGATGAAGAAAAACCTGATGTGCTGGTGTTTGGCCTCTCTCCTATGCACCGTACGCAGACCTCAGCCGGGATTGCCTGGGGCCTGAAAACAACGGAGTCGTATATGATCGAGGACGTTATCAATGCAAAAAACGCTTTTCGCTCCGATCTTGGTTCCTTTGAGGTGATCAGTACCGAACAGGTCCTGGCAATAGATCCCGATATCATTGTAATCGGCACTGCGGCACACTATGCTCCTCCTGAAGAACTTTATGAAGCTCCCTATTACAAAAACCTTCACGAACTCCAGGCCGTAAAAAACCGCCGGGTAGTCTCTCTTCCTTATTCTCCCCGAAACAGTGAAAAGCGCCTGGAATATCCTATCGATCTGATGGTTATCGCAAAGGCAGCATACCCTGAAAAATTCGCGGACATTGACCTTAACGAATGGGTCCTGTCATTTTATCAGGAAGTCTATGGCGTGGATCGTGAAACAGCGATTCAGCTTCGTTCGGCTCAGTTGATGGACTGGTGCTTGGAGACATAAACTGAAAAGCCATTTCTGCGGATCTTTGATTAAGATGGAGTAGTTGAAAAGACCCTTTATATCCTAACATCTCAGGATGTTTTTGTTTCCAGCACTTAACTAAAATCGCATCAACATCCTGTTATGTTAGTATTTTCTCCTGAACTTTTGCATAGGTAGAGGTGTTCTTCAGCAATGCTCCTTCAACCTTAAACTATCAAAGATTTTTTTACCGATACATATCCCTGCTATAGATTATTATTTGTTCGGGAAACTTTTTCCAATAAGCTTTTGATGACTTCATACCGGTCTTTTTGGGATAATATGCGGCAGATTGTCCTCGAGCACCACCGCAGCTTCGACTCCATAGACTGCCCTAATATTCTTCTGTGTCAGGACAGAGACAGGATCTCCAGCTGCGTATATCTTCCCATCTTTGAGCATGATAAGTTTGTCAGCGTATCTGGAAGCAAGGTTGAGATCATGGATTACAAGAATAGAAAGCAGACCTCGTTTGTCTACAAGGGCACGGATGATATCCATCACTTCAAGCTGGTGCCTGATGTCGAGTTTGGAAGTCGGCTCGTCAAGGAGGAGCACCCGGCTATTCTGGGCGAGTGCTCGGGCTATCATTACTCGCTGTTGCTGACCACCAGAGAGTTCCGAGTGGTACCTGAGTGCGACCTGCTCGAGGTTCAACATTTTGACGGCTCCAGCAGCGATTTCAACATCATTCCTGCTAACCCTCCAGGACGAGAACGGACGCCTGCCCATAAGTACCGTGTCAAAAACAGTTGCTTGAAAGGTTATCGGGAACTCCTGGGGAACATATCCGAAATTTCGAGCGATTTCAGCCGCGTCCATGTCATAGGTTTTCTGCTCATCTAGACAGATCCTACCGCTCTTAGGTGTAAGGACATTATTGATACAGCGGAGTAGCGTACTCTTTCCGGCGCCGTTTGGCCCTATTATACCGACAACGCCCGGTTCACAAAATTCCATTGAAATTCCGTGCAACACCGTCACCGAAGCGTATGAGAGCGTGACCCCGTCGAGCGAGAGCTTCATCAGTACTCCCTCCTGTACATAATAAGGTACACAAAGAAAGGAACGCCGAGGAATGCAGTGATCACCCCTACGGGAATAACTGCGGGTGAGAGAACTGTCCGTGCAATAGAATCAGAGATAATCAGGAAGACTGCTCCTATCAGCCCGGATGCAGGGATCAGGAAGCGATTATCTCCTCCAATGATCAGCCGGCAGATATGAGGCGAGATCAGCCCGATAAACCCGATAGCTCCGACAAAACTGACTACTCCTGCAACCAGAAGCGAGGAGACTGCCATGATGAGAACCCGGAACCTTTTGACATTTATCCCGAGGCTCTTTGCGCTCTCGTCCCCTGCCCCTATGATGTTAAGGTCTCAGGACTTCCAGATGAGTACGGGAACAAGTATCCCCGTGATGGGGATAACAAACCAGAAGTCTTCCCATCTGGCTTTCCCGAGGTCTCCGACCATCCAGAACATTGCACCCTTTACTGCTTCTGCTTCTGCAAAATATTCTACAAAGGTGGTGAGGGCCTGGAAAAAAAACATCACAGCGATCCCGGTAAGGACCATCGCCTCTGCTGAACCGCCTTTTTTCTCTGCAATGGCGATGATGATTGCGGCAGCGATTAGTGAGAAGAAGAAGGCATTTCCGACAACGAGATACTTGCCGGCAAAAATCCCGGTCCCGAATATGATCGCAATCGCTGCACCAAACCCTGCAGCTGACGCAATTCCGAGCATATACGGATCGGCAAGTGGATTTTTCAAAGTCCCCTGCGTTGCAGTTCCGGCTGTCCCAAGTGCAATCCCGGCAAAGAGCCCCATAAAAATACGGGGAAACCGGAGTTTCCAGAGGCAGGTATCTACTACCCAGGAACTCTCTGCTTCATTGGGGAATATTTTGCTGAGAATTGAAACATAAACATCTCCGAAAGAAACATCAGCAGAGCCGGTCGATGCGGCGATCCCTATGCTGATGACGATAAGCAGGCATAAGGCAACAATAAAGAGGATTTTTTTAGAGGTAAAGTGATAATACCTCTCCGTGATACGACTTATTTCTGTTTGACATAGGTTTTTTTGAGGGTCATAATCCATAAACCGTCAACCCGTTTAAGTTTTTGTTTCTTCGGGAGTTTTCCGGGCGATGTCCATATCGAAAGGTCCTACGTCGAGGTTAATTGTCTGTGACCAGACAGACTGAAACCCTGCATTGAGTATCGAATTTGCAATAAAACCCTTGCTAAGGCTACAATTGTATCCAGATAGGGCGCTGGGCATCATATTCAAGACATGAATAGCCGGCTTTGTACCTTCTTCATGCATTCCATCATGAAGACTTACAAAAACTCCACCCGGATTGAGTGCGTCATAAATCTTTTTTACTATTTTATCCATGCAATCCCTGGCAAAGTTGAGCGTGCAGCTTGCAAGGATCAGGTCGTAGCCACTGCCAATAGAATCTTTCAGGTAATCACCGCCCATTGTTGTCAGCCTTTCAGAAAGTTCATACTCTTCGATGAACTCCTCAGTGACATTGACCACAGCCGGCTGGTCAAACACTACACCTTTCATTGATGGATGACGGGCCAAAACCGTGATACTCATCAGACCTGGACCTCCTCCAAGGTCAAGCATTTTCCTCATCGAAGAGAATTCCGACAATGATGCGATAGTATCCGCAATCTTCTGGGCGGTTCCGGAACGTTCCCAGTTTGCCATTGATCGCGCATATCGTATCCAGAACTCTTCCGAATTCATGTTTTCTTTTTCTTTTTGAAAGGCCGGCCCGTTTCTAACTCGCTCAGCTATCTCTTTAGGACTCATGGCCATGCGCTCATACTCAAGTAAAATTAGATCTCCATAGTAGGTCGGGCTACCAGTTACCAGGTATTGCTCAGCTCCCTGGCTGTTTTGATAAAATCCGTTCTTTTTGATCACAAGACCGCAGGCAGTCAGGACATTGAGGTATTCTGCCGTAATTCTGGGATCAAATCCACATGTTTTAGCAAGTTCTCCTGCCTGGATAGGTATACTGAGCTGATCGAAGATGGTAAGCTCAACTCCCGCAACCATTGCATTTGTCTGCACGGATGCAAGAGACATTTCATATATTCGAGTTAATGGAACTCTATTTTCAGGGAATTCTTTCATAGTTGTCACTCTCCTGTCTGTTAAAAATTCAGTTAAGCCGGATAGGCAAACAGTCCGACATTAGAAAGGTTATAATCGGCCCCAATGAATCTATCCAGATATTCCTGGTGGAGTGCCTCCGGATCGAGGTCAGGAAACATGTCTGGATAGAACCACTTCGCCATGTAAGCTATGGCAATGATATTTCTCGGGGTGGAAAGCAATTCGTTATGAAGCAGGTACACTTTTTTGTTTTTTACAGCTTCAGTATGCGCAAAGATATCCTGCCCCATTATTTCTTCCTGTATCTCCTTACCACTCTTCGTAGCCAGTTCTGAATCGTTTACAGCATATCCAAATGTCTCAGGATAATGCTGATCCCAGCACATAACTACAACGGCATCGATGTCCTGTTCAAGAATCCATTCACGATCGACATCTCCATAAGCAAAAGAAAGAGTTTCTGCAATGTTTTTCCCTCCGGCCGCGTTAAATAACTCGTTTCCGCCGGGCATTTCTTTACCATAGGTTTTTATTTGCTCTGGAGTGTCGGAAAAAGCCTTATAAAATACATTCAGGCTGTCTTCTTGAGCGATCTGCGAAGTCTTAGCTACTATAGGATCATAAATTCCACTGTAAAACTCGATATATTCCTGAGCTTCGTCTTCATTTCCGACAATCGTTCCTATTATCTGAACAGTATCACAAAAGGAATCAGGATTTAGCGTATCAACGAAAACAACTGGAATATCAGGTTCAAGCCTGTTGATTATTTCGTCAGTGTCATCATACCATTCAAATTTTGGCAGGATGAGAACATCAGGCTGTACTTCTACGGTTTTTTCGTAGTTTATGTCCATGGGGTTTCTGGCCGGACATATCGCAGGGATCTCATCCAGATTCGGGTAAAAATTTTCATCAGAGATATACCCGTCCCGTGCTACAACCCGATCCCAGGCTCCGATAGCTTTCAGGACTTCAGCGACCGAGTAATGCGTATATGCAATTCTTTCGGCGGGTTTATCAAGGATTACTTCTCTGCCGAGGGCATCAATAATTATTATCTTACTGTCTGCAGCTGTTGTGTTTGTTTCCTGATCCGTTTCGGTTGGAAAGATTACAATAAGTAATACTACAAGCAAGGCCCCAATTCCAATACTCAACTTCTTTATGTGTATTATATTTCCCACCTTTAATTTTTATATTTATTTCAGCGTCCATAAGGTGACTTTGTCTCAGGTGATGTGATAATTTGGATTATTATCTCAGGTTGGGAGAATACAATATTACTTGTATTCAACTTCATTTTATCAAAAATCAAATTTAATTTTCTTAAAATAATGATCAAATAGCTATAAAAATGTTTGTATTCTAACTATTAGAATTAAGAGGAAATAAAATAAAACAAATTATATTGAGTTAATGTTCCTATGTCGTAATCAGAATATTGAATTTTAACTGGTAAAAAACAGAATTATGTTAATAATTATTTGAACAGTAGTAAATCTTGACTTTTTCAGAGCGTGCTTTAAAATTAAATTTGATTCTACAATTGGGACCGGACTTATGCATTTGAACTAAAAACGATAGCATTAAACCGTTAGATGTCTAAAATTCAAATTTTACCATGATGCCCAATATATTTGATTTTAAACATCAAGCAAGTGATTATTTTCGACCCATAGAAAACAGCGAAGAGTCCAATTTCTCTTTCCTTTCCAGCAATTTTTTCAGTACCATATTAAGGGTCCTATTTTTCTGAACCTTCTTTAAATTTTTTAAGACAGCATAAATTTGAAAATAAACGCTTCAAAAGAGAAATAAATGAATTTTCTGTTTTTCTGGAGTTTAGGTCTCAGATTCTATTTCAAATTAGATCGTGGTAAGGTTTGAATTTTTAGTTTGAAATCATATTGATTAAATATAAACAATATAATCTATAATAATTTGGATTCAAACGATAAATTGTAAACAATTTGAATTCAAAAAGTTCATCCTAATGACTTCTGATCAACAGCTATGAAATAGTTTATCTTACCTTTCAAATATATACAATAACAAATTAATGGTATGAAACCACATGAAATCGAAAAAGTTAAAAGAAGCATCTGAGTTCCAGTTCGACCTCCTTAATCTCTTTCACAAAAATTTCGCAAAAATCTTTCACGAGATTACATATGGCCCCTATAACTTGAACAAAAACCAGAAAAGAGCTATTATAGCCATAGGAAGAAACGAGGAAATCATCCCTTCTGTCCTTGGAGCATACCTGGATCTGCAGAGAGGAAGCCTGACATCAATAATTGATTCCCTAGAAAAAGAAGGACTTATTTTCAGGAAAGGGGACCCTGAAGACCGCAGAAAAACTATCCTATCCCTTACCGAAGCCGGTCAAGAATACAGAAATTGGTTAAACGCAGCAATCCAGGCTAAGGTTTCCGAGATCCTTGATAGACTGGATGAAGAGGAAATTACTAGTTATCAAGAAAGCATGGAAAACATGATAAAATATTTTAAGAAAATGGACGAAAGAGCCTGAGAATCCAGGCCATTAATTGGGCTATCGTGCGAAAATACTCATGAAGATGCTGAAATTAAAGCACATGAGATTTGCTATTATCATTAAAGGAATATGAAGTAAATCCTCTTTATCCAAAAATGTAAAGATAGGAGAAAAAGATACAGATCAAAAAGCCAGAGCAACAAATCTACTTGAAAAGATATTGGTGAAAAGATATTGGTGAAAAGATATTGGTGAAAAGATATTGGTGAAAAGATATTGGTGAAAAGATATTGGTGAAAAGATATTGGTGAAAAGATATTGGTGAAAAGATATTGGTGAAAAGATATTGGTGAAAAGATATTGGTGAAAAGATATTGGTGAAAAGATATTGGTGAAAAGATATTGGTGAAAGGATTTTGGCAGTATGCCTAATTTTTCTGTAAAATTTATTCGATATCTTTTAACTCCTTACTTTTGATTCCTGCTCCATCACTATATGCCTGTTTCCAGGAATCCGTTCTTCATTTGTATCGATCGGTATTGAGACTACATGTCTTGATACCGATTCCTGGTTTGGGAATGCTCCCACAACTTTGCTTCTTCGATTTATCTCCTTGTTAGCTCTCTCCGTTATATTTGTCGTCCTGAAGACGTTAATGACAGAATGCAAAAATTCGTATAATTTCTTAACTGTAAGTTACAATTATAACTATTAATTATCAAAATCAAAGTTGCGCTGGCGTACCCCGCTGCAAGGAGGCTGTCCGACAATTACTGGTGGTAATAAATTAGCAGTCATCGGTTGTGAAACTGGAACTTTTTAGCTCTATTAAATTTGATTCTATCCACTATTTTTTTCTTAAAGTGAAAAGTTCCATTTATTCCATTTCTCTTTCTAATGATCTCGTTTTTATTTGAGTAAATCCATATTTTCTTTAAGTTAACTGCTGTACATACCAAATTAAATTCATTTCTGACTGATTTAATTCCCCTTGTGAGAAATTCTCTAAACCTAAGATTCTCTTTATAGTTTCCAATTGCAGGTTCTACTACCTGCTGCCTTTGTCTGTATATTTCTTTTGCTTCTTCAGTTTTCATTTTTTCGGCTAATTGCTTTCTTTCTTTTGAAAACTCTGCTATTTTTAAATGCCTAATTCCATCCTTTCTTTTTGTACAATTTTTGCTGAATTTACACTTTTTACATTCAGTTCCCTTATAAAGTCTGTATTTTCTCTTCCTTTCTTTCTCATAACCCTCATACAAAAACTTCAAGCTTTGTTTTTCAGGGCATATAAACTCATCATTTTCTTCATCATATTCAAACGTACTAATATCGAACCTTAGATCTTCAAAGTTTTCTGTTATTGTTTTAGTTACTTCTTGCTCTGGAATATATGGATCCAATTTTTTATCAATCAAATAATGTACGTTGTTTCCGCTATAGTATCCAGTGTCTGCACATATTTTAGTGCCTACTTTTAATAAACCACAATTTTTTTCTACCATTTCAATTTGAGGCTTCAATTGATACGTATCGTTTCTGTCTTGACATACATCGTTTGCAACTATAATTCCTAGTTTATGATCAACTGTTATTTGAGTATTATATGCCAGTTCAATCGTTCCTTTTTTGTTAATCATAAACCGAGATTCTTGATCAGTTAAGCTCACATTATCAATACTGTCTTTTTCAAATTCATTAAGTGCCTTCTTAATCGTATTTTCAATCTTCCCATTTCTATCGCTAGATTCATCCTTATTTACTTGCTTTATGTACTTCACGGCTACAGCTCTTACTTTATGTTTTTCACTTTCATTCAACTGATCATAACCACGGCACTTTCCAAAATGCTCATCCTCAACTTTGTCTATTTCAATACCTTTTTTTAATTCATTTTTGACATATTCTTCAATTACTTCCAAGACATTTTTCATAACCGCACTTTTTCTTGACGCAGAGGCTTTTACTTTGGATCCATCAACGCTTAATTGTTCAAGACCTATTACTCCTAGATCTTTGGCTGCCTTAACTGTGTTTTTGAACATTGCAGTAATCAGTTCTTCATTCTCTTTTCTGAAATCACTGATTGTTCTAAAATCAGGTTGCAAGTTTTCAGCTAAATACATGTAAACTATATTTTCTCGAACATTGCGAGCTATCGCTCGCGATGAACGAACTCTATCAAGCATAGATTGAATCAAAATCTTACACATTATGCAAGGATGATAAGCAGGGTGTCCAGAACCGTCATACCTGGTTTCAAATTCACTAAAATCCATCTCATCCACAAAAGACTCAACCAAATAGCAGATATGATCTGAAGGAATAAGATCTCGGATATCTAGAGGTAAAGTCCAAACTTGATTCTTTAAAGATTTAATAAAAACCATAAACCAAAAAATTAGTAGAATAATATATAATAATTAATATATTAAAAACGGAAACCTCGATTACCTGAAGTAATTGTCGGACAGCCTCCAAGCAACGGGGGTATGTTCGCGCCACCGCTCAAAATTCCGTTAAAGAAAGCAGTAACCCTAAAAAATTTAGTTTAAGCAGAAGTTAAAAACCAGAAAACGGAATTGATAAACCATCTTCTCATTAACGGTTGCTGGGGAAGTTTTCCATCCCCGCAGCAAGCTAGCGGGGTATTCGACTGAAATAAAATTTCGCAGTGATATCCTTTTACGACTCTACTATTTAACACAATATAGAGAAATTTTTTCTAATGGCACACCAGGAGTCTTCAGGATTCAAAAATTCTGATTCAATTTCGGATAATATACTCATTTTCTATGGCATGTGAGAACATTCTTTTGCTCTGCAATGGATCTCAAAATCATTCAATGCGTAAAAAAGGAATTAGTTTGATGGCTTTAACTATATCCAGAATTAATAAGTGTTATGTATTTCGTTCTTCAAAGACATACATTCAGTAAACATCCCTATTTAGTTTGCAGGTTTTTAATAAAATTACTTATCAGTCTTCAATATATTAACTGTCTTTTTATTTATTAAATAGTAGGAAGATTTATCATCAAGTAACTCTTAGTTATTAAATAACTAAAAGTTATTTTACTTTTAGTCAAACCATGGATGAATTATCTAACCCAAATTTGACAGAAGCACACATTTTATAATGTTGAAATGGGCTTCATGCTTCTGTTTTCTTAATACAATTCAAAGTTTTGTCCTGCATCTTATGATTTTTGGACGTTTTTTAATTTACTAAAATGTAGTGTGTCAATACAACGTGTTTTGTGTAAGAAAATACTGTATTAATTAGCAGAATCTGTCAAATTAGGGATCTAAAGTGAAAGAAGTGATACAAAAATGACACTAGCAGAACGAAAGCAGCGAAAAAAAGCTCAAAGATGTGAAGACATCCTCAACGCTGCTGAAAAACTTTTCTTTTCACGAGGTTACGATGATGTCACAATGGACGAGATTGCAAATGAAGTAGAATTGAATAGGCAACTCTGTATCTTTACTTCAAATATCAAGAGTCGCTTTTTTTTGCTGTCGTAAATCGTGGAATCAAAATTCTCCGCGCTATGATCACAGAGGAACAAAAAAGTGCGCAGGCTAGTGATATCAAATTCGGTGAACTGAGCATGGCATCCATTGAGTTTATTCGGGAATACCCTGACTATGCTAAAGCTCATGTCCATTTCTGGTCAGAAGATTTGACCTGTAGGATGACAAAGATTTGAGTCCCGATGCAAAAGAGATAATCGAGTTCTCCTGTGAGAACTACAGGATAATACTTTCGATACTTAAAAGTAGCATCGAGGACTGAACCTTTAGATCTGATACGAATCCACTCTTAGTAGCTGTCGTAATTGGCTTGATCAGCATATGTATCCCACACATGAGCCCCTCTATAAGAGAGTTCATGGAAACTCGTGGGATTACTATGCAACAATTCAGTCTGGAAATCGCCGACCTTGCATACCGTATGATCATGCATACCTAAGTGGGGGACGAGAACATCCATGCCAGAACATTAGATTCCTACCAGACATGAAAAGAGACAGAGAGACGGCATAGTTGAAACAAGGACTGCTTCAGAACTCAGGCAATCGAATAATATGTCGAGATGTAATAGGTGGTAACTTTATGGATCTGGAAGAATTGAGAGAAATGACTGCACCATGCGGTCTGGACTGCTTTAATTGTCCTTTTTATCTAGCAAACGAGAATGAAGAACTCCGAAAACAAATACAGGCAGGGACTTTCTCAGGCGGATATACTCTTTCAGAGGAAGAAGCTGCTTGTAAAGGATGCAGAAGAGAAAAAGGTCTAATTCCTATCCGTCGTACGCACGAACTAGGACCGTGCAAAGTATACAGGTGCATCAGTTCAAAAGATATTGAGTCGTGTGCCGATTGTTCTGATTTCCCTTGCGACAACCTTCATCCCTGGGCAGACCTTGCATCGGTGGTTCCACACAACACAAAAGTGTATAATCTGGCACTTATAAGGAAGATGGGCCTGGAGAAGTGGGCTCAGGAGAAAGCAAAGTCTGTAAGAGAGACATATTTCAAGCAGAAATTTGACATTTAGATTTAATTCAGGGTTAATTCTCCTCTTCGAGAGGGGATACAACCCACATCTGTTTTCATTCATCCACTTTCATTTTAAATCGCTCACTATTCAATGATGCAAAAGCAGTTGAACTCCTTGAACAAATTGATTACGAGTTTCCATATTATGACAAGGGAATTACTGACTATTTATTTTCCGATGTGATACGGGTAATGAAATTCTAAGGAGTTGTAAAGGTGTATAATCCGGCTCATATAAGGAAGATGGGCCTGGAGATCCTGAGAAGGGCTACAATTATACTGTCCAGGCTTTTTCATCTCTCTCGGAGCTTCAATTATTTCGTATTTTATGATGTTCCTGAATTTTTCAGAATAATTTCTGCAACCTTATTTTCTACACTGCTCCTGTTTTTCTCTTTCCTGTTCTCCAAGGATATTCATTTAGAAGGCATGCAGATTTAGTTTGTAGCTTCTCAAGAAAAAAACTGCTCAGTCCTTAATATTATAATCTTATTTATATATCCAAAAATCGAAACATTTATAATTAATAAATAAATAGTCATTTAATAACTAAATAGTTATTTAACTATCTTAGCCATTCCATGGACGAATTATCCGAAGCGAGCGAAGTGATAGCAAAATGACACTGACAGAAAGAAGGCAGCGGGAAAAAGCTCAAAGACGCGAAGACATCCTCAACGCTGCTGAAAAACTTTTCTTTTCACGAAGTTACGATGACGTCTCAATGGATGAGATTGCAAGCAAAGTAGAATTGAATAAGGCTACATTGTATCTTTACTTCAAAGATAAGGAATCACTCTATTTTGCTGTCGTAAATCGTGGAATCAAAATCCTCCGCGCTATGGTTGCGGAGGAAGCAAAAAATGCGCAGGCTAGCGGTCTCAAAGCCGGTGGAATAAGCATGGCATGCAGTAAATTCATTCAAGAATACCCCGACTATCTCAGAGCCTGCAATTACATCCAGTCAGGAAAATTCGATTTTTCGAATAGCAAAGATATGAATTCCGATGCAAGAGAGATCATTGAATTCATAGAAGAACTCTACGAGAAATCACTTTCGGCAATAAAAAACTACATCGAGGATGGAACTTATAGACCTGATCTGAATCCAGTTGTAGTGTTGATCTTAAATTCTATTATTGCCGACGGTCTCCTGAACATAAGTCCCTTTCAAAGAAAGTTCATGGAAACTCATGGGATTACTGTGCAACAACTTTACCTGGGAATCAGCGATCTTGTGATCTACATGACCATGAATACCGGAGAGAAGAGTAAGGATATCCATGCTAGAACGTTAAAATGGATGGGTGATAGATATGCAACAGACCAAAATAAAAGTTAACTTTAGCAGAGTACTGGGAACTCCCTTAGTGCCGCTATGTGCTCGAGCGAAGATCAGTAAAGAATATAGCTCATTATTCAATGATGCCAAAGCGATTGAACTCATTGAACAAATTGATTACGATTTTTTAACGCTTGAGAAGTCATCGGGCGACTATTTATTGTTCGCCACTGCGGCACGAGCAATGCAATTCGACAACAAGGTAAAGGCTTACATCAAAGAACACCCTCACGCATCAGTGGTTAATCTTGGTGCCGGCTTTGACACTGGATTTTACCGTGTTGACAACGGTGCAATTCACTGGTACGATCTAGACCTTCCCGAGATCATCGAAGTCAGAAAGCATTTACTCCCAGAAATGAATAGGACAGCATGCATTGCAAATTCGTTCCTTGATCCTGGCTGGTGTCAGGCTATAAAAAATGAAAATGGCATCTTTATGATCGCAGGTGGGCTTTTCCGCTTCTTTGATGAAGCTCAGGTACGTCAATTCTTCTCGTTAATAGCAGATCGCTTACCAGGTTCCGAAATCGTGTTTGAAGCAGAATCAAAATCGAGCAATGATGTAGATGGAAGGTGTGGAGCCTATGGAGCAGGATGGAGTGATGAGGAGCCTGAGAAAAGAGACGCAATGCAAGAGGATTGCATAAGGGCGCTTAAAAACGGCTGGACGATACTTCCACAGAGTCTGAAATCTCAGATGATCGGCGCTCTGACAACATCGACCAGGCCGCAAAGTGCAGAGTGGGATGATTTCGAAACGTGGTGGGATCAGCTCAGCGCACAGGAAAAAGGCGAAGCAATGAGTGATTTCTTCTTTGGCTTCACCTGCAAATGTCCGCTGGAAGATGCAAGCGAAATGGTAGCATGGGATGACCGTATTACTGTTGTCGATCAATTTCCCCTGTTCAGAGACATTCCCCGAGATCCTTCCCTGAGCATGTCGGTTAGACAATTCATGGATTACACTGATGAGAAAGGAAGAATAAAAATCGTTCACGTTCGAGTGTGAGATTTTAGACGACTTTTTCTATCTTCCCGAGCATTTATTACTGTACAAATAAATTACTTTGTTGGTAACGAGGTTAACAAATAGCCTACACTCGGCTATTTATTTTCTTATCCTGGCAGAAGTCCCAGATATGGATTGAAACGAAATTTGGAACAGGAATTAGATTGTTTAGGCTGCTAAATAACTGATGGTAAGAAAAAGGAATAAGAAAAAGTAGCGAGGAAAAGGAGTAAGAAAAAAGTTTCGAAACTAAATTGTTTCAGGATAAAACATCTCTAAACTCGTTTCGATTATGCTATGTTCACGCTCGGTCTTCCCCAACTTTCTTCTGCGTTTCTTTTTATTTCTTGACGTGCAAATCAGAATGAGCTTGATCAATGATACTCTTGTCGTCAGATGATAGCAGTTTCTTAGGTCTTCCAAAATCATTGCCAACTTGAGAAAGCTGGCCAGTTTCAGCATATTCTTTATATATCTGCTTATATCTGCTGAACTCGACGAGTTGAAATCCCCTGAATCTCAGCTATAGTCGTGGTAGATTCACCTTTGCTTTTTAGCAATTTTCTAACAGATCTTTTTCCTATTAAGTTCCACAGTGAATCAGGGATTACAAGCATCATAGTTACCGCGAATTATTTTGGGATATCATAACAGAATGCAAACTTTTATAGCTTATTATGACTATAAGTCATAATTGTTACCATTAGTAACTAAAAGGAATAACGTTCATTTCCTGGTGATGGAATTGTCAATAAAGGAAATTAAGGAACAGGAAAAAGAGAGGAAGCGCAATTATATACTCGATGCAGCAGAGAAACTTTTCTTCTCCAGAGGGTATGATAGCGTTTCGATGGATGACATTGCTAATGAAGTTGAGCTGAGCAAAGCCGCGCTTTACCTCTACTTCAAAGACAAAGAGTCACTTTTTTTCACTATTGTCCTTCGAGGCATAAAACTCCTCAATGCCATGATCGAAGAAAGTATAAAAAGCTGCAAAACAGGAGTCGAAATACTGGATACAATTGCAAGAGTATACTTTGAATTTGTTAACAAATATCCAAATCATAACCGAGCATATCTTTATTTTCGGTCGGATAGGTTCGATATTGAAGATAGTGAAGATATGAATGAAGTTGCAAAAGAAATTCTCAAGCTTCGCCAGGATACTTTTGTCATAACGTGCAACGCGATAAAATCAGGAATCGATGAAGGATTAATTCGGCGTGATGTGGACCCTGTAGAAGTGACCGTTTTTTTGACTCTGATTCTCAAAAATCTAACTGAAATGCGTTCAGATTTTATAAAATTACTGGAAAAGAGGGGAATAGATAAATATCAGTTTTTTACAGATGTTGCCGAATTCGTGCATCGGATGCTTATGAACACGGAAAGGGGGGACGCAAAATAAAAATCAGTTAACTGTTCAGAAAACCGAAAAACGACTACTACAAATCAGATGCAATCAAAATTATTTTTAAACTGTGAATACTAAAGGGATGAATCACAAATGCAGAAATCAGCAGAAACAAACATAAATAAAAAGAAATTCAGCAAAATGGCTGAGGGAATTGCACTTCACAGAGCCTTAGAATCCCAAAAGCCTGAGGGTGAACGCATCTGCTACGACCCTTATGCTATTTACTTTATCAGCCAGGAAACGCTCGAGCCATTCAGTGACCCTCAAAAGGCAAGGGCAGCACATGAGTATTACGAGCGTCTCTTCCCAGGATTTGCCAGTTCTGTTCGGATCCGAGTCAGGTACTTTGACGATTTTGTGAAGAAATCGATTGATGACGGGCTTGAACAGCTGGTTGTTCTAGGCGCAGGATATGATACCAGAGCATACAGGATTGAAGGCTTAAAAGGGGAAATAAAGGTATTTGAAGTGGACCATCCAGATACACAGTACGTGAAAATCAAAAATATCAAAGAGATCTTTGGTTTTCTTCCGAATCATATTATATATGTGCCAGTTGACTTTGAGACCGAAAATTTTGGTGAGCGACTAATGGAAAAGGGATACGACAGGTCGTTGAAGACTCTCTTCATCATGGAAGGGCTTGTTGTGTATATTCCTCCCGAAGCGGTTGATGAAGCTCTGTCTTTCATTGCAGAAAATTCCGGAAAAGGCAGTACTATTCTTTTCGATTATTTTCCTGAATCCGTAGTTGATGGAAGTTGCGAGCTGGAAGTTGGAAAGAATATGCGGAACTATGCGGCAAAGCAGGGAGAGCCTTTTAAATTTGGCATCAAGGAAAGTGCAGTCGAAACTTTCCTTTCGGAGAGAGGATTTTCTCAAATTCACAACGTGACCGCTGAGGATTACAAAAGAATTTATTTCAGTGGGGTAAACAAAAACAGGGAAGTCTGTAGCCTTTTATCTTTTGTCCAGGCAGTGATCGAATAAAATTGCGTGACGATTCAGTTATAAATAGCGGGATATGTTCACGCTCCTTCTTCAATTAAGGAAGATGGGCCTGGAGAAGTGGGCTCAGGAGAAAGCAAAGTCTGTGAGACAGCCGTGGTACGGGAAGGACTGATAAACCTGATGAGCCGTACTCGATTGAGATGATGGCCCAGGATAAGGTCGGCCTGATGCCATAGAAATAGGGCCTGCTCATGTTCTCGGAACCTCTAATCCACGGATTTCACTCGTAATTGCCGCGAAATACCCAGACAAGAGTCAGGAGTTTGACTGTCCCTCAATATTCAAAATTAATAAGTGTTAGTCATTCTGTTCTTTAAAGGCATTCAGGGTACATCCCGATTTAGTTTACAATTTTTTTATAAAATTACTGGTCAGTCCTTAATATAGTAACTATTTAGCATGAAAGTATATGAGGAGATCTTCCTCACGTACTCTCTTTTTCTTCATTTCTCGCAATTACGTATATTTCACTCATTATTTTGATCCTTTCATCAACTGAGAACATCTCAGTCTCACCTATCTTTCTCTTTTGAATTTCTCCCTTTTTATATCCAGTTTCATCTTCATACATCTCCTCTTTTGTAATCAGATGCCAGATAATTGTTGCAATTTTTCTTGCTAGGGCAATAATCGCCTTTGAATGTCCAATCGACTTCTTTTTTCTGTTGAAAAACTCTTTTAACCTGCTATTTTTCGTTCTTGCTGCTGCCTGGGCAATCTGTGTTAGGATCCACCTTGCTTCCTTAGATCCTCTCTTAGTGATTCTACCGTTATGGTATTTATCCGCTGATTGGTACACCTTCGGAACTAGGCCAAGCCATGAAGCAAGCTTATCTCCTGAAGAAAAATCTTTGAAATCGCCTATTTCAGCAATAAGAGTTGCTGCTCCAAGTTCTCCTATTCCTGGAACAGACATTAAAATTTCCATTTCTTGCTTATGATTTTTATAAGCATAATTGAAAATTTCTTTTTCCAAAATTTTGATTTCATTGTCAAGATGCTTTATGATATCCAGACAGATTTGAAGCCTGAATGCAGTATCTTGAGAGATTTCTCTGTCCAGAATTTCCCTTATCTGATTACTTTTCTTACGAACATTTGGAGAAAGGTTTGCAATAATCTGGTCAACGCTTTTACCTGAACAAATTCCTGATAGAATTGCTCTACCACTCTTACCAAAACTATCTGTTAGCACATTCTTCAGACTAAACATCTCAGGTGCGAGTATGGCGTGAGCTTCATTTTTTATATCTGTTCTTTTTTGTACAAGGTTATGGCGAAGCCGAATACATGAACGAAATGTTCTATGGTTTTTTGGGAAAACTCTTGATGGTTGAACCATATTATTCAATGCAAGTTGTGCGATGAATTCGGAATCGATCTTATCTGTTTTTTTGTGTGTAAACGCCTTCATATCTCGGGCATTTCCAACTATAACAGGTAGATGTTTTATCAACGCATCATAAATCGGAACCCAAAAGTCACTCGTTGATTCACAGGCAACAACGTCACAGTTCTCTGAGATAACCCAGTTTTTAAAAGCTAATATTCCGTCAGGGGTTCTATAGAAATGTTGTTGCTGTTTTTCACCAGATCTACTGAGGATTGTAGCAATGAAAAAGAGTTTGTGAATGTCTAAACCACAAGCTTTGTTTATAACCTCAACCAATTTAGATCACCAAATTAGATCACCAAATTAATTTGGGCAGTAGAATTGCCTCAAAGGCCAATTTAGCATCCGTGATCAAAGTCACATTTGAGCCTTCGATGGCAATTCACTGGTTAGTTTTATCACGGCTTCGAAGAACCAAAATAAGTACAACCTTACTGCCAAAGAGAATGATGAGGTTGATCGATAAAAAGGGAAGGAAAAAAACTACTTTCATTTCTTTGTGCATGTTATTCGAAGAATTTCATATGCGTTTTATCAATTCAATAGTAGAAACATTTATCCACAAGTAACTCTTAGTTATTAAATAACTAAGAGTTAGTTTACTTTTAGTCAAACCATGAATGAATTATCTAAAGTGAAAGAAGTGATACAAAAATGACACTAGCAGAACGAAAGCAGCGGGAAAAAGCTCAAAGACGTGAAGACATCCTCAACGCTGCTGAAAAACTTTTCTTTTCACGAGGTTACGATGATGTCACAATGGACGAGATTGCAAATGAAGTAGAATTGAATAAGGCAACTCTGTATCTTTACTTTAAAGATAAGGAATCACTCTATTTTGCTGTCGTAAATCGTGGAATCAAAATTCTCCGCGCTATGATCACAGAGGAACAAAAAAGTGCGCAGGCTAGTGATATCAAGTTCGGTGAACTGAGCATGGCATCCATTAAGTTTATTCAGGAATACCCTGACTACGCCAGAGCCTGTATTTATTTCCGGTCAGGAAGGTTCGATCTATCGGATGCAAATAGTATGAGTTCCGATGCAAAAGAGATCATTGAGTTTACTGAAGAGATCTATGAGAGTATATTTCTGGCAATAAAATTCTACATCGAGGACGGGACTTATAGACCTGATGTAAATCCAGCTGTTGCGGTGGTCGTAAGCACCTTTATTACCGACGGTATCGCGAACATAAGTCCCTTTCTAAGAAAATTCATGGAAACTCATGGGGTTACTATGCAGCAACTCTACCTGGAAATTGGCGATCTTGTATACCACATGCTCATGAATACCGGAGAGAAGAGTGAGGATATGTATTCAAGGATGTCAAAATGGAGGAATGATAGATTTGCAACAGACCAAGATGAAGATTAATTTAAGCGGCATGCCGCTAACTTCCTTAGTGACATTGTATAGTCGAGCGAAGATAAGTAAAGAACATGCCTCATTATTCAATGACGCAAAAGCCGTTGAACTCGTCGAACAAATTGATTACTGTTTTTCCTTACTTGAGAAATCAGGTGCTGACTTTACATTGTTTGCCAATGCAGCACGCGCAATGCAATTGGACAAAAGGGTAAAGGCTTACATCAAAGAGCACCCTCACGTATCGGTAATTAATCTTGGTGCCGGATTCGAAACGGAATTTTACCGCGTTGACAACGGAATTATTCGCTGGTACGACCTGGACCTTCCCGAACTCATTGAAGTCAGAAAACAGTTGCTGCCGGAAACGGATAGGTCAACGTGCATTGCAAAGTCTTTTCTTGATCCTAGCTGGTGTCAGGACATTAACACTGAAAATGGCTTATTTATGATTGCTGGCGGACTCTTCCGCTACTTTGGAGAAACAGAAGTACACCAGTTCTTTTCTTTGCTGGCAGATCGTTTTCCAGGTTGCGAAATCGTTTTTGAAGCCGAATCAAAATCGAGTATTGACGTTGATGGAAGCTGCGGAGCCTATGGCGTAGGATGGAACGATGATGAGCCTGAAAAAAAGGATGCGATGCAAGCGGAGTACATGAAAGCATTTGAGAACGCGTGGAAGATGTTTTTCCCACAGGTTCAGAAAGATATGATGATCGGCGCTCTGACAACATCGACCAGGCCGCAAAGTGCAAAGTGGGACGATTTCGAAACGTGGTGGGATCAGCTCAGTGCACAGGAAAAAGGCAAAGCAATGAGTGACTTCTTCTTTGGATTCACATGCGGATGTCCATTGGAAGATGCGAGCGAAATGACAGTATGGGATAACCGTATTACTGTTGTTGATCAATTTCCTTTATTCAGAGGCATTCCACGAGATCCCTCATTGAGCAAATCTATTCGACAATTTATGGATTACACCGATGAAAAAGGGAGGATAAAAATCTTCCATGTGCGAGTCTGATATTCCAGTAGCTTATTCTATTTACCCTTTCGGGAATTAATTTACTGCGTCGCCAGACTATTTTGTTGATACTGCTTAACAAAATAACCTGGATTAGATACTTATTTTTTCATTTTGATAAGTGGTTGGAATGTATTCCCGTGTAAATTATAAACCTTGTGAAAATATTAGCCTAGTACATCGATTCCAAAATATGTCAATTATACATTCTTCGCATGTAAGCATAATTACAAAATAATATGAACTTCAATTGATATGCAGTTTTTCGGGGATAGAGAAGTAAAAGTAACACTTGACATATATCTGAATACTTATGAGTTTTATATGGAAAAAAATAGTAAAATATATTATACATTTTTATGATAAATAATTTGTTTCTTTATTTTAATGTTAATCATATATTAATTTCTAATAACTTACTTATTTTAAGACATTTAATACATTATAAAGTACAGTTTGTCTATTATTAATCAAACTTACCATAATTATTATAAATAACTAATAATTAATACCCAGACTAAATTATATATTATTCTAAATTAAAAAATCGTTTTTCCTGTGAGTGATTGCAACAATGAATAAAAATAAGGCTTTGCCTTCAAAGAAAAAGAGCCTGAAAGGAATTAAGAAAAAAGAAGTGGAACAATTTCCAGTAAATAATCCAAATCCAGTGCTCAGTCTGAGAAAGGACGGAATTGTTCTTTACTCAAACGAGGTAGGTGAACCCTTATTGCATGAATGGAGTGTGGTAGTCGGAGAAAAGCTGCCTCAAAATATGAGACTTTTTATTATTTTCTGGTTTTTCGTTTTCCCTCTATATCGTGCAAAACAATAAAATTTTAATTATATTGATATATTTTTTCTATTTATGGGAAAAGGAAACATTGCAATAGATAAATCAATGATAAAAACGATAGTTGACGGCAAAATAATAATTCCTTTGCCAAAAGTTTTGGTTGAAAATCGATACTATCCTATGTTCTCTATATTCTCCCCTACTCAGTGTGATAGTTGTGGAAGTAAATTACATGTTAACTCTCATCACACTCGTTTTATTATATCACGTTACGGCACTATATCTCTCAATGTTACATACTGGCTTTGTCCCACTTGTAAGAAACATTATCATGATCGGGTTATTGGTGTTCAGGGTTCTGCAAATTACAGTTCTGAATATTATGATACACAAATAAATGTCAGATACGATGGACGATGCAGTCTGCACAATTCTCGGCGAATTGGGGAAACATATACAGAAGGAGTAATAAATGTCTGTGGAAGAGCTCCTTGTCCCACTTCATTGTGGTTATATGAACAGAAACTAGCAAAACTTTCAAAGCAAGAACTTTTGAACCAAGGAGTTAGCTTTGAAGAAACATTGTATGTTGATGGGAATTGGATCAAGAATGGATGGAAAAAAAAGCTTGAAGAATTTATTGGAACGAAACTCACAAAGAAAGAATGGAAAAAAATGCGATATAAATCTGTTTACGTTGTTGCTACCAAAGAGAAGGTCATTTTAGATTTTGAAGTAACTGAGAGGTTACCAACAATTGAGGCTCTGATGCCTCTTTTTATACGAATAAAGAACCGATTTCCTGAAGATAAAATCAAAAAGATTGTTTCTGATGAGGATAAAGCGATCATTGGAGCCGTAAAAATGGTCTTTCCTGAAGTGACTCATTCTTTTTGTGTGTTTCATCAATTAAAAAACGTTAGTAAGAGGTATTATGAGGAATTCAGTTCTGTTGAAGAGATTCCAGATAACGATAAGATTACCTACAATGAGATATCTCAATTGATACTTTCTGATACGGTTATCAGTGCTGTTGCGCATATTCAGAAGATACGAGAATTTAACTCTGATCTTGAACTTTCTGAAGCGTCTCATAAAGCGATTTCTTATGCCGAAGAGATTTTCAGCAAGAATGTGAGCTTCTTGAAAAAAGGTTTTACACCTGAGACAGATAATACAATGGAACAAATATTTTCTTTGATATGTGATATAGTAGACAAAGTAAGGTCATTCAAAACCGATAATGGACTAACTAATTTTTGATACAATCTATTTACTTTTTTCAACAAACGGTGTTTCAGCACTGGAAAATGGAAAGGTTTCTCACCTTTAATGAGAGCAAGATTCCAATATGGATAATGCTAGAATTGGAGAATAATTAGTTCTTAAACTTGATGGCTTATAGCTGTAGCTGTCGGAAATTCCCACAAAAATAGTTCCACAATTTGGAAAATTTTGGTGAATGCTTGTGTAAATGAATCAACATTTTTAAATGAGTGAATTGATTTGCTCAAATTGGGATGAAATTTTGTGGTTGTCTTGAAATTGAAGAAAAACCAGAAAAAATTAAAAAGACTCCAAAATATGGAAAACATTGTACAGAGAGTAATTTCCTGCAATCGTCCGGAAAGAATTGAAGTTAAAATGGGAGAAAGAGTATACCTGCTCTCATTCCATTCTCTAGCCGGAGAGGAGCGCGTAAACATTTACGGATTCGACATAAGTGATCAAAAAGAGCTTGAGGGAAAACTTCGGGAAAATGAGGAAAAGTACCATAAGCTCTTCGAGTACATGCAAGAAATCTTCTTTATAGCTGACGAGCTTGTCCCCGATGAAGCAGGCAAACCAGTAGACTACCGCTTTGCTGAGGCAAATCAGACTCGTGAATCCCGGATGAGAGTTTTGCCGGAAGAAATAACTGGCAATATGGAATTCGAAATTCACCCAGGACTGGATACATTATGGATTAGGAACTATGATCGGGCAGCCCTTACTGGCAAGTATGTGCAGTCCGACCATCATGCTGACGGACAGGAGCAACATTATCAGGTGCCACTACACCGGATCAAACCAGGTAGATTTACCACCATCTTTCAAGACATCACAGACAGTAAGCAGGTTGATTCGGCGCTACGCGAGGATGAGAAGCCATTGCCCTTTGCGCCCGAACCCAGTCACATCGGTGTGTGGGACCTCGATCTGGTGGATCGTACCATCCATCGGTCGCTTGAGCATAACCGAATTTTCGGCTACAAGCAGGATGTGAAGGCACAATGGGAGAGCGAAATGATGTACTGCATGCTCTTCAAACACTGCAGGGATGCTATTGTCCTGGCCGACCCCAGAGATGGGGGAAAAATCCTATCGGCTAATCCGGCTGCCTGTAGCATGCTGAGATGGTCTGAAGAAGAGCTTATCGGCAAGGGACTCGATGTGATGTTTGACCCTCAGAACCCGGCGCTATCAACCTTGTTGGCTGAACGTGCGCACCCTGGATCGTTAAGAGCCCAGCTCATTTACAGGCGTAAGGATGGAACTACGTTTACTGGAGAGGTAAGTATCGCCTCCTTCACTGATAGTAATGGAGAGCCAAGGACAGTCGATATCATTAGAGACATTACCAAGCGCAAAAAATCCGAAGAAGCTCTGGCAAACATTGAGACTGTCCGTAAACAGGAAATTCATCACAGGATCAAGAATAACCTGCAAGTGATCTCCTCACTGCTGGATCTGCAGGCTGAACAGTTCAAAAACAGAGAATGCATTAAGAATTCGGAAGTTCTGGAAGCCTTCAGAGAAAGCCAGGCCAGAGTAATATCAATGGCCTTGATACACGAAGAGTTGTACAAAGGCGATGGGCTTGAAATGCTAAATTTTTCACCGTATATTGAAGAACTTGCTAAAAGTCTTTTCCACACTTACAGGATCGGAAACTCCGATATCCGCTTAAAGCTGGATTTGGAGCAGAATATTTCATTTGACATGGACACTGCTGTTCCTTTGGGGATAATTGTTAATGAACTTGTTTCTAATTCCCTCAAACACGCTTTTCCAGATGGAGGGACGGGAGAAATCACAATAAAACTACATAGAGAAGAAAACGGAGAACAAATTAATAACCCGAACAAGAACTGTAGTGTCAATTTCATTCTGTCCGTCTCAGATAACGGAGTGGGCATTGCCGAAAATCTCAATATTGAAGATCTCGATAGTCTGGGGCTTCAGCTTGTAACTACTCTTGTCGAGCAACTAAATGCAGAACTTGAACTGAAAAGGAACAATGGGACGGAATTCATTCTAAAGTTTATAGTAACAGAAAAAAAATCAGGTATTAACACCAGCCCGGCAATTAATGGATAATGATTAATCTGGTGACCCAGAATTACTGATTGATATAAATACGGTA
The DNA here is from genome assembly GCF_000007345.1 of Methanosarcina acetivorans C2A. Classification (NCBI taxonomy): domain Archaea; kingdom Methanobacteriati; phylum Methanobacteriota; class Methanomicrobia; order Methanosarcinales; family Methanosarcinaceae; genus Methanosarcina; species Methanosarcina acetivorans. The sequence goes on along the minus strand of NC_003552.1, from coordinate 3,438,692 downwards.
GTGTATCGAAGGTTCCGTAAATTCTGATCAACCCCGTACCTTTTATCTCTACCAAAAAACAGGATTTATCATTTTTTGGTAATGGATGAAGCCATTGAAAATCGGAGGCATAAGAGCTTCTTGAATTTTCAGCAAAAGGAGAAAAAAATGTTGTACAGAAAAATACCTAAGAACGGAGATGAACTTTCAGCACTGGGATTCGGATGCATGCGCCTTCCTATTAAAGAAGACGGTACAATAGATGAAAAACGTGCAACTAGCCAGTTACACTACGCAATCGATCACGGTGTAAACTATATTGACACGGCCTGGATGTATCATAGGGGGCAGAGTGAGCCCTTTTTAGGACGTGCTCTTGCTGACGGCTATCGGGAAAAGGTTAAACTTGCCACAAAGCTTCCATCTTGGATTGTAGAGAGCCGGGAGGATATGGATAATCTCTTGAATGCCCAGCTGGAGAAGCTCCAAACTGACCATATGGATTATTATCTGTTACAGGGTCTCGTAGGAGAAACCTGGGATAAGTTGGAAGCTTTTGGTGTGGTCGATTTCCTTGACAAAGCCAAAAGCGACGGACGAATTATTAACGCAGGCTTTTCCTTCCACGGGCCAACTGACGATTTCAAGCGGATTGTAGATGCATATCCCTGGATTTTCTGCCAGATCCAGTATAATTTCATGGATGAAAAGAACCAGGCGGGAACCGAAGGGCTCGTATACGCAGCTTCGAAGGATCTGGGTATAATTGTGATGGAACCTCTCCGCGGCGGGAACCTGGCAAATCGAGTTCCCACTGAAGTTAAAGAAATCTGGAACGAGGCATCTGTAAAACACACACCTGCAGAATGGGCCCTTCGCTGGGTGTGGAACCATCCCGAGGTTACGGTTGTGCTCTCAGGCATGAATGAAGAGTCTCACATAGAGGAAAACCTGAGGACAGCAAATGAAGCTTTCCCGAATTCCTTCACCGAAGAGGAACTGCAGCTGGTAAAGAAAGTGGAACAAAAATACCGTCAGCTTGTGAAGATTGGCTGTACTGGCTGTCGGTACTGCATGCCCTGCCCTTCAGGAGTTAACATTCCCGAATGCTTTGAGATTGACAATAACCTGCATATGTTCGGGGACGCGGATGAGGCCAGATTCACGTATGCAATGAGAATGGGTGGAATAATCACAAACACCGAGCCCGAAGGACTTGCATCTCAATGCATTGAATGCGGTCAATGCATTGAGAAATGCCCACAGAATCTGGAAATACCCGATCTTCTCAAAACTGTGGCAGAAGAGCTTGAAGGGGCTGACTTTGAACAAAGGATAGCTATGTTAAGGCAGGCTTTCATGAAAAGGTAACAATAGAGCAATCCATGAGCTAAATGTACTGGGAGTTAGCTCAATAAAGGATATGTGTTCTGGAACTATGCAGATATAGTTGATAACTTTTCAGTGAAATTGCCAGTTAGTCTTTAATATATTTATTACACCATATATTTAAAAATTGAAATATCTATCGTCAAGTTTGAAAGTTACGGATGTGCCCGTGAGTTATTGAAAACCGTGCGTGATAGAATCTCTCGGTACTTGTAAAAAATCATCCCACTAAATTTGGAAGTGATTGAGTTATGACGTATAATTCGAAACAGATTAAGAATACCGCAAAAAAATGAGGGCTGATCTTTGTAGCATAGCGACTGTGGGTAGGTTCAAAGATGCTCCCAAAGGACATCACCCGGTTGACATATATAAGGATTGTAAGTAGGTAATTGTCTTTGCAAGGAAAGTTCCGAGTGGGTTACTTTTTGCAGACAATTGTGTTCATTATATACATGTAAATAACATTATTACGCAAGAAGTTGATAGCCTTGGAATAAAACTTAGCCTCACCCTTGAAGAATCCGGCATAGAAGCGGTAGCTATTCCCTCTGATGATCCACTTGAGCACTGGGAACTAGAAAAGCAATATGCAAGGGCAGTCTTATCGATGAGAAATTCGGGTTATCTTGCGGGGCTGGGTGTCTTGGGTAAAAATACACTTCTGATAAACGATAAGTATGGTAATATGATCCAGATAGGGGCTATTTTAGTCGATGTCGAACTTGAGCCTGACCCTATCGCTACCTACCAGAGCTGCCTGCCGGACTGCAGCCTTTGCCTGGACTCATTGTCCGCAGAAAGTACTGTATGAGCTTACAGTTAACCAGAAACTTTGCTGGCCCCCTGTCCAACTATGTAAATGAAAAAGGCTTCGTTTTGAAAAAATGCAATGTTTGCAGACGTATCTGCCCGTACTGCCTCGGATTGAGTTAATTATAGGTTATCCGCTGCTTTTACTACATTTTCCCTGCTACTTTTTAGATCAGTCAAAACCTGATTTTCCTTAAACGCTAACTTTTTGTAATTATTTAGCTACCTTTATCACAATACCTTTATATAACTTTTGGAGATTTGTGATTTTACATAACTTCTGGTGCACTGTCGTCATTGAAAATCGGAAACACAATAGTTTCTCGAGATTTTTTGTCGAATGAAGGGAAAATGTACTCTTTTTTGAAATTGATCAATAACTCGAGGAGGCGACCCAAAATCTCAACCAGCTACAAGGAAATTATATAAATACATATCGATAAGATTATATACTATAAATAGTGAGCTATCTGGAGTTTCACGGCCTGATAAAAACGAATAAATCAGGTAATCGAGAACTGGATCAAAATATCCCCTATTTTGTAACATGTACAGGGTGCGGGAAAGAAGTTTCCGGAAATGAATATGTCAAAGAGAACAGACGTGCAATATGCGAGGAATGTTATCTGGAAGAGCACCAAAAAATCAAGTTCCCAGACCCTCTGGCAGTACATTCTAAGAAACTCTTCAGAAATAAGCACGGTCTAAAAGGGTCAAATGGGCTGACCGAACTTCAAAAAGAAATATATGAATTTACACAGGAGGAAGGTCAGGTTACACCCGAAAAAATTTCGAAATTTTTTGGACTTATGCCTAAGGAAACAAGCAACCAGCTTGCAATATTGAGACAATGTGAACTTGTGAAGTATCAGAAAATAGTAGACGAAATTTACATGGTACCTTTTGATTTTTGAATAGGTTTTAACTTGAAACATAAGAGGAAGCTAAACGTTGACAGAAAAAAATACGAGAAAGAAAAAAATACGACGTAGTTGGGACCAATCTGTCTCTGAATTTAGGCAATCAGATACGACTATTGAAGCATAAGAGATGAAGTTTATGGATTTGAGAGAATTGAGAGAGTTAACCGCACCATGCGGTTTGGATTGTTTTAATTGTCCTTGTTATCTGGCAAATGATAATGAAGAGCTCAGAAAACAAATAATGTCATTTTCGGGTCTTCCATATGAGGAAGCTTCTTGTGAAGGATGCCAAAAAGAAAACGGGAATTGCCTGCGTTTCATCCAGAAGGAAGGACCCTGTAAGGCATATAAATGTGTCAGTTCGAAAGGCATTAAATCGTGTGCTGGTTGCTCTGATTTCCCCTGTGATAACCTTTATCCCTATGCAGACTGTGCATCGATACTTCCGCATAATATAAAGATTTATAATCTGGCCCTGATCAGAAAGATGGGCTTGGAAAAATGGGCTCAAGAAAAAGCAAAGCTTGTAAGAGAGACATACTTCACTCAAAAATTTGACGTTTAGAGTTAATTCCGGGCTAATCTTTCTCTCTTCAAAGAAAAAGACCGGATAAAGCATTCTCAGAATAGCTTACTTTGGATGAGTCTGTCTTAAATATTACTACTTAGGAATTTGAGACTTCATGCCTACTGTTTTCCTGTTGAACTGCACCAGGTCCAATAAAAGAAATTCTAGATTAAATTCCAGCAAACGGGTGATTGAGTGAGTAAAAAAGTACACGTACAAATCCAGGCTGGAGCTCTTTGTGGAGCAATGGAAGAGATTTCTGAGCAGACCGTAGAAATCGGTGAGAACTTCACCTACGAAAATCTGCTCGATATATTGGGAATAAATGAGGGAACTGTAATCGTATTAAACGAAGGTAATGCTGTTCCTCTTGACGGGATAATAAGTTCCGACAAACTTACGATCATGAGAGTTGTTTCAGGGGGTTGACCTCCCTAAAAGACAGAATCCTTTTTTCTCATAGCTTTTTTCGATTATTTACAACTTACAGCTTAACCCCTGTACGCTAACCACATACAGTAAATTAAGAATAGAAATATTTGAAGTTCGGCATCAAAGGGGGAACGTTCGAGATTTTCCTTGTTGTGAGGATTTTACAGAGTTTGTGAAATGACTGCCGAAGAGTATAAAAAATGTACTTCAATGGAATAAACAGAGACAGAGAAGTATGCTGTTTTTAACCTTTACCTACGCTGTAGTTGAATGAGTGAAGCTTAACAGGCAGGAATAAAGAGAAAAGGAAAACAACCACGTTTTTTCAAATTGGCTATCTTGCTTTTAATTTGAAAATATAAACGCGAGTAGATCCAACAATATAAATTATGCAATTATAATATTTAAAATATCTCAGAGAGTTAACAGAAGTATTATCTTTAATAAGTAATGTGTGAATTTAAATATATAGCATACCTATTTATATGCATTAAAGGACGAGATCAACAATTATAGCTTGAATTTCACACAGAATCTTACAGACAGGCAAACTGTTCTCTTATATAACCAGACTTTTGAATACAATAGCGAAACAGCATGCTGAAGTCAATATCCTGTTACTATCGCTGGCACTTATAGATACAAGCGCTGGCTTCGCAAACTACTCAACGACATCAGCAATTTTGCAGCCTTGAACAACAGGCACTTCTACAGGCAATCTCACGTCCAAACATCGTTTTTGAAATCAACCTCTAACTCTCTCCTCTTCTTACTTTAGTGAGCAAATTCCTCTATTATCCCCTAAAAAAGCGCTAACGCTCAAAACTAATTAAGGCATATAACCTATGAGTAACGAAGAGGCTATATCGTACCCTGCCACAACAGTAGAGAACATTACCGACGGCATCAGCAACTTTGATATTGCAGCCTTGGATTGAAGAACGAGGGAAGTAACAAAAGCAATTTATGTTTATTTTGTGGGTGTGTTTACAGGTGAATCTAAGAGGCTGTCTTTCAGATAGGCTCGATATTTTTGTCGTGTGTGAGGAAGGACAAACTTTTACACACCCCATTTATATTTGGTTGTTATGCTTCACTGCTCCCACCTAAATTTTGCGTTACATTATTCCAAAAATAAGGATAAAAACATTTAATAAATTTCCACTGTCTTTTCATGTACTCTATCTCATTTGATAGACTACTATTATAACTCAGTTCGATTTCTGCACAATCGGTTAACTCTAACGACTTTTGTTTTATACATGCATTTGATAAGCAAAGTCCACTTATCAATGCTATTGAAATACCTTCACCGAATGGATTTAAAAGTCCCGCAACTTCGCCTGCAAAAAAAACCCTTCTATTTCTTAAAACTATAGGAAAATCAGGGTATAACTAACGGTATATACCATGATTCATCTTTGATTTCTTTGATTATTTCAAAATTAATTTCTTTTCTTAGAAACGAAATAAATTGGTTGTGAAAATATTTTGATTTAGTCAATGTTTTCGCTATCGTACCTACAACAATATGGTTATTTTTGGTGTTTATCCATGAATCGTATTCTGAGAAATTCTTTGAAATATAAGCATAAAACTTTGATCTATCAATAGAAGCCCTTGCGTTGTAGTATTTTTGATATGTAACCAACTTATTTTGCTTTGGCGTATTTGTCATTATCCTTGAAGTTCCGCTGACTCCGTCACATGCAATTACAATTTTAGAGTTAATTTTGTAAACGCTATCGCTTTTTATTGTTAATGTAACTCCATTTTCATTCTCATCCAATTTTACAACCCTTGAATGATCTATAAGATCTGCTCCTGCCTTAATTGCATGTTGTACTAGCCAATAATCAAATTTATCTCTTAAAATGTTTAAACCTTTATCTGGAAAGTCTCGTGGCACCATATATTCATCAATAATAGTAATTCCATTAGTCTCATAGGGAGTGCATTTGACATTATCAGGGATATTATCAAAATATTTCTCAAGTATATCTACTGACTTTTTTATCAGGATTCCAGAACAGGATTTATTGCGTGGTAAACCATGTGCTTCTACAATAAGCACCTTAAAGTGCTTAGCAAGGTTATATGCACTCATACTGCCAGCAGGACCGGCACCGATGATTGTAATGTCATATTGTTTATCCAAACTCCAATTCTCCTTAAACCAGAACCTAGTGCAAATTTAATACATGGCTTAGACTTTAATTACAGTCACTTATAAACCTATCCGAAAAGTGTTGTGACCCACTGGAACTATTACAGCATGCCATTATTGGCTTTTCAGAGGGCTCTTAGAGCCTGTCTGAATATCATATTTCTTATACTCTTACAGGTTAAACGACCCAGTCGCCGAATCTTTATATGAATCATCGCAGATATATCAATACTTGACTTGATTCTGTCAATCCTTCATAATCTTTACTCAAACGTCAATATCTTCACAGCCATGCAAACGTACGCTCTACCACTCATCTGTGGGGAAGTACTTTAAAACCTCTGATTTAGAGCCTATCCGAAAAGTCTCATGACCTGTTGTAACTATCATCAGGTAATGTTAACAACCGAAAGGATATTCGAATATTATGACCTGTTACAACTTTTAAGAAATGCCATTGTTGACTTTTCGGATAGGCTCTAAGTACATTTATTCGCAGGGGAGGCAACAGCCAGCCAGATCAGCGGCTGGTTGTCCATGATCCGAAGAAAGTCAGAAGAATTGCCGGAATAACTATCGAATGGATGAAGAGCCTACTGGATACTGCCCATCCCATGAGCGGCTTAGCGCCGACCATTATTTCGGTGTGGGAACAGGGACACGATATCATCTGCCGGGCCGCTCCGCACCTGCTCTTAGCCCATATACCAAAAGAGAATCCGGTTGCACCTGTCGATGCCATAATCGTCCTCACCCATTTCGATATCGCTGCACCGGCATTTGGTATCGGTACGCGCTGGGCAGGTTTTGTTGCGATGGCGGCTGCCTCCTATGAACCTCTCCAGAAGAGTCTTTTTAATTTTTTCTGGTTTTTCTTCAATTTCAAGACAACCACAAAATTTCATCCCAATTTGAGCAAATCAATTCACTCATTTAAAAATGTTGATTCATTTACACAAGCATTCACCAAAATTTTCCAAATTGTGGAACTATTTTTGTGGGAATTTCCGACAGCTACAGCTATAAGCCATCAAGTTTAAGAACTAATTATTCTCCAATTCTAGCATTATCCATATTGGAATCTTGCTCTCATTAAAGGTGAGAAACCTTTCCATTTTCCAGTGCTGAAACACCGTTTGTTGAAAAAAGTAAATAGATTGTAACAAAAATTAGTTAGTCCATTATCGGTTTTGAATGACCTTACTTTGTCTACTATATCACATATCAAAGAAAATATTTGTTCCATTGTATTATCTGTCTCAGGTGTAAAACCTTTTTTCAAGAAGCTCACATTCTTGCTGAAAATCTCTTCGGCATAAGAAATCGCTTTATGAGACGCTTCAGAAAGTTCAAGATCAGAGTTAAATTCTCGTATCTTCTGAATATGCGCAACAGCACTGATAACCGTATCAGAAAGTATCAATTGAGATATCTCATTGTAGGTAATCTTATCGTTATCTGGAATCTCTTCAACAGAACTGAATTCCTCATAATACCTCTTACTAACGTTTTTTAATTGATGAAACACACAAAAAGAATGAGTCACTTCAGGAAAGACCATTTTTACGGCTCCAATGATCGCTTTATCCTCATCAGAAACAATCTTTTTGATTTTATCTTCAGGAAATCGGTTCTTTATTCGTATGAAAAGAGGCATCAGAGCCTCAATTGTTGGTAACCTCTCAGTTACTTCAAAATCTAAAATGACCTTCTCTTTGGTAGCAACAACGTAAACAGATTTATATCGCATTTTTTTCCATTCTTTCTTTGTGAGTTTCGTTCCAATAAATTCTTCAAGCTTTTTTTTCCATCCATTCTTGATCCAATTCCCATCAACATACAATGTTTCTTCAAAGCTAACTCCTTGGTTCAAAAGTTCTTGCTTTGAAAGTTTTGCTAGTTTCTGTTCATATAACCACAATGAAGTGGGACAAGGAGCTCTTCCACAGACATTTATTACTCCTTCTGTATATGTTTCCCCAATTCGCCGAGAATTGTGCAGACTGCATCGTCCATCGTATCTGACATTTATTGTAACTATTCATCTATACCTTCGTAAAAGCAATTTTTCCTCGTTTCGAGGAAAAATTGGATATAAATTGAATACTATTTCATTTCGTTATCATGCTTACACGTGAAGAGATCCTTGAAATTTATGAAGCTGGTCCTGAAGCAGTTATTGCTGTAATCCAGAGACTTGAGTATATCATAGAGAAACAAGCTTCTCAGATTGCTGAACTTGAAGAACGTGTAAGAATTTTAGAGGCTCGTTTGAATCAAAACAGCCAAAATAGCAGTAAACCTCCTTCTACTGATGTTTTTTGTAACGAAAAACCAAAACCTAAGAGTCTCCGTAAGAGTAGCGGCAAAAAAGCCGGTGGTCAAAAAGGTCATCCTGGAAAAACTCTTAAACTGGTTGAAAACCCTGATTAGATAAAATACCATTCGCCGGAATACTGCGATCATTGTGGTCATCATCTTGAAGATACTGAAGTTCAGGACTATGAACGTAGGCAAGAAGCTGAAATTCCTCCTGCCCAAATCATATTTACTGAACATCGTTGTGAAATCAAGAAGTGTCCTCACTGCGGGAAAGTTAACAAAGGTTCTTTTCCAGAGTCTATAAAATTCCCTATTCAATATGGTCCTCGTCTTTTAGCCTCAATTCTGTATTTGAGGAACTATCAATTTATTCCATATGAAAGGATTTGTGATTTGGTAGAGGACTTCTACGGCGTACGTATCAGCCCTGCTACCATAAAAAGGGCGGAAATAGAATGTTTTCAGAACCTGCAACCTTTTGAAGAAGCTGCTATGAAACATCTATTAGCGTCTCATACTGCTCATTGTGATGAGACAGGGATGAGAGTTTTAGGGACGAAATGGTGGCTTCATGTTGTCTCAAACAATTTATGGACCTACTATTTCCCACATCCAAAAAGAGGGACAGAAGCAATGGATGCTCTGGGATTTCTTCTGCAATACAATGGGGTAGCAGTTCATGATGGATTTGCTTCATATAACAAGTATGAATGTGAACATGCTCTGTGCAACGCTCATCTTAAACGGGAACTTACCGGGATTGAAGAGAATTTTGAGCAGCAATGGGCTAAAGAGATAAATGAACTACTCAGTGAGATGAAAAAGTATACTGATGAATGTAGGGAGATGGAAATTCCAATAGATCCAGAAAAAGTAAGGGAACTCGAGGGAATATACGATGCAATAATGCAGGGAGGAATTGAAGAAAATCCACCGCCTGATCCCTTAAAAGAACAGGTGAAAAAGAGAGGAAGAAAAGCACAAACAAAAGCAAAGAATCTCCTTGATAGGTTCATACTACACAAGGAACAGATTCTGCGATTCCTCAATAACCTGAGAGTTTCGTTTGACAACAATCAAGCGGAAAGAGATATCAGGATGATGAAGCTACAACAGAAAATATCAGGAACTTTCAGAAGTATAGAAGGAGCGGTAGCTTTCTGCAGAATTAGGGCTTACATATCATCAATTAAAAAGAATGAACTCAATGTCATGGATGCTATTCTAGCGGCGCTCAATGGAGCGCCGCTATTAGCCTGAGAATTACGGCATTGCTCAAAAAACATACTTTTTTATCGGTGGCTGAATAGTTACCATTTATTTGTGTATCATAATATTCAGAACTGTAATTTGCAGAACCCTGAACACCAATAACCCGATCATGATAATGTTTCTTACAAGTGGGACAAAGCCAGTATGTAACATTGAGAGATATAGTGCCGTAACGTGATATAATAAAACGAGTGTGATGAGAGTTAACATGTAATTTACTTCCACAACTATCACACTGAGTAGGGGAGAATATAGAGAACATAGGATAGTATCGATTTCCAACCAAAACTTTTGGCAAAGGAATTATTATTTTGCCGTCAACTATCGTTTTTATCATTGATTTATCTATTGCAATGTTTCCTTTTCCCATAAATAGAAAAAATATATCAATATAATTAAAATTTTATTGTTTTGCACGATATAGAGGGAAAACGAAAAACCAGAAAATAATAAAAAGTCTCCTCCAGAAAGAACTTGATCTGCCTGCTGGACGGAAATGTAGCTACACGATGATGTTTGGCTACCCTCAGTACAAGGCCTATGGGATTCCCCGCAGGAAACCCTTTGAGGTGACATGGCAGTAAGATTTTAAGATGAAGCAAATCACCATGACAAAAGTTACCCCTCTCATCGGAAGCTAACGGAAGAACGCAGCACTGTTATCCCAACGGAAGAAAACTTTTTGTAAAGGATGTTGAAGAGAAAACGGTTGTGCCCCTTACCCGTCCGCGTAAGTCAGGATCATGTAAAGTGATTAAATGCATCGGTTCAAAAGATATCGAATCGTGCGCCGACGGTTTTGATTTTCCTTGCGACAACCCTCACCCATGAACAGACCTTTCACAGGTGGCTCCTTATAATACAAAGGGGTTCAATCTGACATTGATATGGAAGACGGGACTGGAAAAATGAGCTCAAGAGAAAGCAAAGTCTGTAAGAGAAACATACTTCAATCAAAAGTTTTACATTTAGAGTCATGAAGTTAACTCAGGGTAAATCCTTCCCTTTTTAGAAAAGGGATATGATCAACACCTATTTTTATTCATTAGAAAATACCAAACTGAAGATCTCAACAGACACAATGCGTTTTCTATAACAGTCCGCCCTCCTGAGAAGGACTACAATTATACTGTCCAGGCTTTTTCAGCTTCAGCATGACTGATTGGGATAAAACAGAAACCTTATATTGTTTGACTCTCATTCATACAATGACCAATAGTCATATTATAGTTATAGGTCATAACGGTGAAGATAATGGCAACCGCTGACAGAAAAGAAAGAGAAAAGGAACAGAGAAAGAATGCTATCATCGATGCCGCTGAGAAGCTGTTTTTCTCCAGGAGCTTCGACAGCGTCCCCATGGAAGAGATAGCAAAAGAGGTAGAACTTGGCAAAGGTACGCTTTACCTTTACTTTAAAAACAAAGACGCTCTGTTTTTTGCCATCACTCTACGCAAGATGCGTAAAATGCATGAAATTTTGGTAGAGTGCATAGAGCTGGAAATATCTGGCCGGGAAAAACATAGGTTGATAGGAAAAAAATACTTCGAATTCGTCCAGGAAAATCAGGAATATTATCGGATGATCTGTGCCATTGGACCGAAGCTGTTCAGGAAAAAAGAAAACGAAGATATGAAGGCGGTCATGGAGCAGATAAAAGAAGACCTTTTACTGAACCGCGATGTGCTTAAGGAAGGAATGGAAGACGGGACAATAAGAAACGATATTGATCCGTTTGAAATGGCTTTTATCATGAACCTTATGTGCAACAGCATCATCTGTCTGGACCCTAATTGGAAAAAAATTCTGGAAATCGGAGGGATCAGCTATGATCAGTTTGTAAAGGATTTCCTCCTCTTTATCGGCAACGCTCTCGATAATCGTCCAGTTTCCGATGAAATGGGCTTAGGCAACAGCGCTCGATAAATACTGATTCTATTCTTTCTAAAGCTAGAAAAGAGCAAAAGAATGTGCCTGTATCTGGATAGCGGATGCTATTGGAAATATCATCAAAAAGTGATCATAAATGAAAAATGATTGGGAATGAAAGAGTGATCGAGGCGAGAAGACATGCCAACTGTAAAAGTAAAAGATATCAATATGTACTACGAGATCCACGGCGAAGATTAATCGATGACTGTTCCTTGCGATCAGATAGTAAGGAGGGCTGGATATGCAGCAAACAAACAATAGAAAAGAGACACGCGAAAACGATAGCAGAGGCAGGGACCCGAGTAAAACTGCGGAGACCCTTGCCATCATCAGGGCGATGGAATCCCGGAAGCCTGAGGAGGAGCGCATCTATTACGATCCTTACGCCTTCTACTTCATCAGTCGGGAAACCATGGAGTACTATAGCAGCCATACAGCCGAGGCGCGGGCGATGTTGGAGCAGTCCGAGCGCCTAGTCCCGGGTGTCGGTGTCTCCTGCCTAGTCCGGGCGAGGTACTTCGACGACGTCGTGAAAGCATCGATCACCGATGGCCTGGAGCAGCTCGTGGTGCTGGGCGCCGGGTACGATTCCCGCGCTTACCGGATCGAAGGGCTAGAGCGCGTCCGTGTCTTCGAGGTCGATGTCCCGACCACCCAAAAGCTAAAGACAGACAAGGTCCGGGAGATCTTCGGCGTGCTGCCGGGTCACGTCACCTACGTCCCTGCAGACCTCGCCGTCGATGATCTGGGTCAGAGGCTCGCTGAGAGCGGATATGACACTTCCCGGAAGACGCTGTTCCTCCTGGAAGGGCTTGTCTATTACCTCCCTCCAACAGCAGTAGACAAGGTGCTTGCCTTCATCGCGCATAGCTCAGGCAGGGGCAGTGCAATGGTCTTCGATTACATCCCTGCATCGTTGGTTGACGGCACCTGCGAGCAGGAAGCCGGCCGGAACTGGCAAAAAGCCGTGACGGACGCAGGTGAGCCCTTCCTGTTCGGCGTCGATGAGGTGGCTCTCGAAGCGTTCCTCAGCGAGAGAGGCTTCACCTTGCGGCAAAAGATGACCGGCGGGGATTACCGGACGGCTTACCTGCGCGGGAAAAACGAGGGCAAGCCGGTCAACAGCCTGCTTTCCTTTGCATATGCGGCCGTCAGGTAATGGAAAAAATCGGACTCAGAAGGATGAGCATGGAGCGTGGTATGTCGGAAAACAGCGAAAAGTTCGGGGGCGCAATAGCGTACCAGCACGACGAGGCAATGATAACCTGATGTGTACAACCCTGCGACAGTCAGCCCGTGACAGGCTCAGCCAGAAGCGAGGCCTGGGAAGGGCCGTCGAGCTGGGCTGCAGCACGGGATATTTCACTGAGGAAAGCATGAGAATTGTCTTCGATGATTATTTGGGAAAAGGAAATTATAACCTAAGATTTATAAGAACCCTGTAAAGGGCTCTTTCATGAAAGCGCTTAAGATTTAAGATATTGAGAATTTCTTTTTGGTTTAACCATTTGCCAGCTTCTTTAATACTGAAATTCTCAGTCAGTTTGTAACTTAACAAACCAATCAGTAAACTATTGAGATCAAGACCTTTACTTTTATGCTTGTTAAAAATATCACAGAAATGAAGCTTTTCGTAGTAGAATCAGACGGCAAGCAGTGTTCCAATAGAAATACATATATTTTTGTTAGGAATTGTAGGGAATGTTCTCTGTTTTGTATTAATTTTCATTTGATCGAATGAATCAAAACAAAGAGCACTTATTTTTATTTCACTGTCAAAGTTAGGTAATAACTCAGGGGGAGGGAAAAACCAGTTACCTAGACAGATATGCCCAAAAATATAAGGTAATTGCCTTCGACAACCGGGGTGTCGGAAGGACTGACAAGCCGGATATCCCTTACTCTATTGAAATGATGGCAGTAAGACTTAATCGGGCTTTTAGATTTGCTGGAAATAAAACGAGCTCATTCCAGTGGCTTTCCCATGGGTTCCTGCATAGCCCTGTTGCTTGCTACAAAATATCCTGAGCATGTCAAAAGTCTGGTGCTTCATTCAGCATTCCACTGGGTTCCTTTCCCGAGGAATTTAATCTGGGGTCTCATGTGGAAACTGCCTGGAGGCAAAAAGCAGATGAAGAAGGGCGCTGAGTTCCTTTTCCAGCAGCAATATCCGCCAACACTTGAATCCTTCACCCGGCAAAGTTTGGCAGCCCTTAATTTTGATGGCAGGAAGTTGCTGAGCCAGGTCAAAGCACCCACTCTTATAATAAATGGCACAAAGTATCAGGTTGTATCCATGAAGATCACCCGAGAGCTGGCGCAAGGGATTCCCGGTGCAAAGCTGGTCCTGATTGAAGGAGACCATCTGTTCCATATCGCAAGACATAAATTTGCTTCTCAAGCCCGCTCTTGAATTCCTGGCAGAAGTAGATGCTCTGGAATCTTAACGCAAGAATAATGTGATAATCAAAGAGGGGACGGTATAAAAACTTGGAATCAGTGAAAAAATTTGGGGATAAAAAGCGCAGGAAGCCAGGATTTAAGATCCTTTTTCTTTATGACAGGCAAATATGTAACCTTTATTTCTTTACCCATCAGGTAATTGAATGAAGAATAGAGCTTCACAGGTAGAGAAATAAAGACAAGTAACTAAATACTACCGATTACATATCTGCCTTAAAAGGGGCTGATTACGTATCTGCCCTTAACAGGTTTTGATACTTATGACTCACATTGTTGTTAATCAAGATCTTTGCACACGGTGCGGTATTTGTGTAAAGGTATGCCCTTCAGGTATCATCGATCCAGTTGATGAGACTCATCTTCCACAAGTGCAGGACGAAAACATTTTACACTGCCTCTATTGCGGGCACTGTGAGGCTTTCTGCCCTTCTGAGGCTCTCGTTCTTAACCTCCGCCCCGATGAGAAAGTTCCCCTGCCAACTGGTGCAGGTACTATCTCTCCAGAGGACATAGCATTTTACCTCAAGAAACGCAGATCAGTTCGGCATTTTACCGGAGAGCCTGTGCCAAAGGAGAAAATCCTTGAAGTCCTTGATATTGCCCGCTACGCTGCGTCCGGAACCAATGCCCAGCCGGTGCAGTGGCTCGTTGTCCATAACCCTGAAAAAGTGAGGAAAATTGCCGAACTCACTATTGAATGGATGAGAACCCTCCTGAACACCCCCCACCCGATGAGCGGTTACGTACCTGCGCTTATTTCTGCATGGGAGCAGGGATACGACGTCATCTGTCGGGGTGCTCCGCACCTGCTCTTCGCCCACATTCCAGAGGAAAGTCCCATTGCACCTGTAGATGCCATCATTGCCTTCACCCATTTTGATCTCGCTGCACCGGCTTTCGGGATAGGGACATGCTGGGCTGGCTTTGTTACAGCGGCTTCCATGTTCTATGAACCTCTCCAGAAAGAACTCGACCTGCCAGCAGGAAGGAAGTTTGCCTATGCAATGATGTTTGGCAACCCGAAATACAAAGTATACGGAATCCCTCGCAGGAAGCCTCTTGAAGTAACATGGAAGTAAGGTTTTTGAAAAATTTTGAGGGACATTCAGTCCCTTTTCTTCAAATATTCAGGAGCCTGCGGGATCTGGTGCATCATACCGTATGACCTGCCGGACGGATAGTATTCGGCACCGAGCTGAATTTTGCCCGCCGTTTTTTCGTCAGTCATGTATTCAACAAATGCGAGCACCATATCAATGCCAGCAGAAATGCCTGCCGAGGTCCAGATATTTCCATCCCTTACGATTCTTTCCTCCACGACTTCCACATCACCCAATTCCCGCAGCTCTTGGAGTGAAGTCCAGTGGTAGTAGCTCGTTTGTATGAAAGCGGGATAGACCAATGAAGTTAAATGTGCCGGTACAGACAGAAAGCACTTCTCCTACGTGCGAAGTGACCTTTAATACATTATCTAGCGATGTTCATAATCTTCTTTCGTTTTATGAGAATGTAACAACCATTTTATCAGGGTCAAATAATGTTATACATTTCTCCCAAATTTCAGCAATTATAGGCAGTGGACAATTCTATATTTTGAAACCTTATATTTTCCTATCGATAACCGCATGGGTAAATGCAAAACATATAACCTAGATTCGGCAGGTTAACGTAATTAGAGATAGATATTTTCATATTTCTCTCCCATTAGACCCAGTATCTTCCAGTGAATCTCCTCCATATTCAATATTTCTGACTTCATTTGTCCTTTGTTCTGAGAAATAAGTTCTGTAATTCCCTGAAAATTGAAAAATATCCATCTCATTGTAGGTCTTTTTGTTGGTTTCCCTTTTTGATCTGGAATCGTTTCATTTTCTTCTTCTAATTTTGTCCTTAATTTCCATTCTGCAATTGAATAAATCATTAAGCAGAGAACCATTATCATAGTCATCGCTTCAATTCTCTTTTTGTTCTTGAGGTAAACTTTCGATATGCTAAAGGTGTTACTTTTCAAGAATCTGAATCCTTTTTCCACGTTATCCTGCCCTTTGTAATACTTCAGCATATCCTCAGGAGAAAGATTGATATCATTACTTGCAAGAATAAAAAGTCCCATTTTATCCATTTCATTTAAAACAAAAGCATCATTAACCTTTATGATTCCATTAATCCTGCAATAAGTCTTTAATTGCTCATCTTTTGAAGGTCTGCCTCTTTTCCCCAACTCACGTTTTTTAATGGATTTCACATCTACTTTTTCAAATGAGACAGAAGGGAAATCTTGAATCCATTTTTCTGCAGCTTTTAATGCATCCTCTTCGCAAAAAAAGTCCTCTCCTTTCAGTTTTTTAAAAGACTTCTCTGCTTTTTCAACCTCTTTTTCAAGCTTCGTCCTGAGAGTTTGCTCTTTCTTCTCTTTCATCTTGTGAGAAAGCAGCAAAACCCACTTTTGTTTGACTCCACCATATTCCACAAAGGTTTGATAAAATGAGTATCTTTCGTCGCTTTTTAGCGTTTTCAGGTTCAGATTTGCAGTTAGCAGTTCCTTTGCCTCGGTAATTGTTGCGGGAACACGACTGATCCAGAATGACTTTCCCATGTTCTTGATATTATTGTCTGTGTAAAAGGAACTATCAGCGACGTAGTAAACTTCGCTTTCAGGTCTTAAAACTGATTTGAGAGACTGGATCGCTTCCAGAATTGTGTTTTTGTCGGAAGAATTTCCTGAATGTGTGTTCATGAAAAGAGGTATCCCATGCTGATTAACAATCAAGCTAAGTACAAATTGTTTGAGGTCCCATCTTCCGTTTTTGGGAATTCCAAAAGTAATGTCAATAGACTCAGTTTCTTCGTCATCATAATCCCCATAAACGCTGACACTTGTAGTGTCAGCGTGTAAACAATGAACAGGAATAGGTAGATGAGTCATGATGTGAAGAGCAATTTCCGTAAACAGTTTTGTAGGGCCATATTTTACGATTCTGTCAAGAGTCTCTCCGATAACGTATTGATTCAGATCCTCTCTTGTTATACCGTCTCCGAAAAGCCTTTCCGTAGAAATGTTTTTAAAAAAATCAGGAAACAGGTACAGACGTTGCCCTACGAAACCAAGACCATTGAGCAACATGGCAAGGATGCAGACTGAGTGAGGGACAGTATGATCCCTTTCTTTGGGAAGTTTTTCATCGATCAGATTGTCAACCTCAAGTTCTCGGAACACTCCAACTATCAGACCAAGGTGACCTAAGAACCTTGTACGTTTTAGGGAGGATTCAACTCTTCTACTGCTGTCTTTTTCTGCCATGGGAAAACCAGGAAAAAGATATAAAATTAATAATATTAAGATATTTGTTTACCTGCCGAATCTAGGATATAAGATTGTTTACGGGTTTTCAAAAAGATAAATAATTTTTCATTGGTCATCGGTTAAGGAATTTTTTGCCTGAAAGCTATCGGTTTTGCACCAAAAGGCTGCCTTAAATTTTGGCCTTATTACATGAAATCGATACCCAGTTCCAGTCCACAACACATTAAAAGTATTGGCAACTGTTGTGAGAATGGAGGCAATTTATCACGATTCCTCACTTAACCGAAGACGCATGAATAATTTTTTATTTTTAGTTAAGACAACTTTTGAAAAGAAGTGGGTGTGCGTATACTCTGCAAAAGCGTACAAAAAATTTGATTTTTTTATTAACCCGACTTATAAAAAAGAACTAATTTTTGCCAGGGCAACTTTATAGAAAATGTTGCTGTTAATATATTTCAGTAGCGTACACTTTTTTGAGATACCTATTACCCTGGTAATATAGTGCGTGGAAGCTGTTTTGTAATTTTTAGCTAAAGAAAAGCCATTTAATTTCTATATATACGTTGGCAAGCACAAGAATGAGCAGAACTATCAAATGCCAGCCTTGATAGTATTTCATGTCTGGCTTAAGTTCCTGATTCCAATCATCTTCATTTCGTTTTATATATATTCCTCCTTTGTTTTTTATTGTTTCAATCCTTGTTTTGCTAGAAGCTATTTTGCAATAGGGTTTCAAAAAACTCGATTCTGCTTTTGTTTTCAAAATAGAGCAATTTATCGGCAGATATTTTATGACATTTTCCGACGATCTCACTATTACAGCAGGATATATAAATATCAGCGGCATATAAATTTTTCGAAAATGAACTGACTGACATTGATATTATATTTCTTTACTGTATGTAGTGTACATTGAAGTTAATTTCTTTAAGAACTCAGGGTAGATCAGCAGAAATAACTGATTGTTTTTATTTATATTCAAGCCGACTGATAAGGAGATCGGAATTATAGGCTAAACGCCACCTAAACCTTCTTTCCTTTTAAATTATTCTAATTTCAATTTAAGTTATCTTTATAGATGTGACGCAATTTGAAAAAAGATAAAAGGTAATCTCAATTATCCCGGTATACACGAATCTCTTGGACGGTACCTTTGCCCATGTCAACAGCGGTTTAATTTTCCCCACATTGGTCGGTTTAAATTTCCCCATCTTTTGATATAAATTTTACTCAATTTTTCATAAACTTGTTAGAAATTACTGGTAGATATTTCCTGATTTTATACCATGTTTCTTCCTTTCTTTCAGCCTGTAACTTTCTCCTCTGATGTTAATTGTAGTACAGTGATGGAGAATTCTATCAAGTACAGCAGCCGCTATTACCTGGTCTTTGAATATCTCTCCCCATTCTCCATATGATTTATTTGACGTAAAGATGGTCGAACTCTTTTCATAACGTCTGGAAATCAACTGAAATAAACAGTGAGCTCCTTCCTCATCAAATGGGAGATAACCCATTTCATCAATGATCAGAACTTTAAATTTCATAAAGCCTTTGAGTTTCTTTTCAAGCATTCCTTCTCGATTTGCTATTTTCAACTTCTCGATAAGGTTTCCTGTATTGGTAAAGTAAACCGAAATCCCTGCTTTTGCTACTTCAATCCCAAGAGCGATTGCAAGATGAGACTTTCCAACTCCGGGAGGACCAAGGAAAACAACGTTTTCTACGTTATGAACAAATCTCAAGGTTGCAAGGTCTTCTATGACTTTTTTATCAATAGATGACTGAAACTCAAAATCGAATTCATCAAGCGTCTTTTTCACAGGAAATGCTGCACTTTTCATCCTTCTCTCAATTGCAGCAGCTTCTCTGTGCTTCTTTTCCTGTTCAAACAGATAATCAAGTACTTCCATTGTTGTCTTGCTATCTCTTGCAGCAATTTCAAGATAGTTGTCCAGAACCTCTTCAATAGTATTCAGTTTGAGGTATTGCAGGTTACTGTGAAGTCTCTCATAGCTGAAATTGTTCATTCAAAATCACCGTCACTGAATGTTTCATAGATGTCAAGAGACCTCTTTTCAACTTCAGGACCTGAGAACTTCAACGGAATCTGTAATTCTTTCTTGCATTTTGAATTCTCTTTAAGAATCTCACTCAGGAGGCCCTGAAAATGTTCCTTTTTTCTGGAAACCCTACAATTACCTGAAAGAATTTCATGTTCACAAACCTTCTCATAATCAACATAGACCTCGAATATTCCTTCAAAAATCTGAAGCTCTGCAGTTCTTCCTGCAAACCTGTAAGGAACAGAATACTTATTTCCAAGGAACGAAATATAACAGTCTCTGGAGACCTTTCTGGTCTCCTTATGGACAACTTTGTAAGGAGGAACCTGATCCAGAGGGATCAGTTTCTCCTCCTTAAAACGTTCAAGGGGGATTTGATAGGTTGTTCCGTGGACAGTTGAATTTACCCTTTCCAACCACCTGTGAACTTGGGCGTTCAGGTCTTCGAGAGAGGTAAATCGTCTTCCAAGGAAGAAATCCCTCTTGACATAGCCTACCGTATTTTCAATTTTACCTTTTGTCTGAGGCCTGTAAGGCCTGCATAACCGTGGAATAAAACCAAAGCATTTGAAGAAATCCTCAAACTGTGAGTTCCATTCAGAATCTGATGATTTTAAGGCTCTTTTGATAACAACCTGTTTCATGTTATCATAGAGAATCTCCTGTGTAAATCCTCCAAAGTACTCAAAGGCGTTCAGATGACACTGGATAAGAGTGGAAGTGTCTATGCCCAGTGTAAATTCAACATATTTCATCCTGGAATATCCAAGAATCATGTTGAAGCAAAAGAGTTTCTTTATCTTTCCATCAACCTCAACTGTTCCCATCTCTGCCCAGTCAACCTGAGCCTGTACACCTGGTTTTGTTTCATAGCGGAATACAGCAGGGACTCCCTGCTGAGGTCGGACTTCTCTTACAAAGTCCTTGACGATGGTCATTCCTCCATCAAAACCCATTTCTTTGATTTCCCGATAGAGCCGAGCAGTAGTGTAGGAGCCTTCTTCAAGCTTTTTGAGTATATAAGGTTTATATGGATCAAGCTTGCTCTTTCTTCCGGGACGTTTCTGGGGTTCAGGTAAGGTTTTCAGCTGGAGATATTTCCTCACAGTTTTCCTGTCAAAACCGGTTTGTCTGGCGATTTCACTAATGCTCAAGTTTTGTGAACTTAAATCTCGAATCAAGAATAAATCCTCCTTTTTCAGCATGATTCACAATCCTCGAACTTTTCTCAAGGATTGAGAATTGGGGAATTTTAATCCGCCGAAAATGGGGAATTCTTAACCGCCGTTGACACCCATAGCAGCTGATATTCCTATTCCCATGTAGTCAGGGATGCAGAAGTTTGTCATGAAGCCGCCATAAAAAGAGAGGAAATTTCTGTTAGGGCAACTTTCGAAAAAATGGTTGTGCATTATCTCTGTACTAGCATACAAAAAATTTGAGTCACCTATATCCCAAAAGTTTTGTGTGAGAAGTGGGATTCGAACCTGTGAATATCTTTGTAAACGGATAAAATCCCTCGCCTATGGCTAAGAGTATATTATACAATCAGATAGGACATAAGGCTGCGTGCATATAAGCAAACTTTTGAAGGCAGGGACTTTCCATTAGAAAATGTCCAATTATATGGGAACTGGACAATTCAAGTCTTTTTGGAACAAAAATTTATAGGAGGACGGAGATATATTTGAACATGTCGAACTATCAAAAATAAGATTTTCTTATTTTTTGAAAATGTTTGAAAATTTTCCAACAAGAACTTTAATTTCGAAATAGGTTGGTTCGAGGTCTAGTTTAGCTAAATACAGGAAAGTTTGTCCTATTCGAGATTATCTAATTAATATTATTAAGTTTGTTAAGTCATTGGGGGGTGAAAAGGTGACAAAAAAACAATTCGCAATCGCTGGTATCTTCTTACTTATAATAGCCCATATATTCAGGCGATGGAAACATATGCAAAAATCTCTTATCTGGAAGGGATTTTTAAGCGAATCCATGCGGGTAGAGGGTTATAGAGAGCTATCGCGTTTCAAGAAATTGGTTTTTTGGGCGAATTATCCATTCTCTTATGCTAGATTTTTATATGATGTTGTATGGTATCGTATTGACAGATTGTATTTCATATATTCGAGAGCAAGATTAATTAAATAAGTATTGAAGGCCATAAGATTTGAACTTCTCAAAGTATAATTTATTTAGGGGGTAAAATCCCCTCTTTTTTTGCTGTGGTTGGCATGAGCAAAATCGATAAGAAACATCTACGGTAATTATAGTCTTATAAGTTTTCTCTCCAGATCATCAAACTTTGTTATCGTTTAAAATAATGTAGTTTGTCTACACCTTTTTTCCCTGTCCATGTGCTCTTCCTTCTGGGAATAATTTATAGCATCCATGAGTTTACCAATAAAACCAATTTGTCCTTTTCTAATTTTTTTTCTTAGCCAGCTCAATATCGAACCATCCTGCTTTGCCGACCTCTGAATACTCGTGTATTTTCCCGGAGTTTTTTGGCCACTCAGGCGTAAATGTATTACTTACAATTATGTTATCCAGGTCTTTTTCAAGAGCCCATAAATGCACTATTTTTCTATTAGGTTGATTTAACTCTCCCAGATCGGCCCACCCGGATGAACCAGCATTACTTCGATTCTCTCGTTCCTGAACCTGAATGAAAGAATGCCATTGTTATACGTACTCACATTTCTCCCCCTTTCCAAACTGCTTTGACCTTCCCTGCTTGATCTTCTGGTTTTATAACAAACTCATAGATACTACCTTTTCTATAGATACTACCTTTTCTATAGATACTACCTTTTAAGTGAAGCAGAATAGCCGTTTAATTGGATCATAAACAACCTTATTTTTACCTGTGTCTCACAATCAGAACTGCTCCAAGCACCCAGAAAGAGTTTCCAAGAGGAACTCTTTTCAATTCCATTTAAGAGCCGAATCAGGCATAATGTCCAAGTTTCTATCTTAGATTGGAACAGCAAGCTCTTAACAACTGTGCTTCCTCCTAAAAGTACTAATGTAAAAACAAAGTTTGTTCGGTATCATGCTTTTGAAGATCAGGAAAAAAGGCTTGAAATGGCAAAGGAGTTCATCGAAGTTAAATTTAGCAAGTCCCAGGCTGTTATTGACGACCTTAAATTAAAGTATTCTGAAATTAAATTTGACGTATTGTATGAACGCACAAAACTAAGAGATGTAAAGAGCATCAGGAAAATTTTGAAAATAAAGAGGCATGATGGAAGTTCTGGTAATACCCGATTATTCGTCAGGTTTTTTCGAAAAGTTCAGGATAATCTTTTTTTAGTTCTATGAGCAACTTTTTGGGGACCAGTCCCTCAGAACCTCTACCGTTTATTTTCTTAGCTGGAATCCCTGCAATCCCAATATTTGGTTCTGTAAATGACTTATTCACGACTGAATTAGCTCCTATAGCTATTCCATCCGCAATTTCTATATCTCTAAATATTTTTGCTCCTGGCCCAATGTAAACATTATTTCCTATTTTTGGTGTTTTTCCACTTGTTCCTGCTTTAGTTCCGATGACCGTACATACGTGTATCCTGCAATTCTCACCTATTCTTGCGTTTCCGTTGACAATAATCGTACCTACATGACTTATGGCTAATCCTGGACCGAAAACATTTAGTCCAACATGAAAACCAAGAAATATTTTTAGTAGGTAAAACATTAAATATAAATAACAATAGTAGGGACGGTAAAAAATAGAATTTTTGCAATTTTTATAATACTCAACTTTCCTTAATAATCTCTGAAATATCCATATTTCATTAAAAAATCTCAGGTTCGTTCTTTTTATGTCTAGAGCAATTCTATCTGTTTCTAGATAGTATTTATATTCTTGTTTTGACTTTATTATGGATTATACATACAGTTGTAGAATTTCAATTTTCCTTTATAGAATTTTTTTCCCTTTAATAGTCGTATTTCACAAACGATAGAAACTTAAACATAAAATTAACTTCAATTTCGAACTGTAGGAAGAAATACAAAGTAAAGTTCAAATTATCTACTAGTGTCGCGTCAACGATGAAAGGTCTTAAGAGATACATAGAATGATCTTCATAAGTATCATTTATGATTAGATATACTGTGACACTTACCGAAGATGAACGTAGATCTCTTTGTGAACTTGCTTCAAAGGGAAAACATAACTCTCAACAAATTCTCAATGCTCTGATCTTGCTTAATTGCGATAAAAGTGAATTGAATGTTACCCATTCAACCAATGAAGAAATCTCACGTGTCCTGAATATTAGTATGAAAAAAATTGACCGTGTTAAGAAGCGATTTGTTGAAGAAGGACTTGAAGTTGCCCTCAACGGGAAAGAAAGCGATCGCATTTATACTAAAAAAGTTGATGGTGACGCTGAAGCCCATTTAGTCGCCCTTAGTTGCAGTCAACCCCCTGAAGGTTTTGCAAGATGGTCTTTGAGATTATTAGCCGATAAGGCTGTAGAACTTGGCTATTTCGAGGATATTTCTCACGAAACAGTACGGCGTACTTTAAAAAAACGAAATTAAACCCTGGCAAAAGAAACAATGGGTAATTCCTCCAGAACAAAACAGTAGCTTTGTTGCGAATATGGAAATGGTTCTGGATGTTTATAAACGTCCGTTTGATCCACGAAATCCTGTTGTATGTATGGACGAATCCCCAAAACAACTGATTGCAGAAACCAGGATTCCTATTCCCTGCTCACCAGGAAAGCCATCCAGGTACGATTATGAATATGAGCGAAATGGGGTGTGCAATGTATTCCTTGCTTGTGAACCATTGACAGGGAAAAGAATGGTAAAGATTACTGAAAGAAAAACAAAGCGAGAATGGGCTTATTTCCTGGAAGAAATAGAAGGTCAACATGAAAATGCAGATAAAATTACGTTAGTTATGGACAATCTAAACACGCATATACCTGGATCTCTCTACGAAACATTTCCACCACCCAAAGCAAAGGCGCTGTGGGACAAATTTGAGTTCGTGTACACACCAAAACATGGAAGCTGGTTGAACATGGCAGAGATTGAACTGAACGTACTTACAGGTCAATGTTTAAAAAGAAGAATGGATAACATCGAACTTGTTAGGAAAGAAGTATGCACATGGCAAAATTACAGAAACAACAAAAATTCAAAGGTTAATTGGCAATTCACAACAGATGATGCAAGGATAAAATTGTCACGTCTTTATCCGACAATTGAGGATTGACTCGACACTAGTAGGAGAAGTGGCTAACTAATAAAGATTCTGTAATTTCACTTGCCTAACTATAAAAAGGTCTTAACCCAAGATTGTAAGATTATTTTGTATTTGATGTTATAAAATGGGTTTACTTAGCAAAAAGCAATCGATCCTATTATTTTATGATGCCACCATATATTATTTATTACTGTTTGACAAGTACAGGAGCCAGGGAAATGTTTATGAGTTTTCAAATATACTGAATGAGCCGATCCAAAACTCAAAATTTACTTCTTTAGATCTCCGTATTTAAGTGACAAATAGAGCTTCTGATCATGAAAGCAATCCTTAATAATTCTTAGAATTGAGATTAAAAATGGGTTTTGGGATAGGCTCAATAAAAAAGGCAGTTTCCAAGGAAAAGAAAGTACCTGAGGCTATGTTATATTTCTGAAGGTGAGAGAATTAGCCCATAATCTTACAAGCAAAAAGGAAAAACTGGATTTTGTTAAGCCTGATTATGAAATTGAGAAAATTGATTCTTGTGACATAAGACAAAAGATTCTAAATAAACGACATCAAGAGCAATTGAAAAAGGGAGTGGATAATGTAAATAACTATGTAAGCAGGAGGTTTTTTTAGATACATCAATTAATAATAAAAATGTTAGTTCTTACACGGGTTAGTGCTTTCACTGTTGCTAATGTGTTCTTACTGAAGTCAATTTTATTAAACAAGTTATTCGGAATATCTGTTTAAATCTAGCTATTTTCTCAGGAATATTCCGCTTTTGTATATTCATTGCACCGCAACTAATTTTTACTTTTATATTTATGATTATTGCAACAGAACCGTTTTTTGCAGTAGGGATAAGACAGAGACCATTAGAATAAGGTACGAGACTTTTTATTATTTTCTGGTTTTTCGTTTTCCCTCTATATCGTGCAAAACAATAAAATTTTAATTATATTGATATATTTTTTCTATTTATGGGAAAAGGAAACATTGCAATAGATAAATCAATGATAAAAACGATAGTTGACGGCAAAATAATAATTCCTTTGCCAAAAGTTTTGGTTGAAAATCGATACTATCCTATGTTCTCTATATTCTCCCCTACTCAGTGTGATAGTTGTGGAAGTAAATTACATGTTAACTCTCATCACACTCGTTTTATTATATCACGTTACGGCACTATATCTCTCAATGTTACATACTGGCTTTGTCCCACTTGTAAGAAACATTATCATGATCGGGTTATTGGTGTTCAGGGTTCTGCAAATTACAGTTCTGAATATTATGATACACAAATAAATGTCAGATACGATGGACGATGCAGTCTGCACAATTCTCGGCGAATTGGGGAAACATATACAGAAGGAGTAATAAATGTCTGTGGAAGAGCTCCTTGTCCCACTTCATTGTGGTTATATGAACAGAAACTAGCAAAACTTTCAAAGCAAGAACTTTTGAACCAAGGAGTTAGCTTTGAAGAAACATTGTATGTTGATGGGAATTGGATCAAGAATGGATGGAAAAAAAAGCTTGAAGAATTTATTGGAACGAAACTCACAAAGAAAGAATGGAAAAAAATGCGATATAAATCTGTTTACGTTGTTGCTACCAAAGAGAAGGTCATTTTAGATTTTGAAGTAACTGAGAGGTTACCAACAATTGAGGCTCTGATGCCTCTTTTTATACGAATAAAGAACCGATTTCCTGAAGATAAAATCAAAAAGATTGTTTCTGATGAGGATAAAGCGATCATTGGAGCCGTAAAAATGGTCTTTCCTGAAGTGACTCATTCTTTTTGTGTGTTTCATCAATTAAAAAACGTTAGTAAGAGGTATTATGAGGAATTCAGTTCTATTGAAGAGATTCCAGATAACGATAAGATTACCTACAATGAGATATCTCAATTGATACTTTCTGATACGGTTATCAGTGCTGTTGCGCATATTCAGAAGATACGAGAATTTAACTCTGATCTTGAACTTTCTGAAGCGTCTCATAAAGCGATTTCTTATGCCGAAGAGATTTTCAGCAAGAATGTGAGCTTCTTGAAAAAAGGTTTTACACCTGAGACAGATAATACAATGGAACAAATATTTTCTTTGATATGTGATATCGTAGACAAAGCAAGGTCATTCAAAACCGATAATGGACTAACTAATTTTTGTTACAATCTATTTACTTTTTTCAACAAACGGTGTTTCAGCACTGGAAAATGGAAAGGTTTCTCACCTTTAATGAGAGCAAGATTCCAATATGGATAATGCTAGAATTGGAGAATAATTAGTTCTTAAACTTGATGGCTTATAGCTGTAGCTGTCGGAAATTCCCACAAAAATAGTTCCACAATTTGGAAAATTTTGGTGAATGCTTGTGTAAATGAATCAACATTTTTAAATGAGTGAATTGATTTGCTCAAATTGGGATGAAATTTTGTGGTTGTCTTGAAATTGAAGAAAAACCAGAAAAAATTAAAAAGACTCTAAGGTACAGAGACCATTAGAATGAACAAAATTTTCGGCACACAAGCTTTTGGAAACATTGGAGAGACGAAATATTAATAGTTTAAATTAATAATTAATATGAAAGGCTTTTATATTTTTGACATAATATGCTTATATTGTGGAGAAGGGTATATGGGACTGCTGAGTGATTTTTTCAACTTTCTTGAGGTTCTATCAAGTCTATGGAAGCTAAGGAATTTTTTCAGCTACAGTTGAACCTATAAAATGACCAGCCCTCATAGACTTGAAAGTACAGTAAATTGTATGAAGAGGTGAAATCTTAATGAGTCACCAATTTCCTCCAAAAAGGAAAGGTCAGAAACCAAAATACGATCATGAAAAAATCGAAGAACTCCTCAAAGCAGGTGAGAAACCCTTTAAGATTATGCTTCTGTTGGGTTGTTCTTATGGGGTTTTACGGTATGTGCGAAAGAAAATGGGAAGAAAGAAAGTATAATTTTGAAGAGATATTCATTTGTATTCAGTTAAGATAGGATCTGTAAGAAATGTATTGCTTTAATGCATTTTCCTGTTAACCTGTTATTATTAACTTTATTGAGTCGTTGGGGGTGAAAAATGACAAAAAAACAATTCGCAATCGTTTGTACCTTTTTTCTCATAATAGCCCATATATTCAGGCGATGGGAACATATGAAAAAATCTTTTATTTGGGAAGGATTTTTAAGCGAATCCATGCGGATAGAAGGTTATAGAGATCTATCGCGTCTCAAGAAAGTGGTTTTTTGGGTGAATTATCCTTTCTCTTATGCTAGATTTTCATATGATGTTGTATGGTATCGTATTGACAGATTGTATATTATATACTCGAGAGCAAGATCAACTAAATAAGGATCGGTATTGGTATTTAATTATAGTTATATATTATGAAAACCTATATTTCTGCATGAACTGCCCAAGATGCAAAAGTTCCAATCACACAAAAAACGGTATAGTTTGTGGACGTCAACGCTACAAATGCCACGATTGTGGATATAACTATTCAGTCGAGCTAAAATCAACTGCTAGTTCTCCTTTAGTTAAGAGACAGGCTTTGCAACTTTATCTTGAGGGATTAGGATTTCGTTCAATAGGACGATTTTTAGGGGTAAGTCATGTTTCTGTCCAAAAATGGATAAAGAAATTTGGTCAGGAGATAGAGGAGCTAAAAAGCGAAAATGAGATATCTATTGTTGAACTGGATGAGATGCACACTTACATCGGCAACAAAAAAAATATTGCTGGATCTGGATTGCTGTTGATAGAGTTGGGAAAAAATTCATCAACTGCTCTTTTGGTAGCAGAGGAACGAAAACTGGACAACTACTCTGGGAAAAATTAAAGAAGAAAGAGATTGGAGAAGTGATGACTGATCACTGGAGGGCATATGCAGAGTTTATTCCTGAAACCATTCATACTCAATCCAAAGCAGAAACGTATACAGTTGAAGGATATAACGGCATACTAAGGCACTTTCTGGCAAGGTTGAGACGAAAGACAAAGTGTTATACGAAGAGTCTTGAAATGCTAAAGTACTCTGTTCTTCTATTGATGAAAAACAGAAATAAAGAGTTATCTATATTTAATTAACAATACCAATAAATCAAATAATGTACATATTATAACCAGTAGTATCTTATGTCCACAAATAGTTGAGTTCATTTGAAAATAGGTATGGAAAAAAGTTAGAATTGAACAGAGAAATAATCATGGAAAAGGATTATCATAAAGAAAATTTAGAGAAAATTGCGGAAAGGTTTTTCTCTATAGCTGAGCAAACAGGACAACTAATTTTCGATGGTGATCCAAAGACTGGCAAAATTGAATGGTATGGAGCTATTGAGGAATTTACTGGTTATACGCCAGAGAAATTTGGTAAAGTCGATCTGGAAGCCAGTAAGAGTTTAATTCATCCCGAAGAACAAGAAATGTTCTGGAACACTCTTATGAATTCTCTGAAGACTGGAGAGAAGTTTGAGCAGAAATTCAGACTCGAAAGAAAGAATAGAACTTATATTTATGTGGAATGCAGCTGTGTTTTCCTAAAAAATGAAAATAATCATGTATATAGAGCCATCGGTTTGCTTAAAAATATCACAGAAAGAGAGCATAACCAGGAAAAACTCAAGATAAGCGAAGAAAATCTCCTCAGATATTTGCAGAATTTCAGAGGGATTGGATTCCAGCTGGATGACAACTTTGATTTTGTGCTGCTGCACGGGGCCGTAAAGGAAATTACTGGCTACGAAGATAAAGATTTTTTTTCCGGAAAAATCCAGTTGGCTCAACTTGTGGATCCTGAAGATCGGAGCAATTTTTTTGAAAATCGAAGAAAATTGAGTACTGCATCAAACTATCTAGTTGAGCAAGAATACAGAATGCGAAACCGGAACGGGAATAGAGTATGGGTTTTTGAATCTATTCAAGTTATACACAGTATAGATCAGACAAGTAGACTTTATCAGGGCTTTATCCAGGATATTACCGAAAGAAAAATTGCAACGGAATCGCTTGACAGAGCTGAAAAACTCCGCAAAAAAGAAATCCACCACAGAATAAAAAACAACCTGCAGGTAATCTCCAGCCTCCTGGACTTAGAATGCGACAGCCTGCTTTCCGGGACTCCCGATCACAAAAAAATTGCTGAAGCATTTCGAGAAAGCCACAATAGAATCATATCGATGTCTGTCATTCACGAGGAATTGTATAACTCCAGAGACATGGAAACAATTAACTTCGCATCTTATCTTAAAAAATTAACAGATGATCTCTTCAAGTCATACAAAGTAGGAAATTCCGATATCAAACTTTACTTGGATGTGGAGGATTTCTTTTTTGAAATGGACAACGCAATCCCTTTGGGTATCATTGTCAATGAACTGGTTTCAAACTCCTTAAAATATGCATTTCCAGATGGAAGAAACGGGGAAATTCACATTGAACTTCAAGCTCTTGACGATAAAAAATCAAGCAATACTACTGCTGACTTTAGTATGCAAAATAACGTCGGACCCAGCAGTTATTTTAGGTTGACTGTTGGAGATAACGGAATTGGTTTTCCGGGATCCTTTGACTTTAAAAATATCAGTTCGCTAGGCTTACAACTTGTAAACACTCTTGTGGATCAAATCGGTGGTAGTATCGAAATTGGAAATGGGCCGGGGACGAAATATAATATACTGTTCAAAGATTCATAGAACTAAGGAAAATCTAAGATCATTTCACTGAAATCAGGCATCGAGAATCAAATCTCTACCGAGATTTATGATCGTTTAATCTGTGTGCACAATGAATAATATTTAAAATGTAATCACTATCGGGGTCGCGGGGATCAGTAATTGAAAGCAGGAAGCAGAGGGATAGCTTTTAAAAATTTGCGCAAACTGAGCAGATATACCCGCTTTGCCAGGTTGATCAATAACTCAGAACACGATCCCGGTCAAAGTAGGTGATAACTGTGATAATAAACGAATATAAAACTTTGTGGGAAAAATACTTTTTAAACTTCAGAAATGTTGCAAGCCCTCTCAGAAAGCCAGCTCTCTTCGACTGGTTATATAACAGTTATAGATGTCTGTACCTTTCTTGTGTGGATCCATCTCTAGTTTCCAGACTAACCGACCTCAAGACATGTCTGGCCATGATCGGTGTAGCTGTTGACGATTCATGCGATTATGCGCTTCTAAGAGAAAAAAACGGTGGAGATAAATTCAGCTATGAGATTCTAAGCATGCTGTACAATACGGATAAAATTGAATCTGGAGATTATATATTATTAGATGCCCATTTAACTAATAACATGTATATAAAAACTACTGTTGAGATTTATTCAGACTTAATTAAAAATCAAATAGCGTCGCTTCCGAGATACTGTGACTTTAGAGGTGAATTTCTCCTAGCAATGCGTAACGTTGCTGAATCAATGGAGTTTTCCTATCTTTTGAACAAGAATAAAATTGTATACCCATTCTCTCATGTTGTACGTAGCAGGGCTGCCTCCACAATGATCGAGACCCATTCCCTGCTCGACCTGATGTCTTCCAAAAATTTTGACACCTCTGAGCTTGGAAAAGCGATAGTCCTTTTCAAACAGGCGGATATCGTAGCAATGCTGAGTAATACGATTAATACATGGACAAGAGAAATAACCGAGAGAGATTATAGCTGTCCAGTAATTTCATTAGCTCTTGAAAAGAAGCTTATCAAGTTCAGCGATTTCGAGAGGGCAAGCGCAGAAAATCTGAAAGAGAAACTATCACCCGTATCAGAAATGATAGAAAATGAACTAGACAAGGCCATATTGTCAATGAAGGAATTCGCGGAGAATTCCGAGATAAAGAGTTTTGATACTTCTAAGTTTGTCAACAACTATGTGAACCTATATTGGCAGACCGATGCCATGAACTAACGTATCGATTTCAAAATTAATTTCACCAGATTAATTCATTTATTCAGGTGATACTTTCATTTTTTGTGCCAGCTCTCAACTGATTTTTTCAGTTTTCTTAAGTCCTCTTCCCTGGCTCTTTCTCACAATCATCATATGAACTACTCGCTTTAAAGGGCTTCCTGTTTCATCCCTCGAACATTGACTTGTTACCCCACTTTCCGCAGTAAATTTTCGCATATTCACATTTTTTCCTGCTATCGATTTTCAATAAAAAGTGGATTTATTGGACTTTTATGCAGGAGGTAAAGCAGCTATATGGTGTATCATAGAGACAAAAAAACGATATCATTCAATTTTCACCAAGTTCCATTAAAAGTCCAAATTAATTTGATTTGTTTCAAAAACGCTATCAGGGGAAATATTGATTTTTGAAAAAATACTGCGGAATGTGGGTTGTTACAGCTGTATTTCCACTAAATTTTTGTACGCACAGGTACATTAAGGAACATATTTAGCACCAGCAAAGCAATGATCTAATGGCAATTGGTGGATAAAATGGATTACGTACACGGATATTCGGATAGGGAAAATTCTCGGCTCTGTGATCAGGCGAGTACTTTGACTATGCTCCTGCATCATGATACTATATATCCTTCTGGAAGCAGAGTGCTTGAAGCCGGCTGTGGTGTGGGCGCACAGACGGTCATACTGGCAAGGAATAGCCCCAAAGCCAGCATCACATCCATCGATATTTCCGGAGAATCGGTCGAAAAAGCCAGATTGCTGACTGAAAAAGAAGGAGTGACGAATGTCAGCTTTCAGGTGGCGGATATCTTCGATTTGCCCTTTGAAGAAGAGACTTTTGACCATGTTTTCATATGTTTTGTACTCGAACACCTTAAAAACCCTCTGGATGCTTTATTGTCGGTGAAAAAAGTACTCAAAAAAGAGGGCACGATAACTGTCATAGAGGGAGATCACGGCTCAAGCTATTTTTACCCCAGGAGCGATGAAGCCATGCAAACAATAAAGTGCCTGATCAACATCCAGGAACTTTTGGGGGGTAATTCCCTCATAGGTCGGGAACTCTATCCGCTATTGAATCGAGCCGGTTTTAAAAGCGTGAGTATATCCCCAAGAATGGTGTACGTCGACTCGAGCAAGCCCGACCTGGTGGAAGGATTCACGAAAAACACTTTCAATGCAATGGTCGAAGGTGTCAGGGAACAGGCACTGGAACTAAAGATGATCGACGAAAAAACGTGGACTAAAGGTATTAATGACCTTTACCGGGCAGCTGGACAGGAAGGTACGTTTTGTTACACCTTCTTTAAAGGCACAGCTACCAAATAGCCCTGTCGTACGGTTTATACGGGCTTCGGCAAGCCCTGATAATTAATTTTTATATGGATGTCGGATAAAACGCATATGAAATTCTTCGAATAACATGCACAAAGAAATGAAAGTAGTTTTTTTCCTTCCCTTTTTATCGATCAACCTCATCATTCTCTTTGGCAGTAAGGTTGTACTTATTTTGGTTCTTCGAAGCCGTGATAAAACTAACCAGTGAATTGCCATCGAAGGCTCAAATGTGACTTTGATCACGGATGCTAAATTGGCCTTTGAGGCAATTCTACTGCCCAAATTAATTTGGTGATCTAATTTGGTGATCTAAATTGGTTGAGGTTATAAACAAAGCTTGTGGTTTAGACATTCACAAACTCTTTTTCATTGCTACAATCCTCAGTAGATCTGGTGAAAAACAGCAACAACATTTCTATAGAACCCCTGACGAAATATTAGCTTTTAAAAACTGGGTTATCTCAGAGAACTGTGACGTTGTTGCCTGTGAATCAACGAGTGACTTTTGGGTTCCGATTTATGATGCGTTGATAAAACATCTACCTGTTATAGTTGGAAATGCCCGAGATATGAAGGCGTTTACACACAAAAAAACAGATAAGATCGATTCCGAATTCATCGCACAACTTGCATTGAATAATATGGTTCAACCATCAAGAGTTTTCCCAAAAAACCATAGAACATTTCGTTCATGTATTCGGCTTCGCCATAACCTTGTACAAAAAAGAACAGATATAAAAAATGAAGCTCACGCCATACTCGCACCTGAGATGTTTAGTCTGAAGAATGTGCTAACAGATAGTTTTGGTAAGAGTGGTAGAGCAATTCTATCAGGAATTTGTTCAGGTAAAAGCGTTGACCAGATTATTGCAAACCTTTCTCCAAATGTTCGTAAGAAAAGTAATCAGATAAGGGAAATTCTGGACAGAGAAATCTCTCAAGATACTGCATTCAGGCTTCAAATCTGTCTGGATATCATAAAGCATCTTGACAATGAAATCAAAATTTTGGAAAAAGAAATTTTCAATTATGCTTATAAAAATCATAAGCAAGAAATGGAAATTTTAATGTCTGTTCCAGGAATAGGAGAACTTGGAGCAGCAACTCTTATTGCTGAAATAGGCGATTTCAAAGATTTTTCTTCAGGAGATAAGCTTGCTTCATGGCTTGGCCTAGTTCCGAAGGTGTACCAATCAGCGGATAAATACCATAACGGTAGAATCACTAAGAGAGGATCTAAGGAAGCAAGGTGGATCCTAACACAGATTGCCCAGGCAGCAGCAAGAACGAAAAATAGCAGGTTAAAAGAGTTTTTCAACAGAAAAAAGAAGTCGATTGGACATTCAAAGGCGATTATTGCCCTAGCAAGAAAAATTGCAACAATTATCTGGCATCTGATTACAAAAGAGGAGATGTATGAAGATGAAACTGGATATAAAAAGGGAGAAATTCAAAAGAGAAAGATAGGTGAGACTGAGATGTTCTCAGTTGATGAAAGGATCAAAATAATGAGTGAAATATACGTAATTGCGAGAAATGAAGAAAAAGAGAGTACGTGAGGAAGATCTCCTCATATACTTTCATGCTAAATAAGAACAATCATAAGGCTTATTTATGCTAACAACATTATGAAAAAGAGGGAAATTCTAGAAAAAATAATTTGGAAGTAATTCTATTTTCTTGAACGATTCCCAGTTAAAATAAGTTGCAGTTTAAAGACAATTAAAAAACGGCTATTAGCTTAGAAGTAGTTGGTAGGGGGCCGAGTCCCTATTCTCGGGGTCCCTACCTGCGATCCAACCCTAGATTGAGAGGAAACCCTTTAACCCTCAATCTACATCTATTTTATAATCATGTGGACATATATATCATAACCGCTCAAAAAAACCAATGAGTCTCTTTTTTTTTGAGGCTATTGAAAATTATTGTAGCAAACAAATTTTCAATGCCATTAAATAAAGGTAAAGGTCTCATGCTCAAGATATGATATTCTATCTTACCGATACCTATTCTATCAAATTGATTCATTCCCATTCTAACAATAACTACAATATTTGAATGTAGAAACTTATCTTGTTAGTCTCACAGCCTGTAAGAGTCAGCTGATTATTCAATTCTAATGGATAAAAGTAGATATTGCAGACATCAAAGAAGTGATTTTTAAAAACTTCAAAACGATTATTTATGTTGCTCTTGCCTTTGTCAGCTAAATTAAAGATATAATAAATTTAGAAATTTAGGAATTTAAGAACGGTCATAAGGTTTATTAAAAATAAATACATTATAAAAAAGAGTAAGTTAGTCTGAAAGTTAATTTGGAAGTATATTTCTTCTGGGTATTTTGCCTAAAAAAATCTAGTTTAATTACAATTGCCTAAAAAAATCTAGTTTAATTACAATTGCCTAAAAAAATCTAGTTTAATTACAATTGCCTAAAAAAATCTTAGTTTAATTACAATTGCCTAAAAAAATCTTAGTTTAATTACAATTGCCTAAAAAAATCTTAGTTCTAATTAATCCTTAGTTTAGGCAGGTAGGGTTCGAGTCCCTATTCTCGAGGTCCCTACCTGCGATCCAACCCTGGATTGAGAGGAAACCCTATTACTCTCAATCTACGATCTTTTATAACACTCAGCAATATATTATAACCTACTTAATAAACCTTTTGCAACCTTTTGGATAAGAGGATTATTTAGAAGATGCGGGAATTTTTTAAGGATATTTTTTAAGGGTATATCAAAATATATTTTCGAAGTACTCCATCATTTCCCGTTTAGGGTAGCAGTCATCGGTCTATCCCGCAGGATTAAGAGCTCCTGACTTGCAATTTTCCTCTGCTTGATCAGGAGCACATCAGGCTGCTTAAAAAAGAATAAGGGCAGCTGCCCTTCAGATTAGATAGGCTTTGAGAGGGGGAAAGCCGTTAAAATTCACAGAACAGTAACTCTGGGTGTAGGCTCCTGTTGTGAAAATGTAGGCGCGGTTTCCTTCTCTCATAGTATGGGGGAAGGAGTATTTATGGTGTTCATAGAGGATGTCCATGCTGTCGCAGGTTGGACCTGCAAGGATCACCTCTTCTGCACAACCTTTTTTGTCACAGAAAATCGGGTATTTGATGCACTCATCAAGGGTTTCAATAAGGCCACCGAACTTTCCGATATCAAGATAAACCCACTTGTACTGGTTGAACCTGGCCTTCTTGGAGATCATAACGACTTCACTTACGATTATGCCGGCATCGGCAACCAGAGATCTCCCCGGTTCGATAAGAATCTCGGGAAGTTCTTCTCCGAAGTCGTCGTGTAAAAAGCGGCGGATTTCCCTGGCATAGGTCTCAAGGTCGTTTGCCTGAGCCTGATATTTTGCGGGGAAGCCTCCCCCGAGGTTGATCATTTTCAGCTGAATTCCTTTTTCGGCTGCTGCTTCAAAAAGGTATTTGCACTTGGAGATTGCATTGTCCCACTGTCCGATATCTCTTTGCTGGGAACCTACGTGGAAAGAAAGCCCGTAGGGTTCAAGCCCTAGTTTTTCAGCTTTCAGAATAAGTTTGTATATAAGGTCAGGGTGAGACCCGAATTTTCTGGAAAGGGGCCAGTCTGCACCGTCGCTTTCGGTAAGGATCCTGAAAAAAACCCTTGAGCCGGGAGCTTCCCTGGATAATTTTTTTAAATCACTTTCTGAATCAGTAACAAAGAGCCTTACTCCTTTCTCATAGGCATAAGCTATATCCTTTTCTTTTTTGATGGTGTTTCCGTAGCTTATTCTTTCAGGCTCCACCCCGAGTCTCAGCACCTGATCAAGTTCGTAAATCGTCGCAACATCAAAATTGGAACCTTTGTCCTTCAGAGCAAGCACTACCCTATCCATAGGATTGGCCTTTACAGCATAGTGAATTTTTGCAAAAGGCATGTGCTCTACAAGTTCTTCATAACTTCTTTCTATTTTCTGAAGATCGATGACCAGAAATGGTGTTTCTTTATCCCGGGAGAATTTCTTGATTTTGTTAAAGTCTTCTCTTGGAATAAAATCCTCCAGCGGGAACTCATAAGACTCTTTTCTCATATCTACTCCCTTTTTTAACCTTAAATTCTTTGTAAGCAGGGTTGAAACTTTATTACTAACTGGGTAATAATTCTGTTGAGGTATATTTGGGCAGTTCTGTTTATAAATTTTTAGTGAAATCTGGATTTATTTCAGTTTTCAGATTTATAATTAATAATATGGATAATCCCTGAAATAAAACGAACCAAATTGGGTTTTATGTATATAAAACTAATTCTCGTTGAATATAAAGACTCAAAAAGCGCTAAAATCAAAGAATATTCATTATAAATAGTCCAATTTATAAAAAAAGATTCATTAAGCTTTATCAGGCAATTAAATCTCTCTATATTCTTTTTTTGCCTATTAAAAGTATTTGTTTTATCCCAAAATTATTTCGCTTTTTTAATTTCTTTTGTTGCAGCTATATGTCATACAGTGACTCGCTATTTTACTTCAACTTCCAATTTGTTTTATTTTACATGATCATTCCTCAATGCCAGAGTGGAATTGGAATTTATTCAATGTTTTACCTTTTGCGTCGTCTGTTGCAGTATAATGTATTGAAGTATCATGTATTGAACATTCAAACAGATTTTGTTCTGATAAATAATTTAAGGATACAACATTTAAAACTCAAAATTAGGCTCTCTGATAATAGAATTTAACAATTTCTTTGTGGATTCAATCTGTTCATCATTTCCATCTACTGCAAGCCAGATAGCGCCCTCAGCTCCACTTACTCCACCACCTGCAATCTGTTCTGCATTTGCACCAGTAAGAAGTGAAATTGCTTCGATTTCAGTGACAATTTCACCAGCTAAAGGTAATAAACGAGGTCCATGCGAACCTGGAGCATTTACTTTCCGTGCTAAATCATTTAAATCAGCATAAACACGTTTTTCAAGTCCACCAGGAAGTATCAGTCTGACACGTCGGCCTACAACTGCCTGAATAGATGCAACAGTAGTTCCGCCGTGGGGATCTCCGATGTAAATGCCTGCCTGTCCTTTTGGAAGGTTCAACGCATTAAAACCCTTTAAAATCACGTCTCCTTCCTTCAAATCATCCACAACGTTAAAAATAGTTTTTCCCTGCTTCCAGATACCATCCTTAATTACGACATCTCCTGGAAAACCAGTTTCATCTTTAATACGCCCGGAACTGGTTACGGGAACGCCAGGAGGAAGTACAACACCCCTGAAGAATTTTTTTCTTGAAAAATTTTCTGCTTGACCTATGGAAGACAATATTTCTTCAGCCACGTAACCATTTGTAGTTCCAGCAATTATAACAATGGTTCCGGATGCAAGAGATTCATTTACTGCTGGATGCTTTACCAGAGCTTTTGCTATTAATCTTTTTCCTGCTGCCGGGGTCATTAAAAACTGTTCCATTTATTTTCACCTCCAATCCTTGAGTCAGTTCCAAAATCTAGTGATAAAAGTAATGTAACATCATTACACAAAATAAATTATTTTGTAACTTGGGAACGATATTAAGACACAACACAATAGAATCCTGAATCCTTTTCTCAGTCAATCAAGCGTGAACGGTACATTATATTTGACAAGATAGGCTCATAATTAAGTTTTTTATGAATGAATTTTTGCACTTTTATACACGAAGTAAATTTGCTCCGTGAACTTCTTTAGTCGAGAAGCAAAAAACACTGAGAACGCTAATTAGTTTTGTAAGTAACATCAACCGAATATTATGGAATGACCAAATTTCACACCATGCCACTATTTACCTTTCTAAAAAAACCCTATTCGATTAACTGTTTTCCTGTAATTATAAATATCATCTAATTTTATAATAATCACTGGATAACTTACATACACAATCAGATAGGGAAATGGGGGGTAGAAATAGATGAAAAATAAGGATAATTTATCCTTAACACTTTTAGCTTCAACAGTCCTGCTTTGTTCCTTAATTATAGGCTCATCTGCAGCACAGACATCTGGTGAAGAAAACGCTTCGGATAATGGCCCATCGGCAAATAATGAGTTTCCGTATCCGCGCGGTACAGCCCCGCCATACGGGATGATGGGATGGGAGACCGGTACTCAATTTTTGACGGATAACGCTACGCTTGTCCACCTCGGATGGAGCACTTCCATAACGCCACAACAGTTTGTCGATAACATTCACAGAGGCAAAGAGCTGGGAATTCCGAAATATTTGGTAGCGACGAGCGGCCCGCAAATGACTTCTGAGAGTTTCTGGAAATCGGTCAAGGATATGGGCGTTACTGATGATGATTTCTATGGGGTTTATTTCCCTGATGAGGAAGGAAATCCTGCAACACTTATCACAATGAACACAGCTATGAAGAAATACTTCCCCAATGCGGTTGCCGGAGATTATTTAGGGGATATGCAGACCGGGCCTGAAGATGATGAATTTATTCCGGGCCTAGATGTTAGTTACTTCACCACCTACACGAAATTTCATCCTGAACGCCCGCATGCCTGGGTATATGGAAATCTTATTGCCAATGCCCCTGACTGGAAAAATAAGGGAAAAACAGTATATGTAACAACGGAAGCTTTCGGTCAGGCTGCTGAGGTGAATGCTCTGGACCCGGACCTGAACACTACGCAGAAAGTGGCTGACCGCCATGAAAGTCAGATTGTGATGGGAATTTTGGGCGGGGCGCAGGGTGTTTTCTCATATGCTTACAAATACGCAGAAGATACTCCCAGCTATACCGGATGGGCCAGCTTTAAGCCAAAATACGAACAGGTCTGGCCCTGGATTATGGAAGGAAACCGGACACTCCTGGAAACAAACGTAACCAGCGGCAGGACAGGTATAACTTCGGACCCGGGGGGGAGAATCGATGCGGTTACTGCTTATATGTTCACGGATACGGACGGCAGAAAATTGGTTGCATCATCGAGTATGCTCGATTTTACCGAAGCAAACGGCATGGCAAATAATGCAACAATTACCGGCGTGCCAGACGGGACGTATGATGTCTTGTGGGAGAACAGAACCGTGAACGTTGCTGATGGAACCATTACAGATACCTGGCAACCATACGAGTACCACTTCTACCAGTTAAAGACGGAGGACACAAACAATACAAACAACACAGACAACATAAACGGATAACACAGACGGAACACCTGTACCGGATAGCTTTAACTTACCGGAAGTTCCGGTTTGTTGTTACCAGTGGTTCCGGTTTACTGTTCCCAGTTCTCCGGTTTTGCTTCTTGCACCGGGGGTCGGCGGATCACTATCTCTGCTGACTCTCAACTCTTTCTCTTCTGCTACTGATTATTTTCCCGGTTTTAGCTTTCAATAACAGATTATTTATCAATCTAAGGATTATGCGACTCAGTCCCAAAATCTAGTGATAAAAGTAAGTGTAACATCACTACACAAAATTATAATCCTATAATTATGTAATGATGTTACGGCAGAAGCAATGGTGACTATAAATCTTACACTTAATAACTTTTCTGAGCTCCATGCTCTCTTAGACGTTTTTGGTTGTTTTGGAAACGATTATGAATATACTACACGAGGAATTTTTCGTAGAAAAATTCCTCCCGTCTGTTCAATTTGTAATACTCCAATGGTTCATAATGGCTATAATCCCCATACCAAAGACGGTCTTGGGGAAATCAACATTGGTCGGTATAAATGCTCAAACTGTGGTAGTACACACGAAGAAGATTATAGTTTTTGGGAAGATATGAAGACTTTACTTTTTGATACATTCAATGATTTTTTCCAGTTACTCAGATACCATAACGTTTCATATGATGGAATTTCTGATCTAATGGATTTCATATATCCAAGATCAAGAAGCACGATTTTTAGAGCATTCTACAAAGAAATGGAACAGGAAACTATTCCATATTCAGAAAATATACATATGGTGCATTATGACGAACAACATCCAAAAGAAGGAAGATGTCAGAAATACCGTTTAACTTTACTGGATGCAAAAGCTCAAAGAACGATAGCAGATGAACTTTTCAAAGATAAGAGTCCAGAAACCATCAAGAAATTTCTAAAGAAAAATCTTGATGCATCAGAGCCAGTGTTTATCGTTACGGATTTTGATAAGAGATACCCTGATATATTAAAGGAAATTTTTAGGGATAAGTTAGTCCATCAATATTGTTTGATGCATTTAAATAAGCTTATTGTTAATGATTTTCCAAAGAACACAACGATAGAACAGGAACTTTTGAAGTACAGGTTATTAAGTATATTTTATAATAGAGAGAATGAGATTAAATTTCTGCAAAAACTTCAATCTGAAGAACTCAACGTAATTAATAACAAAGAAAAGCATCAAGAATGGATTAAAAAAGCAAAAAAGGAATTTTGCCAGTATAGACATAAATTAAAGCTTGAAATCAGAAGAAAAAAGGAAAATCTTCCACGTAATAGTCTTGAAAAAGCAAAATATAACTTTGATAAATTAATGGAAAATATAAGAACATATGATGAAAAGGTTCAAAAACGATTGTGGATGATCAATAAACACTGGTTAAATCTTACTTTGTTCCATTATCTTCCAGGAGCGCCAGCGACAAATAACCCTATCGAAAGCTATTATTCAAAAAGTCTAAAAACGGATAACAAGAAGAAGTTTAGAACTGACAAAGGAATTGAAAATCGGATTAAACTTACTCAGATGAGAAGATTAAATTTACTTAAGAAACCACAAAAGTCATTTATGGAATTGTTCAGATTATTTTCTCCATTTAAGCTTTAGTAATATCTATTTTTGAGAGAGTAGTTCAGAATGACATAGCGGAGCGTGTCGATTTTAGTCAATAGGTTCAGTGAAAAATTACAGAAGTAAAAGAATTCTTTGGCAGAAACGCCAAAAAAATTGTTTCTCAAGGGTTATATTACAGTTTATTTAGGAAGTTAGCAGAGAAATTGAAGTTTAAAGGATGGAAAAAAATGAGAAATCACTAAATTATGGAATTGTGTCGATTATGCATATATTTTATAATAGCTAAATAAATAATATCCGCTGAAAGCTAAATCAGAAATCTGTTAGACCCTTTTAGTGACACTTGTGGGGATTGGATATGAAAAATAAAGCTCGGACAATATTTTTAGTTCTTTTAATTTTTGTTGCACTGGTGACAGTTGCATCGGCTGGAACGGAAACTCAGCTCACACAGGATGAGCGATTAACACAGCGCATGGCGATTTATGGTAGCTATGTTTTCTGGACAGAGCGTGCTGGGAATGATGTACATGCTTACGATCTAACTACCGGAAACCGAACGGATATTACCGGGAATTCGGCAGGAGGTAAAATTAATGCATACGGAGATAAGGTAGTATGGACCGGAGATAGTGAAACTGTTTATATGTACGACATTTCTACAGGAAATGAAACCCTGATAGCATCCGAACGTCGTGCCCCTGATATTTTCGGGAACTACATAGTCTATACTAATAACTATTATTATGGTCAGGATCACCAGAATGATGGGATTTATCTTTACGACCTCAATACTCACAATGAAACCAAAATCGCTGCGGTTTACAGCTTTCCTGCCATATACGGTAACAAAGTAGTTTGGTCGCCGGAGAACAGCAGCAATGCTTCTGATATCTACTTATATGACATATCTAATCAACAAACAGGCAAAATAACAACTACAAATAGCTCAATACCAGAATCCGAACTTGATATCTTCGGAAATGTCGTAGTATGGGCAGAATCAGGCAACGTATATATGCACGATATGGCTTCCAACAAAACAACTCAGGTTACCAGTAACGTAAGTGCATACCAGCCTTCAATCTACGGTAACTGGATTGTATATATGATAGGTGATCCTTATAGTGGGGGGAATAAAGACATCTATATGTATGAGATACCTGCTGCCAGGACAACCCGCATAACTAACAGTACCCATGCATTCAATCCGTCCGTCTACGGCGATAAAATCGTATATGCAGATTGTCGCAATAATCCGGAATTTTGTGAAGCAAGAGATATTTATCTGTATGATCTCTCAAACACATCGAATAATCTTGTCGCAAATTTCACCGGCAATGTTAGCACGGGAACTGCGCCTTTAAACGTCTCTTTTTCTGACACCAGTACGGGGACACCGGATACGTGGTTCTGGGGCTTCGGGGATGGCGAGATTTCAAACGAACAGAACCCGGCTCATACTTATTTATCAGCAGGAAACTATACAGCCTGTCTGACAGTAAGCAATGAAAACAGTACTGATTCGAAGTTAGCTACAATAAATGCAAAATAAGTATGATAGAAGGATAAATAAATATAAAATAAGTGTAATAAAAGATTCCAGCGGCAATATAAATATCAGATAGATATAATAAAAAAATCCTGCGACAGAAGTTGTGGAGGAAGCAGTCACAGTAACTTGGTGGTGATGCCTTTGGCTCCTGACAGATGGGCAGGTTCACCCTCATTAATTCATTTTTAACATATGTCTTTTTTCTATCTTTCTGCCAGTGTTTTAGAAATCTGTTCCCCGTATGGTTACGGCATGACAAAAGCAAGGAACACCGCAATCTATGGAGTAGAGTTTTTATACACGGAAAGAATCAAAAATCAGGAGCACTTTTAACTATGAGTCCTTAATGCTCTATTACGAGTCCTGCATGTTTAACTACAGGTCTCAGTGCTGCTCATGCTGCTCAATGCTGGTCAATGCTTATTACACTGATGCTTAATTACAAATCCTGACGATTAACCAGGAGTCCTATCCATTCTCCAGAGGCCTCCAGATGCAGGGCTTTCTGATTTTTATACTTAAGTACAATTTAAACTGTCTATTGAGGAATACTGATGAACGAGCCACTAAAAACAATAAGGGAAACAAAACCCCTGATTCATCACATCACCAACTGGGTAACTATTTACGAATGCGCAAATATGACAAGAGCTTTCGGCGCTCTTCCTGTAATGGCACATGCCCCTGAAGAATGTGCTGACATGACAAAGATCTCGTCGGCTCTCGTACTCAATATCGGAACCCTGACATCCGAAATCATAGATTCCATGCTGCTTTCCGCTGCCGCTGCAAACGAAAGGGATATCCCGGTGGTACTTGATGCGGTCGGCGTTGGGGCTACGAAATTCAGGGACGAAATGGCTGCAAAAATCCTTGCTTCGGTCCACATTGACATCATTAAAGGCAATTACTCTGAAATTGCAAAACTTGCAGGCGAAAACGCTGAAACAAAAGGAGTTGAAGCAACCTCGATTGATGCCGACCCTGCAAAAGTTGCAAAAGCATTCGCAAAAGCTGAATCCTGCGTTGTGGTAATGACAGGAAAAGAAGACATAATAAGTGACGGAGACAGGACCTTTATCGTGAAAAACGGGCATGAACTGATGGGATCAATTGTGGGGACCGGATGCATGGCTGCCTCTATAGTCGGTTTATTTGCTGCGGTCAATCGGGACTACTGTGATGCTGCCAAAGACGCTTTATGCTATTTCGGAGCCTCAGGAGAACTGGCAGCTGCAAAATCCAGCGGCCCCGGAAGTTTCAAGGTTCACCTCTATGACGAAGTGTTCAACCTGTCAGATGA
This sequence comes from Methanosarcina acetivorans C2A, assembly GCF_000007345.1. NCBI lineage: Archaea > Methanobacteriati > Methanobacteriota > Methanomicrobia > Methanosarcinales > Methanosarcinaceae > Methanosarcina > Methanosarcina acetivorans. The sequence goes on along the minus strand of NC_003552.1, from coordinate 3,393,969 downwards.
GAAAGTAAAGAGTATGAAGAATTTCGAAGAAAAATGAATCTGAAAAAAGAACTTCCCCGGTTTGTTGAATCGGCCTGGATACTATTCAGGCGCCCTTCAAGCGCCTCCCTGCCAGTGACTCATCCAGTAAATCCTGAATGAAATCTCCCTATTATTTAGTTCCATGTCCAGGCAACCGGACCCCTATCTTTGAAGAAATGAAGACATAAATATCAGGCACTGAAAAGCCGATTATTACAATATTACCAATTTACCGGTTGGCTCCCAATTATTTCTAAAAGACGTACCCTGAATGGGCTGAAGTATTATGAACCAGAAAAATTCCAATCCGAAAAATCCTCCCCGGAAAATTTCCCTTTTAAAACAGATCGACTTTTACCTTGTAACTGACTCCGGACTCTCAAAGAAAGGAACTTTATCCGATGTGAGAGAAGCAGTTGACGCAGGCTGCAAGATTGTTCAGTACCGGGAGAAAAACAAAAGCACAAAAGAAATGATCGACGAAGCATCCGAAATTAAGAGAATCTGCGGGGATAGAGCAATATTTCTTGTAAATGACCGGATTGACGTTGCTCTGGCAGTTGATGCGGATGGAGTCCACATAGGCCAGGACGACATGCCTATTGAAATCGCAAAAAAACTCTTGGGCCCGGAAAAGATTATCGGCCTCACTGTCCACAACGTCGAAGAAGCACTAGAAGCCGAGAGAAATGGGGCTGATTATGTGGGCCTTGGCTCCATCTTCGATACCTCAACAAAAAAGGATGCAGGAAAGGGGATCGGTCCTGCCAGCATAAAGGAAGTAAAAAACGCAATAAAAATTCCAGTCGTCGCTATTGGAGGAATAAACAGGGAAAACTGCATACCTGTGGTTGAAAACGGAGCTGACAGCTTTGTTGCAATTTCTGCAGTAGTTTGCAGCGACGATGTAAAAAGGGAAACCAGGAAGTTTATTGAGATTATTCGGGAAATAAAAAATTCAGGCCGACAATAATCAGCAGTTTAAGGTTATTTTGTTCCCGGGTCTTCGGAACTCGAATCTTTCATTTTTCTCTTCCTGTGTCGTACAGAGTTGGAGCCGGCCTGTTAGCAGAGAAATACCTTTTTTTGGCCCCAAGGCCATTTCTCCTGAATATAGAACGCCTCCGTCAGCTTGCCTGACGGCTCTTCCTGGTTTTCTACTTATTTTTCTCTTCTTGGCATGAAATTACTTGATTTGAAAAGCGTTTTCATTACTTTGTGCCTGTTATTTGAAGAATTTCATGTTGGGTTTTGCATTTTGGAAAAGACCTCTCTCCTGCGTCTCTTTACTTTACCATTGTTTTAGTTAGCCCTCGTGAGCGTAGCTCATTTCTTCCCACGAATAGTCGTTTTAGCGAAACTCCTGATTTTTACCTGCAAACTAGTCCGCTTGAGCGCAGCGAAACGGACTGCGTACTGTTGCGATTACAGCGCAACTCCCAGAAAATCTCCGATTCCCTGCGATCCCGAGGCGCAATTCGGGCTGCAGAACTGCAACTCTGCCGGGACGAGAACGACAAGATACGGCGAATAAGGTTGTAAGGGTGATACAAATTGTAATCTCAATTTTGTGTCAGGCTTAATGGAATGCCTGCCTGCCGGCCCCATCCCATTTCCAGGGCTCGTCAAGGATATTGACAGTAACGTTTTCTATCCCTTTAATGCCCATGACCTTTCTCTTTACCTGATTTCTAAAATATTCGATCATGGGACAGGCACTCGTTGTCAATACAAGGTTTACATCTACATTTGTCCCGTTCACAGTGACTTCCTTGACAAAACCCAGGTTGACGATATCTATTCCAACTGCAGGATCGATCACGTCTTTTAGCAAGGAATAAATCTGCTCATCTTTTTTGACGGAGGGGTTTTCTGAGCTTACAAAGGATACCGGCACGGGAGTGGTGGATGCTTTTTCATGAGCCTGAAACCGTTCCTCCAACCTGCTCATGCGGTCAAGCACCTGACTTATTACGGTAAGCACGGGGTCAGGCAGTTTATTGTGGTCCAGCTGCTCTGAGGGTGCGGACGGCTGTGGCGTTCCTGCAATCCTGGCAGGGACGCCGACTACGGTGGCTTCGGGTGGAACTGAGCGAACCACAACCGAACCGGCACCTACTTTTGCCCCTCTTCCTATCGTAATCGGTCCGAGTACGATTGCACCTGAGCCGAGAACCGCATTATTTTCAACAGTGGGGTGTCGCTTTTTCTTCTCAAGGGCAGTCCCTCCGAGCACGACTCCCATGTATATGAGGACGTCATCCCCTACTTCGGCAGTTTCTCCTATTACCACTCCTGATCCGTGGTCAATAAATACCCGCTTCCCCAGCTTTGCTCCCGGATGGATTTCAATGCCCGTGAGCGCCCTTGAGATATGAGATGTCAAACGGGCGAGAAACAAGAGGTCTTTGTTCCAGAGCGAGTGGGCTACTCGGTGCATCCAGATAGCATGCAGCCCCGGATAGCAGCAGAGCACCTCGAGTGTTGACCTTGCAGCTGGGTCTTTTTCGAAAACTGTTTTTATATCTTCCCTGATTCCCATTTGAATCTTCCAGTATGGTTGAAAGTAAGTAGGTCAAATAGTTCAGTTGAGTAAAGAAGTTAATAAATCAATCAAGTAGTTCAGTCAAGTAAAGAAGTTAATAAATCAATCAAATAGTTCAGTCGAGTAAAGAAGTCAATAAATCAATTAAATAGTTCAGTCGAGTAAAGAAGTCAATAAATCAATCAAATAGTTTAGTCAAATAACCATTAATAGCTCAGTCAAACAGATCAGTCAAACAGATCAGCTAAACAGATCGGTGCTCAGATAACGCTCTCCGGTATCCGGCAGGATGACAACAATTGTCTTTCCGCTCATCTCTTTCCTGGATGCTACCTGCAGGGCTGCGCATGTAGCCGCTCCTGAAGATATGCCTGCAAGAATGCCTTCTTCCCTTGCCAGCCTTCTTCCCGTGGAAATAGCTTCATCTGCAGATACTTTGATAATTTCATCAACAAGACCAAGCTGAAGGACATCCGGGATAAAACCTGCACCTATTCCCTGGATCCTGTGTGGGCCCGGGCTTCCGCCGCTGAGTACGGGAGATTCGGTAGGTTCGACTGCAATAGCCCTGAAACCGGTTTTCCTTTTCTTGAGGACTCCGGCAATACCTGTGATTGTCCCTCCGGTCCCCACGCCTGCTACGAGAACATCCGCTTTCCCATCCGTATCTCTCCAGATCTCCTCGGCAGTTGTCCTGCGGTGGGCCTCAGGGTTTGCAGGGTTCTGAAATTGCTGGGGCATATAGTAAAGAGTGGGGTCTGCTGAAGCCATCTGTTCCGCTTTATTGACTGCCCCTTTCATCCCTTCGGGGCCCGGGGTCAGGACGAGTTCTGCGCCCAGAGCTTTCAGCAGCTTTCTTCGTTCTATGCTCATCGTCTCAGGCATAACAAGGATGAGTTTATAGCCACGGGCAGCACACACTCCTGCAAGGGCTATTCCGGTGTTCCCGCTTGTGGCTTCAACAATTGTGGTGCCTTCTTTGATTTTTCCCTCACGTTCGGCTTCCTCAAGCATTGCCAGTCCGATTCTGTCCTTTACACTCCCCATCGGGTTAAAGGACTCTACCTTAACCAGCACATCCGTATGAAGACCCTTCGTGATGTGGTTTAAACGGACAAGCGGTGTGTTTCCGATTGTCCATGTTATGTCTGAATAGATTTGACCCATCTCTTTCACCGTTTCATTTATCATTTTTCTGAAATTTGCCGTTCTCCACAGCTTATTTTGGCCTGAATTTATCCTCATCATAAACTGATAAAATGAGTGTACAGGAAATTCACAATTGTGAATTACATATGATCTTGGATATAAAGTTATCGCGCAAGCGGTGTAAGGCAATGAACCGAAAGGGAAAAAAGCAGGAATAAAAAAGGCATCTGGAATCATCACGAAGGGGACCGGAACGAAATGAAAGTTTAAAAATGGAGTGATAAAATGGACTTATGAAATGGACTTATTAAACAGACAGATGGAATGAACTTATGAAATGGACTTACTAAACAGACAGATGGTATGGATCTATGATATGAATTTATGAAGTGGACTTACTAAACAGACTGATTTAAGTGAACTTATTCAAAACCAGAATACTCATTTCTTTCAGTTTACTTATTAGTTTTCAGTTCATTTTTCGTTTTCAGTTCATTTTTCGTTTTCAGTTCACTTATTAGTTTTCAGTTCATTTTTCGTTTTCAGTTCACTTATTAGTTTTCAGTTCATTTTTCGTTTTCAGTTCACTTATTAGTTTTCAGTTCATTTTTCGTTTTCAGTTCACTTTTCGTTTTCAATTACTCTTCATACGTCTTCGGTTAAGTGAGGAATCGTGATAAATTGCCTCCATTCTCACAACAGTTGCTGATAATTTTAATGTGTTGTGGACTGGAACTGTGTGTCGATTTCATGTAAAAAGGCCAAAATTTAAGGCAGCCTTTTGGTGCAAAATCGATAGCTTTCAGGCAAGAAAATTTCTTAACCGATGACCAATGAATTACTCTTCAGTTTTCTTCTCTTCAACTGCCGGTTCTTCGGAAACGCAGGTGCTACTGCAGCTGCCTCCAATCCCTCTTGCACTTGTACAGATCTGGCAGATCCTCGGAACAAAGTCTTCGACTTTGTTGTCAATTAAGTCCTGAGCAAGTTTTTCGATCATTTCTTTCGTCTCACCCTGGAACTCAATCCTGTATCCCCCTTTTCCCGAAATATACTGGGAAACTGCCGACGGGGCAATCCCCAGCAGCTTTGCGGAAGCTGCCTGTGACTGTCCTTTATTTACAAGTTCGATTGCAAGACTGGCCCTTATTGCGGGGACCAGATCCCACACAATCTTCTGACACGGAGTTTCCATAATCATCATCACTTATTGAGGTTTTACAATTGAGAACAAATATAACCCATGTACATATATATTTATTATCAGTACGAAAAATAATAATAAGATTGTCCCGCAAGGCAATAATTTTAGGGTAACTGCTGCATTTAAGAGGTTTCGTTTTCTGCGGCAGGGTATTTTTCAGGATAAAACTTAAATAGTCACAATTGTTAATACATGTCACAATTGTGAAGGTGAAGATGTGACAATTGAAAACAGAACCGTTTACATGGATAACTCTGCTACGACTCCCGTAAGAAAAGAAGTGGTTGAGGAGATGCTCCCCTACCTTACTGAGAACTTCGGAAACCCTTCTTCCATCTATGAACTCGGGAAAATCTCAAAACATGCAGTGGAAAATGCAAGAAAAAGGGTTGCAGATGCCATAGGGGCTGAAGAAAATGAAATCTATTTCACATCCGGAGGCACCGAGTCCGACAACTGGACAGTAAAGGGGGTAGCTTTTGCAAATAAAAACAGAGGAAAACACATAATCACCTCATCAATCGAACACCACGCAGTCCTGCACGCCTGTGCCTGGCTTGAAGGGCAGGGGTTTGAGGTAACATATCTTCCGGTTGACCGGTATGGGATGGTCTCACCGGAGGAACTGAAGAATGCAATCCGGGACGATACGATTCTCATTTCCATAATGCTTGCAAACAATGAAATCGGGACAATTCAGCCTGTCGAAGAAATCGGAAAAATCTCAAGGGAAAACAGTATATATTTCCATACGGACGCTGTGCAGGCAATAGGCCATGTCCCTATAGATGTCAAAAAAATGAATGTTGACCTCCTATCCCTTTCAGGGCACAAATTTGGCGGACCAAAGGGCTGCGGAGCACTTTACATAAGGAAAGGGACAAAAATCGAGGCTTTTCTCCATGGAGGGGCTCAGGAAAGAAAACGCAGGGCAGGCACCGAGAACGTACCCTCCATCGTGGGCCTCGGAAAAGCTATAGGGCTTGCAACAGGCGAAATGGAGGAAACAAATAAACCCCTGCTGGAAATGAGAGAACGCTTGATTAAAGGCCTCCTGCAGATCCCGAAAACCCACCTGAACGGGCACCCAACAGAAAGGCTTGCAAACAACGTAAATGTCACTTTTGAATACATTGAGGGAGAGTCTCTCCTGCTGCTCCTGAACGCAAAGGGAATTTTTGCATCCACGGGAAGCGCGTGTAATTCTACTTCTCTTGAACCTTCGCACGTGCTTACAGCCTGCGGAGTTCCTCATGAAATCGTCCACGGTTCCCTGAGATTGAGCCTCGGAAGGATGAATACCCTGGAAGATGTGGACAGGGTACTTGAGGTTCTCCCCGAGATTGTTCAGAAGCTCAGAAATATGTCGCCATTGACCCCTCAGGAATACAGAGCTCTTTGAACAACCGGAAATGAATAAACGGGAATTTTTAAACAAAAAATTCTGGGATATCGGAACAAAAAATTCTGGGATATTTTAACAAAGATCGGGGATATTTTAACAAAAAGGAACCCGGATAAGTAAACGTTTTGGATTCAGAAATCAAAAAACAGTATTGGAGATAAATTCATGGATTACAGCGCTAAGGTGTTAGACCATTTTTCAAACCCGAGAAACATGGGGAGTATTGCGAACTGCGACGGAGTGGGAGAGGTCGGGAACGCAAAGTGCGGAGATATAATGAAGATCTTTCTCAAGGTCGAAGGGGACAGGATCGTTGACGTGAAGTTCCAGACCTTCGGATGCGGGGCTGCAATTGCATCAAGCAGCATGGCAACCGAACTTATCAAAGGAAAAATCCTGAAAGAAGCCTGGGAACTTTCGAATAAAGCAGTTGCAGAGGCACTTGACGGGCTCCCTCCGATAAAAATGCACTGTTCCATGCTTGCGGAAGAGGCAATCCATGAGGCAATTAACGACTATCTGCAGAAAAAAGGGCTTGAGCCCTGGGACTGAATGAGCCTAGGCTGGATTAAGAAATAGACTCACTTTGAAAAATCAGACCACTTTAGAAAACTAAGCCACTTTAAAAAACGAAGTAATTACAGAAAAAAAGTTACTTTGAAGATGAAATCACTTTAAAAAAGAAGTCGCTTTGAGAATTAAGTCACTTTAAAAATGAAATCACTTTGAAAACGGAAATATTATGGAAAACGGAGTTGTTATGGAAGACCGGTTAATTGCAGAAGAAATAAAAAAGCTCAAAGAAGAAAGAAACGCAATAATCCTTGCTCATTTTTACACCCGCGGGGAAGTACGGGAATTTGCGGATTTTGTTGGGGATTCCCTTTCCCTCTGCAGGGAAGCGGTGAATTCAAAAGCTGATGTCATAGTCTTTGCAGGTGTTCATTTTATGGCAGAGTCGGCATCGATTCTTTCTCCTGAAAAATCGGTTCTGTTGCCGGTTCCGGAGGCGGGCTGCCCGATGGCGGATATGGTTACCGTGGAGACTCTCAGGAAAGAAAAAGAAAAGCACCCGGATGCAGCCGTCGTCTGTTATGTGAACAGTTCAGCCGCCGTAAAAGCGGAGTCGGATATCTGCTGCACCTCTTCAAATGCAGTAAATGTGGTAAATTCAGTTGAGAACAGGGAGATTATTTTTGTCCCGGACAAAAACCTTGGAGCCTTTGTATCCCTTCATACCGACAAAAAAATACACCTCCGGCCCGGGTTTTGCCATGTCCATGAGAACATAGGGAAAGAGGATATCGAAGAATTAAAAAACCTCCATCCTGAAGCGGAATTTCTTGCACACCCCGAATGCAGGCCTGAAGTCATGAGTTTTGCAGACCATATCCTCAGTACCTCCGGAATTGTGAAGGAGGCGGGAAGATCAGAGTCCACAGAGTTTATAATCGGGACTGAAAAGGAAATTGTTCAGAGCCTGAAACGGAAATACCCGGATAGAAAATTCTACCCCGTATCAAAAAAGGCTGTTTGCTACAATATGAAAAAGGTCACTCTTGAGTCCATTCTGAACAGCCTCCAGAATATGGAATATGAAGTCCAGGTCCCGGAACATGTGAGAGCGAAAGCAAAAAAGGCACTTGACCGGATGCTTTCGGTTAGCGGAACTTAACAAAAGAGAGGAAGGTAAAAGAGAGGGAAGTTAAAGAGAGGAAAGTAAGAGAGGAAGATAAAGAGAGGAAGGGAATCACTCTCATATTTTTCAGTCCTGCTATCTTTTTTCCTGTAAACAGGTATTTATTTATACCTGGATCACAATTGTGACGTTGTGTTCGCAATTGTGAACATGAATGAAAAGCAGACTTGTCAGAATGGCAGAGTGGCTATGCTTCCGGCTGCAACCCGGAATTACGTGAGTTCGATTCTCACTTCTGACTTGAAAAACACGGTCTTGAGGTAAGATAAAAATGGGTAACAAAAATGAAAACCAAACTGGAGAAAAAGGGTTGAAGAGAAGAGCTCTTGAAAACCCGGGCATTTCAACCCTCGCGGTACATGCCGGAGCAAAACCTGACCCTGTCACGGGAGCAAGATCGGTTCCGATTTATCAGACCGCAGCTTATGTATTCGATGACACGGAACATGCAGCCGATCTTTTCGGGCTCAGGAAAGAAGGCAATATTTATACACGCCTGATGAACCCCACAACCGATGTCTTTGAGAAAAGAATCGCTGCCCTTGAAGGCGGCATAGGAGCCCTTGCGACTTCTTCAGGAATGGCTGCAATCACAACAGCCCTACTTACCTTTACAGGCCCAGGGGACGAAATCGTTTCAGGCGATAAAATCTACGGAGGGACCTATGAACTTTTCAATTACACATTTCCCAAACTTGGAAGGACCGTAAAATTCGTAGACTCGAGCAGCCCCGAAGAATTCAAAAAGGAAATCACAGGGAAAACAAAAGCCCTCTATGTGGAGTCAATCGGAAATCCCAAACTCGATGTTCCCGATTTTGAAAAACTCGCAGAAATAGCCCATACTGCAGAAATTCCCCTTGTCGTGGACAATACGGTAGCCCCCGTGATCCTGAGGCCTATCGAGCATGGGGCAGACATCGTGGTACATTCGGCAACGAAATACATAGGCGGGCACGGGACTTCGATAGGAGGAGTAATCATCGATTCCGGAAACTTTGACTGGAGTTCTGAGAAATTCCCTGAAATCTGCGACCCCGACCCCGGATACCACGGGCTGAAATATAAGGAAGCCTTCGGAAAGGCTGCTTTCATTGCAAAAGCAAGGGTGCAGTTCATGAGGGATATCGGAGCCTGCCTTTCTCCTTTTAACTCATTCCTGTTCACACTGGGACTTGAGACTCTCCCCCTGAGGGTGAAAAAACACTGCGACAATGCTCTTGCAGTTGCCAGGTTCCTCCAGGCCCACCCGAAAGTTGCCTGGGTCTCCTACCCCGGCCTTGAATCCCACAGGAGCCATGAGCTTGCAAAGAAATACCTGAAATCCGGCTACGGGGCAATAATCGGGTTCGGGATCAAAGGCGGGACAGAGGCGACAAAGAAGTTTGTTGAAAGCCTTGAGCTCTTTTCCCACCTTGCAAACATAGGAGATGCAAAAAGCCTCGTAATCCATCCAGCTTCAACAACCCATGAACAGCTTTCAGCAGAAGAGCAGAGAGCATGCGGAGTGACCGAGGACTTTATCAGGCTTTCCATAGGGATCGAGGATGAAAAAGACCTGATTTTCGATCTTGGACAGGCACTTTCTGAGGTATGAGATAGCATGGCGGTTTCTTCCGGGAATTCTTCCGTGAACTCTTCCAAAAAACTTTTTTCGGGAAAAAAAGGCCAGAGCATCGGGATAGTCCGCTCGATGAACTATAAAATCCCGGGGACCTTCGGCCTTGAGAGCGGAAAAACCCTTTCCGGCGTCAGGGTAGAGTACGAAATGTACGGGAAGATGAATGCCGATAAGAGCAACGTCATCCTGATCTGCCACGCCCTTACAGGCGATGCCCATGCTGCCGGGTTTCATGAGGGTGACAAAAAACCGGGCTGGTGGGAGATCGTAATCGGCCCCAATAAGGCATTTGACACTGAAAAATACTGCGTCATCTGCTCAAACATCCTGGGAGGCTGTAAAGGCTCTACAGGTCCTTCTTCCATAGACCCCGAAACCGGAAAACACTACGGCATCTCCTTTCCCGTAATTACGGTCAAGGACATGGTAAATGCCCAGAAAAAACTGATAGAGCACCTCGGAGTAAAACAACTTTTTGCGGTTGCAGGCGGTTCCATGGGGGGAATGCAGGTACTCCAGTGGACGGTCAGCTACCCCGAAATGGTAAGAAAAGCAATTGCAATAGCGACCACAGCCTCCACAACTCCGCAGCAAATCGCATTCGGAGCAATCGGCAGGAAAGCCATAACCGATGACCCGAAATGGAACGGCGGAGACTATTACGGAAAAGAGATACCTTCCCAGGGGCTTGCCCTCGCCCGAATGATAGGACACATTACATACCTGAGCGACGCTTCAATGCAGAATAAGTTCGGAAGGCTCCAGCAGGATACCGATAAATCAGGGATAAAAGGCACGACGGGTACGGAAGGAAAGAATTCATCCGAAATATCCTCTGAAATATCCTCAATATCCTCTGAGATCTCCTCCGAGCTCTCCTACGACTTTACCCCAAACTTCCAGGTCGAGAGCTACCTGAACTACAAAGGAGATAATTTCACAAAACGTTTTGATGCCAATTCTTACCTGTACATTACAAAAGCTGTGGACTACTTTGACCTTGCAAAGAACGGCTCCCTTATAGAGGGCTTTTCCGGAGTTACTGCAAAATACCTTGTAATTTCCATATCTTCAGACTGGCTCTATCCCCCTTACCAGTCCCAGGAAATCGTATCGGCTCTTACTGCAAACGGAGTCGATGCCAGATATGAAGAAATCAGATCCCAGCACGGGCACGATGCGTTCCTGCTTGAAGAAGGACAGCTGAGCTACCTGCTAAGGAGCTTCCTCTCGCACATCCTTGTCAGCGATGTCATGAACCGGAACTTCTATACGGTATCGAGAGACGAAACCATCGAACACTCCTCAAAGCTCATGGTAAAAGAATGCGTAAGCCACCTGCCGGTCATCTCAGAGGACGGAAAACTCGAAGGCATAGTCACATCCTGGGATATCACAAAAGCAGTGGCATGCAAAATCAACGAGCTGGACGAAATCATAACGCGGGATGTAAAGTACGTATATGAGGATGAAAAGATTGAACACGCATCCTCAATAATGGAAAAACACTCGATTTCCGCACTCCCCGTAATAGATTCCGAGCACCGTATAATAGGCATTGTTACAAGCGAAAGCATAAGTGCTCTTTTTGGCAAGTATGATTGAGAAAGAGTTTTAGATAAAGGGCAGTATGTGCCCTCTCTTCATCTCTGAACATTTCTTACCCGTCTTCTTTTTTCCCTTGTTTGCTTATGTTCTTTCTTTTTTAAGTATTGTGTTTAAGACTATCAAAAAGCTGGATATGAATACTACAGCGAGTACTGCCATGTTTAATAGGCGTCTATGATTGCAATGACAAAAGGACTGGTAATGGAATAAGTTCCGCTCGGGAGCACAAGATCCTTTCCGCTTCGCTCAAGAGGACTAAAAAATGGATGAACTGTAAACCCACATTCCGCAGTATTTTTTCAAAAATCAATATTTTCCCTGATAGCGTTTTTGAAACAAATCAAATTAATTTGGACTTTTAATGGAACTTGGTGAAAATTGAATGATATCGTTTTTTTGTCTCTATGATACACCATATAGCTGCTTTACCTCCTGCATAAAAGTCCAATAAATCCACTTTTTATTGAAAATCGATAGCAGGAAAAAATGTGAATATACGAAAATTTACTGCGGAAAGTGGGATAAATCTTCTGACCCATCAAACCTTATTAGCCATACCTAATTGTTCTGTCCACTCGACGAAGGAAAGCGGCCTGTCAAAAAAAGGGAAGAAGAGAATAAGTAACCTATATTCGGCAGGTCGACATTAGATTTTAAGTATTTTTAATGATGGCGTTTTTCAAACATTATGTGCATATATGTCGGGTTCGTAACTGGTTAACATATGGCCCAAATCTCACGACATATATAAACAATGAGCCGTTTTTGCAATAATGTCTAGTACATCGATTCCAAATTATGGGAAGAATTGGACTTTGAAATCAGCACTGGTTAATGTTTTTTCTATGAGAAAACCACAAGCGGACAAGAATAAACACGAATTGAAAATATTTGTGTTCACTTGTTTTTATTCATGGTTTATTGAGGATATATGGAATCGATGTACTAGTATCAGGAATAATGTGTTTTCTAGCAAAAACGCTATCAGTAAAAATATTATGAGAAAAACAAGTTACCTGCCGAAAGCAGGAAGTAAACAACTTCTGCTTACTTTTGCTGGTTTACTGCATTTTCAAGCTTCTGCTTTTATTTATTTTTCCTTAAATCTTTCTGCTTTTTGGTGAAGGGCCGCCAGGCAAGCTGACGGATGCGTTCTATTTACCTGCTAATCAAAAAACCAGTCTCAGGAAATCAGGGAGACAATGTGAGTTTTTATCCTTGTGTCAGGAAATCAAGGAGATGATGCGATTTTTTATCCGGTCTAAGAATACAGCTTCCTCTGAACTATTTGTATTATTGCCTTGAGAAGTCATCGCCAGATCTATCGAATCATTTTCAGATTTGTTTATCGAGGAGTTGTTCTCTCCATCAATTCCTGCAGGGTGAATATAGACAAAATAAGACATAAGAAGAATAGAAACTAAAATAATAGCAATAATAGCATAAGAAGCTATTTTGATTTTCTTGTCTCTTTTACTTTTTTTCATCTTTTTCATTGAACTTAAGTAGTTTGAATCCCGGATTATTTTATCCAGGTTCTCAGCTTCTTCTTCACTTAGCTTTGAAAGAAAGTCATTATTGCCTTTTCGCTCAACCAGATCTTCGATCAGAGCTTTTAGCAGGATTTTTCCTCTGGCTTTTGGTTTAGAAGGTGCTTCACTCGCAATATATTTTACAAAGTTAACCTTGTCGGAATCTTCTAAGTATTTTAGTGATTTTTCAACCTCATTCTTAAAAGAATCGTACTTAGAACTCTTTTTATAGCCCTGTGCAATCTCGTTGTCGGAATAATCAAAGAGTAAATTGAACAAATCTCTGTTATGTTCCTTGTATATAACTCTTAGAAGATCCTTAACGAGATTCTCAACATAGACATCGTTTGAAAGTGATATTTCATAAATCTCTTTCCTACATTCCGGCGATTTAATTTTGTGATAAATGTTTGTGAGAACTTTGCTGGTTGGATTGTTTATTTTAGAGTCTTCCTGAACCAATTTCTTAAACATTTCGACTTTGTCTCTATCATCAGAAGTTAGGCCCTTTGTTTTAGAGTTTTCTTGAATCAATCTCTTAAATATTTCAACTTTTTCTCTATCATCAAAATTATCTATAAATTTATCCGAACTATAATAATCGGATGGTGTCTTTAATATCTTTTTTACGATAAGACTTACGGAATCTGATGAATTTTTATTTATTTTTAAACCAGAAGTTTTATTTTTAACTGATTCTTCACCCAACTCTTTGTAGAAATCCCACGATTCTTTCGCATTAATTATTCGGTACTCTCCATTTTCTTTGATCTCAAAATCTGGATTTGGTTTGATTAGGCTAACAGAAACCTCAGAATTTGAAGGATATTGAGAAACATCAAGCATCAATGGATATCTGTGCCCCAGCAGAGTAACTAATTTGAGGACAAAGGAGAGACCGGCACTGAGATCAGTAATCTTAACAGATACTTTTTTGCCAGAATTGATCCTACCAGCAGTGTATATCAGAATATCATCTTTTATAACCCGATCTTCGATATTTTTGTAGTCATTTTCTTCCCATAACCCAACTAATTGATATTTATTCGAGTAAATAGTTTTAATCTCAGACTTAATCCGTCCATAGAACTTCTTCAAAAATTGGATTTCACAGTCAGTAATTTTGTGCTGTGATGGTAAATTATTGTGGACATGTATGAACACAACTCTTTCTTCTCTACCATTATCCGCCTTTACACTCAAACCGCACCCTAAAATAATTTTATCCTCTCTTGACTCCAGGTAAAAAGCACTTCTTTTTGTATCAAGCTGCTTTGCCAGTTCCGTGTATTGTTCAAAGTGCTCATTGCCTTTTAACAGCTGGCCTGTCGAGTTGTATACTCCGTAGTCCAAGTTATAGACATCGTTGGAAAATCTATGAAAGAGTTCAACTTTAAATCTGTCATCAACAGAGTATGATGGAGCCGTACTTTTTTCTGGATTCGAAACTTTATGCTTTAATGATTCTCCACCCAAATCATTATAAAAACCCCACGATTCTTCCACGTTATTTTTCCGGTACTTTCTATATTTTTCGATCTCAAAATCTGGATTTGGTTCGGTTAGACTAACAGAAACATCAAAATTAGAAGAATATTGAGAAACATCAAATGTTAATGGATATCTGTACCCCAGTATAGCAACTAATTTGAGGACAAAGGAGAGACCGACATTGAGCTCAGAGATCTTAACAGATACTTTTTTGCCTGAGTTAATCCTATCAGCAGTGTATTTTAGAGCATCGTCGCTTATCGCTCGATCTCTGATATTTATGTAGTCGTTTTCTTCCCATAGTCCAACTAATTGGTACATATTTGAGTAAAGATTTATAATCTCAGATTTGATATATTTATAAACGTTTTTTACTGAAGTGATATCTAAACTAATATCTTGTGGTGGTAAATTATTGTAGGTCTGTATGAATACTATTCTTTCTTCTCCACCACTATTCTCCTTTACATTCAAACTGCACCCAAAAATAATTTCATTATCTCTTAACTCCAGGTAGAACGCACTTCTTTTTTCGTAAAGCTGCTTAGCCAGTTCAGTATATTGTTCATAATATTCATTGCCTTTTAACAACTGGCCTGTTGAATTAAAAACAAAATTCTCTGGAGTTACATCAAGATCAAAAGCTGAATTTTTCAATCTCTCCAACTCTCCATGGATATATTTTTAGACTTTTTTGCTGCATTTCTGTATCCTCATCCTTTATGTGAGGCTCCATGGTTGCGTCCACGCTGACCGTGTACAGATAGATCGGCGTCCGATTTGACATATGTACAATTTCTTTGAATGTAGGAATCTCGCAGAACATATCATATACTTTATGCTCTATCGCCTTGGCTTCAGTTGAGTTTTCCAGAATATTTGAAAGATTTTCAAACTTGTCAGTCTTAGTAACTACAATCGCGTAAGATTTCTCATTCCCAAATTTATTTATTATGTCTGAGTAATTGCTGAAGAGTTTTATTAGATGGTTTTTGCCGTTATTGTTCTCATTATGGAAGTCAACAACATAATCTCCATCTACCAAAAAAATGATTTTCCCTGCACTTTCAAACCTTTTATATACACAAGCAAAAATGATTTTGTCTACATACTCTGCAAATTCATTTTGATGATAATCTTGCAGGTCCTGTATACCGTCCAAATCTCCCAGTTTTTTTTCCAATCCATCCAGTTTTTTATTCAGTAGAGAGATCAGGCTCTTTTTCGATTTAGTTATATCTTTTTCAGTGCGTCGTGTGTTATCATTACCATACATTTTCTTTATTTCTGAAGCGTCTGTATCCCCCAGAATTTTATTCAGTTTGGGAGTACCTACATATTGTCTCAGTATTTCGTCCACTTCAGAAGTAGTACCTGCATTTTCCAGTATTTTTTTCAGGTAAGAGGCATCTGAATAAAAGAGTTTGCGCAGTCCTTCAATTGTTTCCTTATACCGTACTTTGTCAAAATTATCTGTATGCTCTCCCCCGTAATCTACAAATGTAATTCCTACGGGTTTTAATCTATTTTTGCCTGACAATTTATACATTGCCAGGTCTGTCCGAAGGTTGCTTTTTGGAAGTTCTCCATTTTCTAAAGCGATAAGCATACTTTCAATCTTTAAATCCTCTTTATTCCCCTCCGACAGAATAAATTCATTTCTCTTGCCACTATAAAATGAAATAAACTGTTTGTAAATAGCAAGCAATAACAATGATTTTCCTGATCCCGAAGGACCATATATGAATACATCATAAGCCCTTATGCCACGAATGGTCGCTCTCAGAAGGAAAGAAAATGCAACTAAAGATCCAACCATAATTATAGTTTTAAAAAGCTTGTCTGTATCACTTGCACTGAACTGTGAAATTTCTTGAAAATACTCTAGATTGATAAAAGCAAGATACAATAAGGTTAATACACAAAAGTATGTGACGAATCTACGTGAATATATCGCAAGGTTGTCAAATCGATTGTTAAAGTAGGAGTAAAAACTTAAGTATCCACCTTCTAACATTCCAAGTATGAACCCATAGATACCATATATACTCAATAAGAATCCTCTTTCATAAAGGACATATGTAATTGATAAGAATACTGCAAGTAAAAAAATTCCTCCGGTCCTTGAGTTTCGCTCAAGAACCATTCCGATTGCACCGAAAATTAAGGACGATACTATGAAGCTGAGAATTAACTGTATAAGCCAGTGAGAATCTGATTTCCAGTAGAGCTCACTAATATCTAAAAAAATAATGGATAGGAGGACCCCAACTAAAACCAAAACCACTTCTAAGACCAAATTATTGCTTATTTTCAAGCCCCAAAGCCCCCTTTAATGACTTTATTTCATAAAGGTCTTTGATTTCCTTAAGCCCCTTTTGATCTATATTTTGTGCAATTCTTCCTGCGTTTTTTGAGCTTAAGAGGGCGTTTCGAGTTATATATTTTCCATCCTGAAGTTTCAGGACATGATGTAGTATATTTTCCTTATTTTTTGCATAAATTTCCCAGTAACCTCCTCCGGCCACCAGTGGATAAATGTTGTCAAGAAAACTTGATGCTGCAAAAAATGTCAGAACAATCTCCCAGGGTCTTGTATATTCATGAGCAGTACAACGGGAATCGTTGCGACTTCTCAGAGACATGTTCTTAAAGATAATGTCTTCCTCAATAGTACTTTTCATGAGTTCAGAACGTACATAGCTGGAAGTAGATGATACAACTACAGCAGCTTTATCAAAATTCCACTTCTCGGTCTCTGTAATTGGAATCGTTAAAGAATTTACGCCAAGATTTCTATTTTCAAACAAGTTGTAATATTTGGATTTTGCGAGGTTTATGAGTTTATTAAGTTCTGATGTCCCGTCTACGTCCTTGTCAAGGTTACTCATATTAGACCCTTCTTCCACAAGAGACAATATCTTGGGGTTGACACTTCCAAGTTTGGATTTGTATATTCCACTTGTCGTCTCAACATCTCTTTTTTGATTGATGTTCTCAAATAGTGTGTGGAATATATCATAATGCTGACCGTAATCTCTTCGGATTGAAAATGTTTCGTTCTTGGCGGCATCGACATTTTCAAGCATATTTAAAAGAAGATTCTTTTCTCTGAGTTCTACTTCCAGATCTTCTTTGGATTTATTTAGCTCTTGCTTCTTTTTGAAGTAACCAGCAGCATTTAAGTAAAGATCTCTTAGATATTCTCTCAAAGACTTTCTAATTATTACCCTGTCACCGGATTCGCATATTTCTTTCAGTTTTTCAATGTTAAGACTGTCATTATTTAGATCTCTGTATATTGGGTTATAGATTTGTTCTATAAGTTCAACTGCCTTTTTCATGAGTCCTAAAATCAAAAAATTATCAGGTATAATTATTTCAAAGGGAGGAGCGATAACAATTCCCCAATCCCTTTTATTTAAATTGATATATTCTTCTGCTTTTCCCTTTCCTTGAATATACCTGCTTTTTAGTGCCTGTTTGTTTCCCATTAAAAACGTTTTTACGCTGAACTTTTCAATTTCTTCGAGCATATAATCATAATAATAATAATCAGTAACTGCATCCATAAACTTATTTAAGCTATTAAAATCAAGTTTGATCTCACTTGAATAATTATCAATTTCTTCCCTAAGTTGTTTTCTGCCAGCAGATAAATACCAGTTATCTTTCTTTTTCTCTTTAACCTTTCCACTTTTTAATTTATTTATATAGTCATCTGATTTATTCTTCAATTCTTTTTCGAAAGTCGGGAGGGCTTTGATATTCTTTGTGATTTGTACATAGGATGCAAGGTCACTATCTATGTCATTTAATATCTGTTCAATTTTATCTTCAACATTGCTGGATAGAGAATCCAACTCACCTATCTTCTGCTCAGTCGCCTTTAGCTTCGTGTCCAGAGCTTGGATTTCCTGATTCCTGGCTTTCATCGATCCAACAAGAGAAGAGATTTCCAGTTTTCCCTTCAGGATATCAATCATTACGGACCTGCACTCTTCAGTCCCAACAAATGAAACCCGTTTGAATAAACTTGCAGTATTTTCCAGAGTCTCAAGAGCTGATGGAATCAAGGTAGATAATTTTTTATCGATTTCATCTTTGATTTTATATTGTTCGACACCTTGAGTACAATACTTGACTCGTGAAATATAGGATGTTAAGTCATTATATGTTTTGATCTGATCAAATTGAACATCCGAAACATTATATTGAATGAAGTCCTTTATTTTTACCACACTGTGATAGTTAAGCAGTTCTGCGATGTTGTTTGTCCATACCATTTCAATGTTTTTATACTCCTTTTTCATGACCTCAAATACTTCCTCAGTTGGAATGGACTCTCCACTGATATTAAAACTACTAAGGAGTTTTTCTATTTCCTCATTTACAGCTTTCCTGGCAGTAACGATCTCTCCCAATTCATCAACAATCTGGCTGTACTGCTTCTTTAATTTCCTAAGTTCTTCCACGGGATATTCGATTATATGCGAATCGGCAAAAATAAAAGATGAATAGAATTTTCTGGTATCACTGACTTGGAGATCACCTTTCTCTATATAAAAGAAGTTCAGAAGAATCTGCGGGAAGACTGAATCAAAGTCACGTACTTCTTTTAACTCCTGCTGCCCATTGGCATATTCCGTAGGGCCCAGGGATGTAAAAATTACATGATCGAAAAGTCCCTCCTCTTGAAGCACATTTAAGTATTCAAGCTCAGTAATAGAAATGGCAGCATTAAGCTGTTCTTTTACTCCTTCTTTTGTTGTCGGAAGCACTGCAAATAGATAGATTTTATTATCCCGTCCTTTTTTTATATATCTTGCAAGGTCTATGAACATTCCAGAGCCACTACCTCCCCCTATCCCTACTATCATGGCTACATCTCCTGGAGATGAAAATGACGGAAACCCATTCGATTGCCCTTCATTCAAAACTTTATATAGAATAGCTTTCGAAATAGCTCTTCTGCGATGAACACCACCCCCGAAATCATCCTTGAGGTAAGGATCAATATTTTTCAGATCCTTGAAAGTAATTCCATTTTCGGGATCGTGCAACCACCACGTATTTGCAGTAACAGATTGGGAATCTTTTATGCTTGCTAAAACTTTAGAACTGGTTAAATCGGCTACATGTTCAACACTTGCAAGGTATGGTAGAAAGTAGGACTGAAACAGGATGTTTCCTGTTCCATTCAACTTATTTACTTTCTCCATAATATCTGTTTCCAATTTTTTATCCTGAAAACGCTCACTGGCATCCGTATCCATAGTGAAAATCCGAAGCCTGTTCATACCCTTGGAGTATTCGTGAAGTAACCAATCATAACTGCATATTTCACGAGCAAGTTTTTTTCCACATCCTCCAAGACCCAAAATTGTTAGGTCTGTGGGACACTTAAAAGCTTCCGTCATTCAAGACCTCCTCTTCACTTCCATTTTTAATTCTAACACCGATTATAACACCGATTATAAGACCTATAATTGCGCCCAGGATAAGCCACCAGTATGAAGGCCATTTATCATTTTCAGTCAGATGGTCAGCAAGTGTTTTTGATTCTGTAACAAGCCCTTTATCATGAAGGTCCTGCAGATAGTTCTTGAAAAAAGGATCATCTATTTTATTCATCTGTTCTCGGAATGATTCAACTTCCGGGTTTGAGATTTCGAAGGGGCGTGTTTCCACGCTTTCGATCAGATCTCCATTACTATTTGTGAGTGTTATCCTATCATAAGCATAACCCGTACTTTGCTTATATGTTATGAGTGTTACTCTGCCATACTGTGTCTTTTCGGTTATTTGCGGGATTTGCCCATGAATATTAACAATAATCGATTTTGTGCTTTCATTAACTGGAAGATCAAATTTGTTATTATCACTTGTAATGTTCAAATTTGTGAAATTATATAAATGGAAATTACCAGTTTTAACCAGATCAGTGTCAAAAGAGATGTAATCTGCAGCTGATGGAATATTGCTTACTGTTAATGTGTAATTTATTACCTGACCCTCTAAAACTTGGCTTTGTGTTTGACCACTGATCTCAATGTTTGTTGCTGATGCCGTACTTCCAAGAAATAAAAGTAAGAACATTGACAAAAATAAGAAGTTTACGCCCTTGGATAATTTCATTCCTTATTGCACCACCGCTACATTATTTATTAATATCCTTTCTGCAAAACCTACATTATTTGTAAACATACTCTCTGTAAAACATATGATACATACTATTAAATGATTCTTATAATACTCTACTATTTAGAATTAATTTATACATATATCCCTCTATTTATAGCCAACACAGTAAATATTTTTTACATACACTAAAGAAATAGAGGGATAAAACAACAATATTTGAGTTACGAGGTAGTAAACTTAATTTTTAAAAGAAGAAAATTATCCAGTATATTATACTCAATGTAGAACAAGAATCCAAAGTCAATAAATATTAATTATATGTATATATATGTGTGTACCTACAATTTTATAAAAATTTAGAATAAGAATTAAGTTATGTGCCTCAAACTTAATTACTTCGAAAAGATAATTGGTTAATATATTTGCGAATATATTAAATATCTCAATAATATTCAATGATGATTCCAGGTAAATTTCATTAATTTTCATATATTCACATATTCACATATTATATGGTATAATAAATATATATACAACTACTAACGAGAAAAATGTCACCTGAAGAAGGTCTCAAATTAGGTCTTAATATCTCTGATCTAATTTGACAATTTTTTCATTAAAAATATCATCCAAATGAGTTTCTATTTCGAACTCTATTTTGTATTTCTGTAAGCACCAAAAGTTGATCTGCCGAAGTTAGGGAGTGAACACATTTTCTTGCTCTACCCTCTTACTCTTCTTATGTCGAATTTAACTGTATTCTTAATATGGCTATGTATTTTTTCGCATTCAAATCTCTAAAGGTGAATAAAACAGTAATGATATTCAAAGGGTTTTTTAAATGTGCTCAACATTTTGAATAACATAATCATTTACTCGCCTTAACTGCCGAAATTTGCATATAATATACTGAAGTTTATTAAGGAGGTATAAGATGATTTGTGTATGTGGAGCAAATTGTGGAGGATGTCCTCATCTGAATGACGAATGTGCCGGTTGTGATGCACTTGAAGGCAAGGTTTACTGGACTCAGTATATTGGCGCTGATGTTTGCCCTGTTTACGCTTGCGTTAAGGAAAAAGGTTATCAAAATTGCGGCGATTGTTCGCAAATTCCCTGCGAAATCTGGGTTTCTTTAAAGGATCCTTCCTCGAGTGAAGAGGAACATCAAAAATCAATTCAAGACCGGCTTTCCATATTGAAAGGATCAAGGTGAACTTCAGAGTAAAATCAAAAAACCTGACTTGTTCCCATTTCCTCCCCGTTTATATACCCGCGGAGAGTTGTGAGGCCATAGGTTTTTACAGTGAGACCTACGCATCAACGAGATGAGAAAAAGAGGCTTAGTAAGCATACCAGTGTAACTTTGTATCCGATTATATATTTGACAGAACTTGGTTAATTTTGTGATAACTTTATATTAAACTTATACATATTTCACAGTAGAATTGTTATGGAGTACATCAAAACCTGGAAAGAGGTTGTACTTAAACCAGCTGAATTTTACTGGAAAATGCCATCGGCCGGAGGATATGCCGAGCCACTAACTTTTGCAGCAATCAACTACGTCATTTCCTGGCTTTTATCTGTACTTGCCTCCTTCAGCATATTAACAATATACGGTTCCGAATCCAGCTATTCGGATTTAGGCGTTCTTTCCGCGCTTTTGGGAGCAGTCCTTCTTGCAATATTCACTTCTTTTATCCTCCAGGCTCTAGTAGCCAATTTTCTTTATAAGGCAATGGGAGGAACGGGAAATTTAGAAGGCACTTTAAGGCTATCGTTATATGCGAGTGCTGCATTGATATTTTCAGCGGTTCCTTTTATCACCCCGGTCGCTTTAATTTACGAGCTGTATCTCCTTATTGTAGATGGCATGATTGTGCATACTGTGAGTATGCACAAATCCATGATAATTATATGTCTGAGCTTTTTCCTACCGGCCGTGTTTGTCTGGATACTAACTGCCTTATCCAGCTTCGCATAATAAACGCCTATTCGAAAAGTCCTGCTGCTCTTAGTGCTATCCATGCGCATGCAAAATGAAGCATAGCAAGCTAATTCTCAATTTTATTTCCCATCTTATAATCAGTCTTATGAATGTGTTTCTCCAGGATCCGAATAGCATCATCTGTACCTTGAAGCTGCTTTCTGGGAAAGATCATAAGACTATACTGTCAAAGGATACAACCCTCTGTAACATTGCTACTGAAGTTTGCAACCGGAGTGCTTGGATCGGTAACAACTATGTAACCCGGCTTTATCGCTGTACTGTTCCCTGCGGCATTTTCTACAGTTAGACCTACTGTATAATTTCCTGGTTTCGTAAACGTGTGGGTCGTATTCATGGCATCCTTTGAATTGATACCATCGCCAAAATCCCAATACCAGGATGTAGGTGCTTCGACTTCACCTGTAGCTCTGCCTTTACTTGTAGCAGCAAATAACACCGTTAGAGGTGTTGTTCCAGAGTTACATTGGATGTAAATCCAGCTTATGGCTCTATGGGTCTAGCAGTGAGATCATACATATAGATATCACTAAAAAAAACACCATCAAGGGGTAATCTATGATGACTATACTTCCTATATACAATCCTGTCTCCGTAGATATCAGGTTCCGTTGCACTTCCACTGGCAGTGACTCGAGTCTCCTTCTGAGTGGAGAGATCGTACATGTAGATATCATACCCTTGCCGCCACACTATCTTATTACCATAAATAGCAGGATAGTATTGACTTGATTTATTGGTAGTAATCTGAGTCTTCTTGGAAGTGGATAAATCGTACATGTAGATATCGGTGGTGACATCTTCTCTCCACTCTTGCCACACTATCCTGTTACCATAGACGTTAGGAAATGTTGCTTCTCCATTGGAGGTTATTTGAGTTTCCTTGGAAGTGGAGAGATCGTACATGTAAATATCCGGACTTATGTATCGAAGATCATGCCAGACTATCAAGTTACCTTGCATATTAATATATTGAGGTATTCCTTTTGAAATTATCCGAGTTTCCTTAGAAGTGGATAGGTCGTGCACGTAAATACCTTCATTTCTAGTTCGATAATCCATCCACATTATCCTGTCACCATATATTTTAGGTCTCTGAGCGCGCCCGCTAGTGCTTATTTGAGTTTCTTTGGAAGTAGATATATTGTACATATAGATATCATACTGTCCATTACGATCATCTTGCCATACTATTCTATCACAGTAGAGTGAAGGATATGTCTGATTTGATTCATTAGCAGTAATCCTGGTTTCCCTGGAAGTGGAAAGATCGTACATGTAGATATCGTAGTTTCCGTTGCGAAGGTCTTGCCATACTATTCTATTACCATAGATATCAGGATAGGATGCTAATTCGCTGGTTGTAATCCGGATCTCATTTTCTGTAAGTACAATTATTGTATCAGTTTTTGAGGTAGTGCCGTAAGCATTTCTTACTGTCAGGTTAACAGTATGGATTCCTGGTGTTGTAAATGTATAAGCAGGATTTACATCGGTTGAGTCTGTTTTTCCATTATTGTCGAAGTCCCATACCCTTGACGTTGCATTTTGAGAAGTGTCATTAAACTGTACTGTCAGGGGAAGATAACCCTCGATAATATTACTACTAAAATTTGCATCGGGAGCTTTTGGATCGATAACGACTATGTAATTTGGCTTTGTCGCTGTACTATTACCCACAAAATTTCCTACGGTAAGATTTACTGTGTAAATACCTGGTTTTGTAAATGTGTGGATTGCATTCGTGGTGTGTTTTGAATAAATGCCTTCGCCAAAATCCCAATACCAGGAAATAGGTTCGTCGCCTTTACTTGTAGCTTTGCCAATAATTCTACCATAGAAAGACACCATTAGAGGTGCTTTTCCAGAGGTTACATTAGCATAAAAATCTGCCACTGGTGGTTGTGGGGGAGTTACAGTAATATAATTCGGTTTCGTTACCGCACTATTGCCTGCTTCATTTTCAACTGTTAAAGTAACGTTATACACCCCTGGCTTTGTAAACGTATGTGTTGCATTCATGGCATGTGTTGAGCAAATACCGTCACCAGTGTCCCAATGCCAGGAAGTTGGAACTCCACCAGTGCTAGTATCGGTGAATAATACCGTTAGAGGTGCTATCCCGGAAGTCACATTGGATGCAAACCCAGCTTGTGGTTCTATGGGTCCAGCAGTGAGATCATACACATAGACATCACTAAAATAACCATCACCAGGGGGCAATCTTTGACGATTATCCCTATACACTATCCTATCTCCGTAGATATCAGGTCCCATTGCACTTCCACTGGTGGTAATCTGAGTCTCCTTCTGAGTTGAAAGATTGTACATGTAAATATTGTATTTTCCGTTGCGGTGGTCCTGCCACACTATCCTATCACCATAGATAGCTGGAGACGAACCTAACGAGGACTGCCCACTGTAAGAGATCCGGCTTTCTTTCTCAGTTGAGAGGTTATACATGTAGACATCTCCTCTTCCCTTAGTAAAGTCTGAATTGCGACTATCCTGCCATACTATCCTGTCACCGTAGATCACGGGAGCATATGCTCTTCCGCCAGTGCTGATCATAGTTTCCTTCTTAGTGGAAAGGTCATAAATGCAAATACTATCTATGCTAATGGAATTGTTATTTCTATCTGTAATAGTTCCATTGTCCCCGTAACCCACCCATACTATTTTGTTTTCATATATCGAAGGGTTACTTGCAGATCCGCTTGTGGTTATCTGAGTTTTCATCTGAGTGGAAATGTTGTACATATAGACACCGGTCTTGTAGTTGCGCTCCTCAGCCCACACAATTCTATCACCGTAAATATCAGGAACACAATGGGACAAATTCTCTGCGATTAGCGAACTTGTAGAATTAAGTATATCATACACGTAAAGTCTGTACCTAACTGGGTTCTCATTATAATTACAAATACAGAATACAATTTTATTATCATAGATAGCAGGATGTGATGCATAATAATGTTCAGGCGTAGTAATTATAGTATCATTTCCGGTTTTTAAGTCATAAAGATGAATTTTGTCCCAATATGACCACACCACTTTATCACCGTAAATAGAAGTCTCTCCATTCACTCCAATATCCTCTGAGAGCCTGATTTCCTGGGCAGCTAACGTTACAGCCGAGTTTGAAACCAAAAATAAGAAAAATAATGCTATCAACACTAAAGGTATTGGATGCAACCTTTCCTTATTTGCCATTTATTTACCCTCACCGCCCCTCATTAAAAAAATATTATTACTGACCGTTTTTCAATAATTTTTACTCTTTCCTTTGAATTTTAACCTGTTATTGGCTGGATACTCGAAATATGACGATAATTTAGAGTTGTCAAAAACACAACTGCCAATTCAAACAAAAATGAAAAACACAATCAGTAACTGATAGTTGAAATGAAAATAATTACAAATAATGCCGGCCTAACATAGAGCCTATCCGGAAAGCAATAACTGGATGCTGAAAAAGTAAGTAGTTTCCTGTGTTCTTTTTTCTTTCTTTTTCCCCCATATTGCTAATGAGCAGTAATGTTGATGTAGTTTTCCAGTATTACATCCTTTATGGGGATTAATGTGGGAAACAAAATAATACATCTAGCACTGGCTTTGATTTTTCTAATAAGCTTTACATCAATAGCAAACGCTGGCAAAGAGACTATGATCATAGGTTCGAGACTAACACTGGGTACATCAATCTATGGCAACATTGTTACATTGGCTGAGACTGCTACTAACTCAGCGGGTATGTATAACCTGACTACTGGAAAGATAACCGGGCTAGGGCATGTGGGAACTAGTCCATCTATTCAGGGGGATAAAATTACATGGTGGGACGAAGAAAAGGTAATTGTGTATAACATTTCCACTGGCAAAGAAATTAACATAGAAGGCGCTAATACACCAGCGATCTACGGGGATAATCTTGTGTTTGTAAGGTCAAAATATGAGGACTGTCAGCCTGCCTCTTATCAAAATGCCCAGTATAACAGTTTATATTTATACAATCTCAGCACCCATAAAGAAGTTCAACTAACTCCATATAAGCATGCTCACTTTGGTTCTTCTATCTACGAAAATAAGATTGTATGGACACAGGCAAATCGGGTAAATTCAAGCGAGCGGAGTACAAACATTTCCATATACGACATACCCACAAAGAGAGTAAGTGACATCGGCAGAAGTGGTACAGCACAGGACGGTAAAATCTACGGAGACATTGTCGTGTGGGTAGAATCCCAAAACGGATCAATGAATATCTATATGCGAGATATTGCCAAGCATGAAACACGTCAGGTCACTTTTGATGGCAACTCGACCAGTCCAGATGTATATGGTGATAGAATAGTGTGGGAAAGTGCATACAGGGCAGGAAACAACCCGTCGGGTGATATTTATATGTACAATATCTTAACCAATGAGACAACTCGTATTACTAACAGCACTTATGCAAGAGAGCCTGCAATTTACGACGATAAAATTGTATACATAGATTCACGCAGTGATCCGGAATACCAGGAAGAAAGAAACATCTATTTGTATAACCTTTCAGCTTGAAACTTAAGGAAAAAGCCCTTTTCGTTATAGAACGGGGTATAAAATCAGAAAACCCCGGAAAAGCGATAATTGGCAGGTTTGGTTAACTAAATGAGAGATTCAATTCAGGGCTACCTGAAGTGTCTCTCCCGCCTGTTCTTATGCCGCGCCAGGTGTAGATGAGCTGGCCCGGCCTGGAGTAAAAAAAATGCAAATCGCACACCCATGATCTGTTAAACTATTTTTTACTCAAAAATAGCTGAGACTACCGCCATGCAAATAACAAAAGACAGGCTCACAAGAAGTATGGAAGATTGTAAGCCACTGTAGCTTTTATAAATACTTGATATGAAAAGTAAAGGCGACCTCAATCAAACCTTTCAATAACCTCTCAAGGCTAATGTACCCTTCAGTCAGATGTGATCCGTCTTTTATGCCCTTTCGCTTTTAGATATCGTGTTAAAAGTTATCACAAAGCTGGAAATAAATATCAGAGCGATTATTGCGTAATTTAAAGGGTTGTTTATAAACGTACTGGCAAAAGGACTGGCAATTGAATAATTCGCGGTACGCAGCCCGTGGTAAGCTGCTTCCAGAATCACTGCTATAAGCGAGAAAATAACTGCTGCTATAAAACTGCGGATGATAATGTCAGGATTCATTGTCTATCATCTTTTACAACTGCATTCTGAGATATAAATAAGTTTATTTCAGTCGAATAACCTGAGGGATTGTAAAGCACTTCCGCACTTCCAGCCATTATTTCCAGCCTGTGTAATAGGCATTAGTTATTTTTTATAAAAAATAGTGTAGGAGGATTAATTTGACAAATATATAGAGATCAAACCTAATAGTATAGGAGTTACGCAGTTGGGTCTTAACATATCGTTTTTAATAACTTACAAAATATCTGGATTAATTTACTGTGTACAGAGGATTATTTAAATATACAGTCACTGCAACTCTTCTAATTTTCATGGCACTTTCAAACCAGGATATTCCACATTTTACCCTCTGTAATTCCAGTCTAAGGAAGGCTCTTAATGAGAACATTATATGTGCTCTTTGTGACTCTTCCTTTCTTGCCTGACATTTTTCAACACCACAGAACTGTTTTATCCCTCTATGGTATTCCTCAATTTTCCATGACTTTTTTGCCAACTCTTCACGTTTTTGCTTCATCCATATCTTGCACATCTGTAACCCAGTGTTGCGTGTCTCCATCTTTTGAAACTATCCTAAAAACCTTTACAAATCCATATGCTCTGAGGTGAACCACAAGCCCTTTGGGAGGAATTTCTACTGTTTCAAGTGGCACATTTCCCTTGTTGTCAGGATTTACCAAACGGTTGCTTTTTAGCCTTGTAAGGAAGTGCCATTCTTTCTTCCTTATAGCTTTAAGGTTTTTCACACTTGCATACCATGTATCAAACAAAACGAATTCAGGATCAAAACCACGTTCTTCGGCTTTTCAAGCATATCGAGGAAATGGTCATTCTTTGTTTTGTCGTCGACATCAATGTTGTAAATTCGAAAATCGATAGGTATAACGGTTGAACCGTCTGTCCAAACTAAGGTAACTAGACCTATCCCTTTTACGGTACGATGATGTTTTCCACTCCACATACGACGAACAAAAACCATTTCTTTTGCGTATGGTTTATCTAATGTTGAATCGTCAGCAATTAGAAAGCCTCCTTCAGGCTTTACATGATTTTTTACTTCTTCCCATAACGCTTCCGTGTCCGGAGGTTGCCTTTGAAGGCAACGAGTGAAAGCGTCATGGGAAGGAGCATTAACTACGTTTGGATAACATCGAGCAGCTTCAGTGCAACTAAAAACGTTAGAAGCTGCAATGAGAAAATCAATGTAGATAATGTCGGAACACCTGGGTGGATTTATGTTCATAACTCCATACGTTTTTGGAGAATAAACAAGGAATAATTATATTTCTAATGACATGAAGTTTTCGGCATTTCAAGTGCGTAAGTCCTAAAGATAACAGGTGATAGTAAC
Organism: Methanosarcina acetivorans C2A; assembly: GCF_000007345.1. Classification (NCBI taxonomy): domain Archaea; kingdom Methanobacteriati; phylum Methanobacteriota; class Methanomicrobia; order Methanosarcinales; family Methanosarcinaceae; genus Methanosarcina; species Methanosarcina acetivorans. Next base: position 3,364,981 of record NC_003552.1, on the reverse strand, counting down.
TACAGGACGGGGAGTGAACCAGCTATTTACGATAACATAATAGTGTGGCAGAATTTTGTCGATGATGAAAATCAAGATCAGAGAACCTACAATGTCTACATGTATAGAGAATTTCGATAAACTCCTCTTAGCTTGCACATTAAGAGGTATTTAAATCTCACTAAATTACCTTTCATTTATGAAAACCTTTACTGATTTTGCTCTTAAAGAAAAATACAAACACATTCAATTGGTTGGAGATAACCTTTCTGAACTTGAATCCTTAATCGGCTGGAAACGTTTTCGTTTGATTTTAGAACCTATGTATGTAAACAAAACCGCTTCAGGCGGCAGGCCTGAAGCTGATGTCATTGTAATGTTTAAGATGCTTGTTTTGCAGCAATGGCATGGTCTTTCTGATCCAGAGCTTGAGAAGCATTGTATTGACCGCCTCTCTTTCAGGAATTTTCTCGGCTTTCCTGATTATATCCCAGACAGTACCACTGTCTGGTTGTTCAGGAAGGGAATTATCGATAACGAGAAGGAAGAGGAAATCTGGGACGAGTTACAAAGTCAACTTGATTCTCATGGTTTGAAAATCAAAAAAGGAATGATCCAGGATGCTACTTTTATTCATTCAGATCCAGAACATGCTAAAGCTGACAAACCAAGAGGAAATGAAGCAAAAACAAGAAGAAGTAGAGATGGAACATGGACAAAGAAGGGAAGTAAGTTATATTTTGGCTACAAACTTCATAGCATAATAGACAGAGATTATGAACTGATCCGAAGATTCAAAACAACAACAGCGTTAGTTCATGATTCCCAAGTTGATTTGTCTGAGGAAAACGAAGTGGTTTACAGGGATACAGGATACTTTGGAGCAGAAGCAAAAGGTTTTGCCGCAACAATGAAAAGAGCAGTTAGAGGACATCCATTGGGAATAAGGGATATAATCCGAAACAAGAGGATTAGTTTAAAGAGAGTGCCAGGGGAAAGAGTTTATGCAGTAACGAAAAACGTATTTAGTTCAGGAACGGTTCTTGTTACCACTGTCGAAAGGGTGAATATGAAGATGTTGTTTACTGCTTTTTGTTATAATCTGCATCAACTGAGGACATTGAAAAGGAAAGGAGTATTTTAAGGATAGCGAAAGCTATCCTTGAAGTAAGAAAATAATGATCAAAAGAAGTCAAAAAGAGAGATCAGTAAGAGAAATTCTCAGGAAATGGTTGAGGGAAAATTCTTGCGAAGAAAAAAATAAGAGGTAAATCGAAATCCTCTAAAGAGAGAATAAAAACGGACGATTATGACATTATTACTATCGGTAATTACCGGACAGCCTGTGAAGGGCGGGGTGGCCGCACGCAATTTGATTTTGGCCTGTCCTACTTTTTAACTGTTTTTTGCTTTTACTTCTTTTTCTCGGGGTTTTGTATACTCCTATAAATAATTTCTTAATTTCACTATGGTCACAAATATTGGGGCTTGAAAAAAGTTTTTGGATATGCGAAAATATTAAATATGCCCGAAAATATTACTCATGATAACGATATATTTATGAATGCCGAACGGGAACTGGTGAATATATTTGAAACTACGTTCAATCTGCTTTAACCAAGCGTTAAAATCAAATTGCGGGCGGCCGCCCGCCCGATTATTTGGGGATAATTTACAGTGCCCTTTAACGAGGTTTCCTTGATCTAAGTTATTGAAACTTTGCTATCGGGCCCATGTCCGATTTCCAATCAATTTACAAAGAAATGACGATTTAGAGATTTAAATCGAAAACAAAAAGAGGCTAGGGTTCACTTCATCCCCGACTTGAGGGTCGGGGCATTCGTGACTCTCCGCACTCCCCTTGTAGTAAAAGTGATACAGATCCGTAGTAGAAGACCAGCCATGATTCGGAGACTATTTGTGAGCCTCCATTCCTGCTGGGGAAATACAGTTTTTGTTCAATAGATGGTGTTGCTCTGGAGGCGGTACAAACCCCCCATCTGGGAAAACATATTTTCTTAAAGAGAAAAGAAGAGAAAAGGAATGAGGGATTATGGTAAATGAATATCTGTAAGATCATCCCATTTCCTAAAAATATTGTACCTGGAAAGCTAACCGATTATTGAGGTGTATTCAATTGAATAAGTCAACAGAAAAATTACTAAAAAGAAGTTTAGACGGAAATATGCAGGTGTTCATGCATCATATTTATGAATTTCAAAAAGGCCTTCGTGATCTGATTTTGCATACGACTCATATTAGGTTTCTGAATGATATAACCGCAACACTTCAAAAAAAAGATATACCATATATCATCCATCCCGTTGGGGAAAAAAATATAAACGTGTTCTTTGGAAACGAGAAATGCATCCGAGTTATAAATAATATTGGGAATAAAAAGCTGTCACAGTATACTGATGAAGAAGATTTTATTCTCGGTATTATGCTGGGATATGATAGATTACAACAATGCGAACGTTATATCCAAAGAAAAAATGGTAGTTCAAAAGTCGAAGAACTCATAGGTTAAGCTAAGAGATATAGAATGTTCTTCATGTGTCATCTATTAAACGTTAGAGAATCTCTCATGTATTCGTTTTTATGTAATCAACATAACAATACTAATTTATGTCACCTCATCCCTAATTTATTCTTGAAGACTCTCTTTGGGATAAGTTTCCTTATGAGTGGTTAAGGCAAACTGCCAAAGAAACTGGTCTTTAATACGTGAATATAAAATTGATCCTACGCAAGCAGTCTCCAAACTAATATTAGTTCTACAATTGTGTATTAACCAATATCAAGTTTAAATATAGGCGAGCAATCATTCTGAAATACATCACCAAAAGTAACCCAATAGTATAATAAACTTTTCCAATTGTAGAACTGAGGTGACTTTTGATACAGCCTGCTACCGTCATCTTTTGAGTTTCAATTCCTCGACTCCGAAGGAGGCAGGGAGGGATAGTTTACTTCCTGTTTTGGTGTACGCTTATAGCGCACACCTGCCAGTAAGAAAAGAGAATATGAAAAAGAGGTAAATAATACCATAAGCTTCAGCAACAAATGACGATGTCTTAAAAAATGATTGACAGCAAAAAAGTGATTGGAATGGTTGCAGTGAACACCTTTAGCAACATCGCATCATTTTTAGGACTTATTTTCATTATCGCTTCATCAGCTTTTCTAAAAATTTACAAGTGTTGATATTGCTGCATTCCTTTCATCTTATTCAAGTTATTTTTGTTCATATTGACCTTAAGAGGCTGTCTTAAAATTCAAATCATTTCTACATTTGGATAGTACGCATTGTTGATCTTAAGGTCACTCAGTAAATTAATTATATCTAACATATTAGCTCGATGCATAATATCAAATGCATTAGACATCATGGTTAAAATTTAAACTTTAGACATTTAACGGTTCAATTCTACCGTTTTTTAGTCCAAATACATGAGTCCTATCCCAATTGTATAATTAAATTGAATTTTAAGACACGCTCTAAGAGAATTAAAGCTCTAACTTATGTCGAAGTAGAGGATTTGATAATTTTCTTGTTGCCACCAAACTATCAATCCTCTCATTCTAACAACAGGTCACACACTTACTGCTTGTGCGACTTCATTTGCCCATTCTTCTGCTTTGTCAAGCTGATAATCCACATCTCCATCAATCTTCAAACCTTCAACAATGATTTGTGCACCACAACTTTTCAACTTTTCTTCCAGGAGGTCCACTGCATTGCAAAATAGAGGAAAAGTGGAATCTCCCGGCCCAAAGCAAGCAGCTTTTTTACCCTTAAGGTCTACACCCTCCATCTCTTCTTCGAATGGAATAAAGTCATCCTGTAATTCTCCATCTCCCCACGTTGAACATCCTAAGAGGATTGTATCGTAGTTGGCCAAATCGGTTGGATGCAGATCTGTGACCTCCATCAGCTTGACCTTCCCATCATACTTTTCTAAAGTACCTTTGATCTCTTCAGCCAATATTTCAGTGTTTCCTGTTGAGCTACCATAAACAATAATTGTTTTCTCCATATTTTGCCTCGCTGTTTTAATCAAACTTTTGCAGATTAAAAAACGTCAAGATATTTTCTGTAATCCAAATATATTTTCATTTTACAAAAGTATTATGATAGTATAAAATGATTTCTGAATGCAAAAACAGATTTGTATATGAAAAAAAGATGGTCAAATTTTGTAATTACGAATGTATTTATAATTAGTGAATTAATTTCGAATACACGAAAAAATATATATGCATTTTTGCCATCTAAAATATGGCAGTTATAATGGGTATATCAAATTGGCAATAAGAATAGAATCCATACAAAATAATCCCAATGTTTTGATGTGGCGTACAACTATGCATGCCAAACGTATTACACATTTAAAAATTAGGAGATTATATGTAAATGAATGAAAACCTTTGGAAAATATGTTTTATTGTAATGTTCATAATTTGGGTTTTCGTCAGAAAGGTTTACGGAACTCGTGCCATGAAAAATAAATCAAAGAAAAAGGTAAGACCAAATTTTGAAAAGTCGTTAGTATTTCTTAATTTTATAGGAATGGTTTTTCTTCCTCTTACTGCTGTTTTTAGCTCATATTTAGATTCATTTAATATCAATTTACCAGATAGTATTAGATTATTTGCTTTGATAGTGACATTTCTAAATATTGGATTGTTCACTAAAATCCATAAGGACCTTGGGAATAACTGGTCTGCAATACTGGAAATCAAGGACGGTCATAAATTAGTGAAAGAAGGTATCTATAAAAATATAAGGCACCCAATGTATGCGCATCTCTGGTTATGGGTAATAACTCAGGGAATAATTCTTAGCAATTGGGTTGTTTTAATATTTGGAATAGTTGCCTGGGCAATTCTTTATTTCATAAGAGTTCCAAAAGAAGAAGAACTGTTGATTGAAGAGTTTGGGGATGAATACATAGAGTACATGGGGAAAACCGGGAGGCTATTTCCAAAAGTAGTGTGAACACTCCTTCCATTTAGGTTGAGGGGTATCTTAGCGTTTACTATACAGACTATAACCTCATTCTGAGAAAATTAATAGTAACATTATAGTTCCTATCGAGAATGAGTCCACAGAAAGGGTAGCTGTGCATTCTCTTGGATAGATCTTTTTTAACTATCTGTCCACAAGTTTATAAAGGCCCACAAAGAAATCACCTGCGCAATTTTGGACTTGTCACAGAATAACCTATACACAATTTCTATTGAATTTATTGATTTTCAAGATCAAGATCACAAATCGAAGTTATAATTGAATGATAAGTTGCGAGACTTTTTATTATTTTCTGGTCTTTAGATTTTTCCTTTCGATTGTACAAAACAGTAAAATTTTAATTATCTTTCGATAAATTTTTTATTTATGGTAAAAGGCAATATCCTAATAGATAAGTCACTGGCAAAAACAGTAGTTGATGGGAATATTATATTTCCTTTGCCAAAAGTTTTGGTTGAAAATCGATACTATCCTCTGTTCTCTATATTCTCCCCTACTCAGTGTGATAGTTGTGGAAGTAAATTACATGTGAACTCTCACCACACTCGTTTTATTTTGTCATGTTACGGCACTATACCTCTCAATGTTACATACTGGCTTTGTCCCACTTGTAAGAAACATTATCAGGATCAGGTTATTGGTGTTCAGGGTTCTGCAAATTACAGTTCTGAATATTATGATACACAAATGAATGTTAGATACGATGGACGATGCAGTCTACACAATTCTCGCCGAATAGGGGAAACATATACAGAAGGAGTAATAAGTGTCTGTGGAAGAGCTCCTTGTCCCACTTATTGTGGTTATACGAACAGAAACAAGCAAAACTTTCAAAGCAAGAACTTTTGAACCAAGAAGTTATAGCTTTGACGAAACATTGTATGTTGATGGGAATTGGATCAAGAACGGATGGAAAAAAAAGCTTGAAGAATTGATTGGAGCAAAGCTTACAAAGAAAGAATGGAAAAAGATGTGATATAAATCTGTTTACGTTGTCGCTACCAAAGAAAAGGTAATTTTAGATTTTGAAATAACTGCCAGATTACCAACAATTGAAGCTCTGATACCTCTTTTTATACGAATAAAGAACCGATTTTCTGAAGGTAAAATCAAAAAGATTGTTTCTGATGAGGATAAAGCGATCATTGGAGCCGTAAAAAGGGCCTTTCCTGAAGTGGCTCATTCTTTTTGCGTGTTTCACCAATTAAAAAATGTTAGTAAGAGATATTATGAGGAATTCAGTTCTATTGAAGAGATTCCAGATAATGATAAGATTACCTACAATGAGATATCTCAGTTGATACTTTCTGATACGGTCATCAGTGCTGTTGCGCACATTCAAAAAATACGAGAATTTAACTCTGATCTTGAACTTTCTGAAGCGTCTCATAAAGCGATTTCTTATGCCGAAGAGATTTTCATGAAAAATGTGAGCTTCTTGAAAAAAGGTTTTACGCCTGAGACAGATAATACAATGGAACAGATATTTTCTTTGATATGTGATATCGTAGACAAAGCAAGGTCATTCAAAACCAATAGTGGAATAACTAGTTTTTGTTATAATTTGTTTAATTATTTCAACAAGAGATGTTTTAGCACTGGAAAATGGAAAGGTTTCTCACCCTTAATGAGAGCAAGATTCCAACATGGATAAGGTTAGAATAGGGGAAAAATTAGTTTCTAAAGTTGATGGCTTATAGCCGTAGCTGTAGAATATTTCCACAAAAATAGGTTCATCATTGGAAAAAATTTTTTAAGTACCAGTCTGAATGGATCAACATTTTCAAAATAAGTGAATTGATTTGCTCAAATTAGGATGAAATTTTGTGATTTTCTTGAAATAGAAGAAAAACCAGAAAAAATTAAAAAGACTCAAAAATACAGATAAAACGGAAAACTCTAAAAGTTCATTCATCAAAGTTAAACTGATCACTCATGAAGCTCCAAGTCCTCCAGCACTCTGCCCTCAACACCCTCGGCACAATTGAAGAATACGCTAAAACTAGAAGCTACCCCCTTGAGTCAACCCGCTTTTACGAAACAAAAAACCCTCCCTCCCTCGACTCCTTCGACCTTCTCATAATCATGGGCGGTCCAATGGGAATCTACGACTATGCCGAAAACCCCTGGTTAAGAGATGAAAAATCCTTCATAAAACAGGCCATCGATGCAGGAAAGCCCGTGCTCGGGATCTGTCTCGGGGCTCAGTTGCTTGCTAACATCCTCGGCGCCCGCATCTACGAAAACGGACACCGGGAAATGGGCTGGTTTCCCGTAAAGGCAGTCAGGAAGGAGGAAAATAAACCAGAATTTCTCAAAGGGCTGCCGGAAGAGATCACTGTTTTTCACTGGCACTCCCGGACCTTTGACCTTCCAGAGGGAGCTGTACATCTTTTCCGGAGCGAGGGGTGCAAAAATCAGGGTTTCATATATGGCGGCAGAGTTGTGGCACTCCAGTTTCACCCGGAGGTGCATGAAGAAAGGGTTGAATCCATGATCCGGCGGTTCGGGGGAGAATCGGGAAACGGACCTTTTACCCAGAGGAAGGAAGAGATGGTCGGACAGGAGAAGTATCTGGTTGAGACAAAGAAATTCATGTTTGCAGTGCTGGACAAGTTTGAAAAAATAGCCGGAAAGGGAAGGCTGGAATAAAGAATTACGTTCTTGAACCCTCAGAAAAGATCTTTCATTCCCGAGATCAGGGCTGCAATATCTTTCAGGGCAAGGCTTTTCTTGAACCCTGTGGGGAGAGCGATATACTTCGGGCTCCAGACAGGATGGAATTTTTCTTTATAAGCCCGCAGGCCTTTGTAGTTATAAATATAGTCTCCGTTGGCAAAGATCAAAGCCCCTACTCTATGCCAGAGGGGGGCAAACTGTCTCGTTTCAAGGCCTGAAAGGGGAGCCATTCCGAGAGAAAAATGTTTGTATCCGTTTTCTTTTCCCCAGAGGATGAGTTTGACAAAAAGGTAGTCCATTGCCGGGGCGCTGGAGTTGTAGCGCATAAGGTCGATGCTGAACTCTTCCGCTGCTGCTCCTGGCCAGATGTTTGCAAAAGCCACGATTTCGGTTTCGTTCCTGACAATGCCAAGAGGGAAGTTACAGAGGTATTTCTCGTCAAAAAACCCGATTGAGAAACCCTTTTCTTTTCCGGTTTTCATTTCCAGCCAGGCATCCGAGACTTTTTTGAGTTCAGGGATAAGGGCGTTTACTCCTTCGGGGGGGATAATCTCAAACCAGTACCCTTTTTTTTCCACATTTTTCACGGCGTAGCGGAAGTCCTTGCCGGCTTTTCCTTCCAGCGTAAAGGAGTCAAGAGGGACTTTTGCTTCTTCCCCGATTTTGATCAGGGTCAGGCCTAGGTCGAGGTAAATGGGGATGTATTTTTCGCTTATCTCGTAGAAGACGGCTCTGCCTTGGTGCAGTTTGCTCATTTCATAAAAGTCCCAGATCAGTTCCTTTATCTGTTCACTCTTTCCTACAGGGTCTCCCATAGCAATCCAGCTCTTTCCCGAGACTCCGTACATCAAAAAAGCCTGTTTCCGGGCATCAAAAAGCAGGTATTTGTCTCCGCTAAGGGCGAGGTTTCCCCAGGTTTCCGGGCTTTCCCTGAGAATCGTTTTTGCAAGCTCAAGCTCTTCAGTTCCGGGAAGGTGGATGTCTTTGGAAAAAGGGCTCAGCATTTTCATAACTCCAAGGACCAGAAGTATGAAAAAGATTCCCACTACAGCCCTTAAAAAGCTCGAAGCCTGGGAATTTACCCCGAACTGCCACCAGAGTTCGTTTGAATACTCAACATTCCGGTAGGAAAACATCCCGAGCCAGATGAAGCTCACCAGCACCAGAATTATGGCAATTATATTTTCCCTGCCAAAGGACTGGTGCAGAAGTGAGGACTTCCTGTAGAAATGCTTCCTTGAGGGAAACAGGAGAACAAACATCGCAAAAAGTACTGCAGCCTCCTGGTAATTAAAATCCTTCAGGAGGGTAAAAATCCCTCCCAGTAAAAGGACTATAAGGGAAAGCATATAAGCCCCGTCGATCCTTTTCCAGAGCCCGTTTGCCAGAAGCAGGAGCAAAAAGCCTACTATGCTTCCGAAAAACCTTGAAGCTTCGATGAGAGGGAGAGGGATAAAGTATGGGAGTTCCCGCAGGTATTCGGGGTTTGAAGGAAGAGCCCCGGAAAAGAGGAGAGAGATTCCTCCCAGAAAGATCAGGACCGAAAAGATCTGGGGAGTTACCTCCGATAGACTGGAATAGGTAACTTTTCCGGCTTTTTTAAGGAACTCTTTCCTTGCTTCAAACTCGCAGAAAATAAGAGCCAGGAAGCCGAGCAGGAAAGGAAGGAAATAATAAACGGCTCTGAAGATCAAAAGAGGCTTTATCGTATCAACCGTACCGAAATAAGGCTTCAGTAGAAAGAGCATCACGGTCTCGAAAACGACAAGCCCACCGGGAACCGTGCTTATCAGCCCTGCCAGCTGGGCCAGCGCAAAGAACACAAGTACGTGAAGCAGGGTGAGCTGAGAATTTGAGGGCAGGAGGAAGTAGATTATGCTTCCTGAGAGCAGGTAATCAGCTGAGGATAAAGCAAGCTGCAGGAAAGCAATTTTAGGTTCGGGAAACCTGATCCTGTAGCCCTTAATCTCAAAATCCCGTTTCCGGAATGAGAAAAAGAAATATGCAGCAAAAAGAAGCATTAAAAGAATCCCGACTATATTCAATGGGATCGGAACCTCAGAGGAGTAAGCCGAAAACTTTACAGGATAAAATGTGAAAAGCAAGCCTGCAATGAAACAAAACCCGACCCAGAAAGTGGAGACGCAAAAAACTATAATTTCCCAGATCTCAGAAAAAGCCAGCCCGTACATCGAATACAGCCTGTAGCGGAGGGAACTTCCTGTCAGGAAATTAAACCCCGTGCTATAACTGATGGATGTGCTGATAAAAGAAGACCTGGCAGCCTGTTTGTAAGAAAGGGGATGGTTGATATGGCGGGTTGCAAGATAATCGTAGCCCGTTAAAACCGCATAGCTCAAAATAGTGAAAAAGACAGCAATTCCTATATGGCTCAGGGGAACGCTGGCAATACTTTTCAGAATATAACTCGAGCGCAGATGGTGCATCTGCTGGTCCAGAGTCCACAAAGCCAGGGCAAAGATGATTCCCGGTAAGAGGTAACTGACTACTTTAAGGGCTTTTTCCTGTGTACTGCCGTTTTGTTTCATCAGGATCGAATATCCTTTTACGTTAGAGATCAGAGTTCAGTATTTCAGTTCAAGACAGAGCTCAGGATTAAAATTTCTAATGTTGAACTATTCTTTTAAAGTTAATATATTTTTTTGTCAGTACGCTGCCTGTTCACTTCCCGAGTTGCTGCTCGGTAAACTTCCGGCATATGCAGAACAAACAGGTTTACTTTATCGGAGGAGAAAGGGAATTTCTGCCCTTTAGTTAAACCAGAAGGCAAAAAATAAAGTTGGGAATTGGTTCACGAGCTTTCCGCATTTTCAGCATGCTTGAAGGCGACAAACCCCGTACTTTCCTTACTACCTGCCTTCACACTGCTTCTGGATACCGAAGGTGCATACTTTGCCTCAGCCTTTGTACTGGCCCTTATATTGGCTTTTGCATTTGTTTTTAAATCTGCTGGTTTTCCTGTCACTGCTTTTGCACTTTCCCTGAGGAACCTGAACTCTTTTGAAAGCATAACCATGACCAGTATTACCATAAAATATTCCGCAACCGGAGATGCAGACCAGACGCCATCAAGCCCGAAGAATAGAGGGAGGATGAACAGCAGGGGAAAGAGGAAAATGAAGATCTTTCCGAGATTGATGAAGAGGGCTGCTCTGACCCTGTTTATTGACTGGTAATAGATGGAGGTTAGCAGTACGATGCCCTCAACAAGCAAAGAGAACATGCCAATATTCATGCCCCTTAGCGTGATTTCCAGAAGTTCGGGGTCATTCTGGCTGAAGAGCTGCACCAGAGTCTCCGGGAAAAGACAGATCAGCATAAAGCCGAAAACTCCGACGAGGATACACGAAAGCATTGTCAGTTTCAGGGTCTTTGAAACCCTTTCGTAACTTCCTGCCCCGTAATTGAAACCCATTATCGGTTGCACCCCAAGGGCTATTCCCTCAAAAAGCATGTAGAAAATTGAAAATACATACCCTATGATACCGTAGGCTGAGACCGCAAGCTCGGAACCGTATCTGAGCAGCATGTAGTTATGTGCAAAGAGTAAGAGAGCAAACGAAATCTGCATGGCAAATGAGGGGGTTCCGGCTTTAAAGATCTGCAGGACTGTCACGGGTTTGAAGCTCATTGACCTCAACCGGAGCTTAAGCTTTGCCTCGCTTCCGAAAAGGTAGCGCATAAGCAGGACTGCAGGCAGGACAAAGGAAAGTATTGTCGCAGCTGCTGCGCCCGGCATACCCATTCCCATGCGCATGACAAAAAAGTAATCAAGTACGATGTTTATGACCACCCCTGCAGCCATAATGTGCATACAGAGCCTGGGTTTCCCGTCATTCCTTACCAGGGGGTCGAGGGAGATTGCAAGAACCATAAAAACCGAACCTGCAAAGATGATACGGAGGTATTCCCGGGCAAAGAAGAGGGCAGGCCCATCGGTTCCGAGTAAACCTAGGGATGTTTCACAAAAAATCAGCCCGCCCACAGTAAAAATAGCTCCTGTAAGGAGGCTTAAGGGAAAAGCATTATGCACAATCTCGAAGGCTTCCTTTTTATTCCCTTTTCCAAGTTTCAGGGCCGTAAGACTGGACGAACCGATTCCGATAATTATACCTGCCCCGATTATGATAAGGTAAGGAGGGTAGGCAAGGGTAATTCCCGCAAGCCCCTGGTTTCCAACCGCATTTCCTATGAAGAAACCATCAATTATCTCCTGGATTCCGACAATGATGACGCCAACTACTGCCGGAAAAGTAAATTTCCAGAAAAGATTGAAAATATTCCCGGACCTCAATTCTTCATCGCTTACCATACCCTGACCCCCTCAGGCTGCAAAACTATTTTTTCGGGGACTTTCAGGAAGGTTTTTAGTTCTTTTAGGCAAAAAGAAAACCAAATTTTTTCTTTAAAGAATCTGCAGATCCTTTTTTCAATTTCCGGGGCTATTTTTGCTATTTTCAGATAAAAAGACCTGTTCGATAAGAGATTGGGTATTTGAGCGGGTATTTTATACTTTCTTGAATCCCTACATCCCTTTAAGGAGTTGTACTCCCTTAAAAACTCGGGATGAGAGTCTTCAGTCCTTACAAATAATTTAGATAAAGTCATCTTTCATCCTGATGAAGCTTCAGGAACATGCAAATTCAAAAGATAGCTGCTGTGTTGCAGTTTTAATCAGAATGTTACAGACTGGCAAAAATGCCGAATGACAAGCATTCAGAATAAACGACATACGGAATGACACTCAAACTGAATGTTATTTACACATATTCTAAGGCTGGTTTTGTGCCGCAGAGGTGCTGCATCAACCCGACCCGTTTACTAATCAGCCCGTTTTACGAAGCTTCATCATTTATACTGTAAAAGAGGATTCAATTGAAACTGAGAATCCTGCAGAATTATGCAACAAAGCAAGTAGGACCAACAAAGCAAGTAGAATCAACAAAGTAGACTCAATAATCAGATAGTCAGTCTGGTCAGCTAATTTTATATATAATACAATATTTAGATGATATTTATATATTTACAGCTTTTTTTGTTTTAGTGGGTCACTGGTTTCAGCCTAAAAAACGCAATCAATAACTTCTTTTTAAATAACTTATCATAAAAAATAAAAATTATTTTTCAGACCTTGCTGAGCTTTTGAGCAGGCAGCCCGTTATTAATCGGTTTATATCTCTACTTTGACAGAAGCATACAATTTGTAATGTATAAATGGGCTGGTTGCTTTTGTTTTTGGCAAACAGATACACATTATATATTGTGTTTGTAAATTCCTTGCTACTTTGTACATTTCTAAATATATGCCTTGACACGATGTGCTTTTTTAATCATATACTATATTGATTACCAGAATCTGTCAAATTTGAGTTATATTATTCCGGAGTAAGCAAATGGTATCTACAGGTCTTCCCTATCCATGAAAATAAGTAATTGAAAACACTGCGAACAGATTGTCTTTGAATAAACACGAAAACTTCAAACACACCGGAAAAAACACACTGGAAAATACTGAGAAAATGCAACGCACGAAATTAGAGAAAACATGAAAATTAACAAATATGAGCAAAGGCTTAAGCCAAAAACTGACATACTTCCCAGGCAAAATATGGAGAAGTTTTTTCGCTGGCTTTCCGTTTACTCAGGAGGGTACGGGCCAGGATTTTTTGAGGGGTATCAGGGCTCCCTTTCCCTGCATCTCTTTCTGCAGAGAATTGACCGTTGCCTTTGGGCGTCAGCGCAATATTAAAGGCAGCGTTGACATCGGCATGGTCAACATGCCCGCAGTGAGGGCATTCAAACTCCTTGCTGCGTCGGTTGCCTGTAAGTCCGCAGCGACTACACCTTTTGCTTGTCGCATGGGGATCAATATAGACTACCTCTACTCCCTGCAGCCTGGCTTTATATTCGATAAATTGCTGAAGCTGATGAAATGACCAGCTGTTCAGGGAGTATTCATTTGACCAGATGTGTTTTTTGGCTTTGTTTTCTCTTCTGGTTTTGGTTTTGTTTTTGGTTTCAATTTTGGTTTTGATTTCGGCTTTTATTTCATTTTCGGTTTTGATGACCTCCTTATTCATTTCCTCGCTTCGGCTTCTGCCTACGTTTTGATTTTTCTTTTTTTCTACGCTTTTCTTATTCCTGCCTTTTCCCACACTTTCGGCCTTGCCGTTGAGTTTCTTGACCCCTTTCAGGTTTTCGAGTTTTATCCCGCACCCGGAATACAGAGCAAGGTCCACAATCTTTCGGCTGATTTTATGGTTCAGGTCTTTTACAATATTCTTTTCTCTCTTTTTCACAGCTTTCAGGCGTTTGTATTTGCCTTTGGTGTAGAGCCGCTTTTTTATGTTTTCGTATTTCTTATGCGTATGATAGCGCATTTTGCCGAACTTCCAGACCTTTCCGGACTCCGGGTCAGCCACAACTGCAATATGCCCCTTGGTATTGAGGTCAACTCCTATGTAGCGCCCGGTACTATCGGGTTTTTCGTCCTGGAAGACAACCGCTACATAGGCATAGACGTTATCGATTTCTATCTGGGAGATTTTCTTGAAGTTGCTGGAAAAATGATAGTCCAGAAGAAGTTTGAGACAGGGTATCTCCAGGGTCTTTTCCTCCCTGTCAACATTGACAGCCTTCGAAGGGACAATCAGTTTCACATTTTTCATAGATTTGAGATCCCGGTTTCTGGAATATTTCCTGATGATCTGGCCGGAAATTGTTGACCTCAGGCCTATATGCCTGACATCCGCAGGGAAAAGTGAATCCTTACCCGAAAATGAATCCGCTCCGGGCAGGGAATCGGAAAAAGGATGAGTAGAAGAAGAAATTGAGGAGTCATTGGAGGATTTAGCTGAGGAAACAGAAAGAGGAAAAGAGGAGGGAGAAGCAGAAGAAGGGGAAAGAGCAGAGGAAAGCAGAGGAAAAGGAGAAGAAAGAGGAAGAGAAGAAGGAGAAAGTTGAGGACCAGAAGAACCGGTTCTTTGGATCGGAGGCGGTTCAAGAGTGCGATTTTGAGCCCTGTGTTCAATACAGAACTCAGCAACCTTGCGCGCCTTTCGGAGTTCTTCCGAAAAATCCCGATTATGCTTGATTTTATAGGTCAGTAGCATCCGGTGTACTGCTCCACTTTAACTGTCTCTAAGATATTGTTATCGATATGTTATCAATATGAATATTTTTTTAAAAACTACAAATTATATTAAGCTTCTATATACATAATTGTTATGGAGATATTTAAACATTTTGATAAAGTCTGCAAGCAGGAGTTATCAGAGATCCTCTACTTTTGAGCAGGTTTGAGTTTTCCCTGATTAACTATTTGATCTATTCCGAAACCCGGGAGGAAATGTTTTGTTCTTCTCATCCTGAGCCGCAACTCTGCCGAAACAGACAGCAGACTCCCGAATCGCAATTCGGGTGTTCAAACCCCTTTAAAATAATGCCCGGTCGTATACTCAACCCCTCTTGCAGATTTCAGCCTTGCCTCTTTTCCTGCAAGCGCCTGTTTATACGCTTCCGTAATCTCTCTTACCTCAGCTCCGGTGTTGAGTGAAAGGTCAAGCCTGAGCACATCCACGCCGTACCCTTTCATATTCTTGACGTACTTCAGCATGTCAAGGACTTTTGAATTATAGATCAGGGTCCGGGTACCAAAGCTCTTGACCGGGAACTCGGAGCCGTTCTGATCAACGAGAAGCACTTCACTTTCTTTTCTTAAGATTCTCCGGTCAACGAGGGGCTTTAAGAGGTCATTTTCCGTAATAAGCATCAATTCCCTGCCGTAAACCAGGATTTCGGTCTGTCCCGGGTTTTCGCAGGCTTGAAGAGCTTCACAGACATTTTTCATCTCGCTCAGGTTCAGTTCGCTTGAAAGGGTTGCCCTGTACGCACCTGCCTGGAAGAAGGTGCTGGCAGTAAAGGCGTTGAAGATATTGAGGTCTTTCTGAGCAACAAACGGTATGGAAAGCTCTTTTGCAAGCCGGGAGGCTCCGAGACTGGAACATGCGATAGTAAATCCGGAGTCCCTTATTTTTTCAAGAATGGGTTTCAGTTCTGTAAGTTCGATGTCATGGGTTATCCTGGGTACTCTGAAAACGAGTTCGATTTTTTCTGCTTTCAGGTCTTCAAGCTTCTCCTCGTTTTTGGGGGACATCAGCTCTTCGAATAATGAGACCGGGATATAAGCAATATCTGCACCGGCTTCGGCTGCCTGTATGAGAGAGGAAATTTTCTGCACTTCAACGCTCAGGAAGGCTTTCTTTAAAGCTGTGCCTCTTGTGCCTTTTGATCCTTCCCCTTTCCTTTTCATATCGGCTTCAATTTCACTCTCCGAATCACTTTCTAAAGAGCACAGGCTGTTAAAGGCTGCCAGATCAGGGTGTTTTTGTTCTTTTTTCTTCGACTTCAGGATTTTTTCCAGCAGGAGTTCTACAGCCTTTCGCCTCGTATTCTTCAGCACGCCGACGGGGATAAAGATATTTTCGTCAGTTTCGATCTCAATGGAGGCGGCTTCGAAAGGAGTGTCTCCAAGGCTTTCCATCGCTTTTTTTATCTGATCTACCGTTGTAGGAGCTTTCTCGGCTTCCTGAACGATATAGTCATCGGTAAATTCCACATACGCAGGTTCTTCTGTTCTGCTGACTTTTCCGTTTTCTGCACTTTTTTTGTTTTCTGCCCCGATTTCAACCGTAAACCGTTCTCCTTTTCGGGCTTTTGCTTTTAGGCTTACGGGAAGGGCTTTTAATTTTGTTTTCTGAAGGGTATCAAGGAGCTGGGTGTCAGTCGTGAGGTAGAGTTCGTCTCCCCGCTGGACGGCTCTGCCGGTCTTTGAGCTGATCTCAAGCCCGACTTTTTCGCCTTTTAGGGCACTTTTCACGTGCTCTCCTGAAATTGTGATAATGCCCGTTACTGCGGATCCGAGCATTCTTTCCCGCGTGAAGACGCTTATGCCGTCTTTTACCCGGATATTTTCTTCAAGCCGGACTGTGAGTTTTGTATTCCCTTTGGAACGGGAGAGGTCCAGGACTTTTCCGAGGAAGGCACCGTAGTTGGAGCTGTATTTGGGGTGGGACACGTCCTTTTCCCCGAGGATGAAGCCCCGAGTAAAACCCCTGTAAAAGAGTTTTGCAAGCTCGGCTTCTCTTGCTTCGAGTTCTTCCTTTGTCGGGTTAGCTCCGGGGTTGCAGATGGCATCTACTGCAGCTTTGTAGGCAGCAGCACTTGCGGTTACATACTCGGGTTTTTTCATCCTGCCTTCGATTTTCAGGCTTACGACCCCGGTCTTTACTATCTCCTCAAGCCCGGTGAGAGTGGAAAGTTCGGCACAGCTTATGGGGTAACTTCCTCCGATATGCCTTTCGTCAATTTCCCTGCCGTTTACAAGGAAACTGTACCTGCGCCGGCAGGGCTGGGCACAGGCACCCCTGTTTGCACTCCGGTCGTGCAGGAAACTGCTGAAGAGGCATTTGCCTGAATAGGAATAGCAGAGAGCGCCATGGACAAAGACTTCGATCCCCACTTTTGAGTGTTCCACAATATCTTTTACCTCGGCAGTGGTCAGTTCCCTGGAAACGATCACTCTATTTGCTCCAAGCTCTGTTGCAAAGTCCACGCCCTCTTTGTTGTGGATGGTCATCTGCGTGCTTGCGTGAAGGGCGAGGTCGGGATAGATCTCCTTCAAAAGCCTGAGGAGCCCGAGGTCCTGCAGGATAATTGCATCGACCCCGACTGCGTATGCCCTGTCAACGATTTCAAGCGTGTGCTGAAGCTCTTTTTGTTTGATCGGGATGTTGAGAGCAAGGTAAACAAGGACTCCGTGAGAATGGGCCAGATCAACGGCTGACTCCAGGTCCTCAACGGTGAAGTTTTTAGCACCCTGGCGGGCATTGAATTCGCCAACTCCGAGATAAACGGCATCTGCTCCTCCCTTGATTGCGCCGAGAAGGGCTTCGTTGTCGCCTACTGGGGAAAGGACTTCCGGGGGACAGAATTGATTATTGTCAGACATATTGGATCAGGGGTATTTTTTCGGGTAACTGTAGTTTCTGATGAATGGAAAATGTTGGGAGCTGAAAAGTATGGTAACTGTAAAGAAAAAGGGCTTACGCAAATCAGTTCAGAGCCGGTTTAAAACGTAAAGGTGCTTCTCGCATAAAAAATGGATGGTAAAGATTCCGGTTATTGCTCTTACAGCCCATGCCATGCGAGGGGACGAAGATAAGTTTCTTAAGACAGGATTCAGCGGTTACATTTCCAAATCCATTGACGTCCAGAGGTTCAAATAGGCTGTAGCGCAGTTTGCTGCATGAAATGAAACTGAAAGTGGGAGTATTTTTTGTTTTATGGGGCTCGTAAAATGTCAGATTTATTCATGTTCGTTTTTTAAGGAAATTCAGGATTTCCCTTGAATATTTTTCCGGGAAATAACGCTCTCCAGAGTGTTTTACCCTCTCAAAGACAATGAGCTCTGCTTCCGGAATCTGCTCTGCCATTGCAAGTGAAATCCCCGGAGGAGTGTACTCGTCTTCCGTACCGACCAGAAGCAGGGTTCTACCCTTTATTTCCGGCAGGCGTTCGTAGGTGCCATTCCATCTCAGGTTTGCATCTGCCTGTTCTCGTATTAGTGGGCTCATTGCCGAATTACCGGCAAAGTATTCAAACATAGTTTTGAGAAGACTGGCTTCAGGGGCATTAACGCTGTAGAATGCCGATGAGAAAATAAGCTTGTCAACCTTTTCCGGGTAATTGATGGCTAGTTCCTGGGCAATCGATGCCCCCATTGAGGTTCCGAAGACATTTGCTTTCGAAATTTCAAGTGCATCAAGCAGGCCTGCAGTATCACTTGCAAACAGTTCAAGGGAATAATTTTCCCCGGAATCCGAAGAGTACCCAACTCCTCTATTATCGAATGTGATTACCCTGTAATCCTGCGCCAGCTCCCATACAAAGGTTTTGTTCCAGGTATCCATTTTCCCGCCAAAGCCCATTATCAACAGAAGAGGCTCTCCTGATCCGAATTCCCTGTATCCGAGCTCGATTCCGTTAACAGAAACATACTTTACAGGAGAGGAATCAAGGGAAAATTCGGTGAACTCTTTAGAGGGTTTTTCCCCGTAAAAATCGGTACAGCCAGAGAAAAGAATTGTGAAGATAAGGATAAAGGGCAGGATCGTTTTAGGATTCATGAAATGTATTATAAGGCTACTTTAAGTATAAGTTTTCTATTTATTCGGGTTTTGTTTTTTAGCTGGTTTTTGTCTTTTCCAGGCTGTTATTTTTTGCCTTATAGCTGTTTTTCAAATCCCGAGTTTCGCTGCCCGAATTGCGATTCGGGAGCCTGCTGTCTGTTTCGGCAGAGTTGCGACTCTGCAGTGCGCTGTCTGTTTCGCTCCGCTCAAGCAGACTATTATTGGAAAAGTGAGTTTCGATCAAGCAGACTATTATTGGAAAAGTGAGTTTCGATCAAGCAGACTATTATTGGAAAAGTGAGTTTCGATCAAGCAGACTATTATTGGAAAAGTGAGTTTCGATCAAGCAGACTATTATTGGAAAAGTGAGTTTCGATCAAGCAGACTATTATTGGAAAAGTGAGTTTCGATCAAGCAGACTATTATTGGAAAAGTGAGTTTCGATCAAGCAGACTATTATTGGAAAAGTGAGTTTCGATCAAGCAGACTATTATTGGAAAAGTGAGTTTCGATCAAGCAGACTATTATTGGAAAAGTGAGTTTCGATCAAGAGGGCTAACTAAAAACAATGGTAAAATAAAGAGACGCAGGAGAGCTGTCTTTCCCAGGAAGACAAAAAAAGAAGAAAAAGAGCAGAAAAATCAAAGTTCATGCGGCAAATGGTAAAGAAAGAGTAAATTCTACTTGAAGTACACTCGTCCTAAAGCTCTTTTTTATTTCTTTTTTTGCAGGGCCGGCAGAAAAGCTGGCGGAGGCGTCCTGTGAAGAATTGATTTAAACCGGCTTCAAAGGGTAAAGGGAATTTTTACCCTCAACCCAGCGCCTTTCTTATTTTTCCCATTTTGGTAAGGGTCGAGCATACGAGCTGTGAAACCTCCTCGTCCATACAGTTCCCTGAGGTCCCAGCCTGCAGGAGTTCAGGCTGCATCATCTCGAGCAGGATGCGGTATGAAGGTTCGGGATGGGTTTCGAGACCAAGGGTCTCATGCAGGATCTCGATATCTTTACTGACCTCCTTGAAGCAGGCTCCGGAAAGGAAGCGAGAAGCCACATTGAGGTCTAGGTACCCGGTTGCAAAATTCAGGTCGCTGACAAGGGAGGGGAAATATTTCGTAAGCAGCCTTTCGCATGCCTCATCGCCAAGCTTTTCCCGGGCTTCGTTGAGAGCTGCCCCGGTACCTATGAATTCGGGAGGAAGACCTATGGAGTAGAGAGCCCCGGTAAATTTGATGGCCCTAGGGAGGTGCAGGTCTTCTGCAGGCATGCTTGCCAATAGTTCTTTTCCGATGTCGGTACGGCAGAGGCTTACTATGCCTGAAATATCGGGAGCGCTCCGTGAATAACCGCCGCTTCCCCTGTGCATCAGGCGGTCCCGCTGCTGGGGGAGGAGGTCGGAAAGCCGGTTTATGGTAGAGGCCAGTTCCCGGATGATGAGGCTGTATCTTGTCCCGAAAATCCCTATAAGGTTTACGAGTTCTTCTTTTTCTTCAGCGGAAAAGAGCTCGGGGATTTCGGGAAGTTTCTCCTTTGCAAGGTCTACCAGGGCTTCAGCATCCCCTTTTTCATGGCTGTACCTGAGAGCGGACTGCAGGGTGATTGTTCCTATGCCCCTGTATTCCCTGAAGAAATTTTCCGCATTTTTCAGGTCCAGGTGCCCTCTGAAAGGCAGGGTCCCGGCTCCGAAGACGATGCCTGTTTCGGTTTCGAGTTCGAAGTTAAGTTCGGAAAGTCCGTTTATGGCGTATTTGCAAGAAAGGGTGCTTGCCACATGCCCGAAAGAAAGAGCGGAGTCGGACTTGCCCAGGAAGACCCTGAATTTTTCGGGGACTGTCCCGAAACGCTCTTTCCAGGCAAGAAGCGTGTTTTCGGTAAGTTCCTTTGCGTGCAGAAGGGCGGGAGCGTCTTCTATAAGAGGAATTATACGCGGGACCTCCATTGCAAACCCGAATTCTTTTTTTGCAAGCTCACTAACGTCTACCATATGCTGCTGGGCATCAAGGATTTCCCTTACCGTGCCTGTCATGGGATGCACGAATTCATTGATTGCCTGGACGTCCGAGTATTCAAGGGCTCCGTGGTTGGCTTCGGCGATAGACATCATGACCATAAGCTGTCTGAACCTGTTTTCCTGGACTGCACTCGGAGCCCTCGGCGTGATAAAAACATCTTTTCCGGGCACCAGGTCTGTTTCTTCTATTAATCTGGATACGATCTGGACATTCTGATGATAGGGAGTTGCCTTTCCCTCATAATCCGGCATATACTCGTCACAGCCGAATACCACCGCAGCCTCAATGGCTTCCCCGGGCTCTTCCTGCGTGGAAATATACCTTGACGCAGAGTCCGGGTGCTGCGTGCACATAACTTTCGGATAAGTTGATTTCCTGCTCATGAAATTGAATCCTCACTGTTTGATAGGGTAAATTTTTAGATTTTATTTTTTCTCGCCGGACAGTGTCTCAATTGGCTTGCCGACTTTATTGTCAACCACAATATTAATTCAAAATGGTAGCGGAAAAGAATGTTTACTTAGAGATAAATGTTTTCGTTGACAAAAAGTTAACATCAAGGTATCGGCTTTGAAACTATCTGCTATAAATGCACTAAAGCACAGCATAGACACAGTATCTAAAAGATATCAATATTAAAAGGATACTCAACTTTCATTGAAACTTAATCCAAAAAAATCTGAGATAATAAGTTAGAGGTAACAAAATGTATTGCGACCAGCGCCCTGAAGTTTTGAGTGGAAAAGGCTGTACAAAAAACGAACCCTGCAAAAGGCAGAGAGTCGAACTCCCAAAAACCGAAAGTCGTGGCAGGGAATACGACTTGAGCCTGGCAGCCCTATTAAAAGGCATGGTTGGCGCTTTTATGAAAAACCATTAATAAAGCATTGAAGAACAAATAAATCATCAAATAATCTTCAGCTGCTCTTTTGTGGACCAACTTTTTCATTTCAGAATATCTCAAGCCCTCTCAGGATTTTTCAGGCTCTTTTCGGACCCTTTAAAACGCTGTTCTACCTCTACTGAGACTCTGTGAGATATCGGCTTTTTTTCGGTTTCGGCTTCTTCGAATTCTTACTTCCTGTTTTTTTCTTTTTTGCAGGAATACCGCTCTCTTACGTTAAGTAACTGATAACCTTTAGATTATTCTTTTTGAACGCAGCTCACTACTATAACCCAAAATTAGTCCGCTTGAGCTCAGATCACTTCTTAACCCATAGATAGTACGCTGCTCAGATCACTTCTTAGCCCATAGATAGTCTGCTTGAGCGAAGCTCCCGATTTTCATCTGCAAATTAGTCTGCTTGAGCAAAGGAAAACAGACTGCAGCTTACGACTCGCAACTAGAGAATTCAGGATTTTGAGCCAGAAATTGTTTTTTCAAAAAAGTCAACCATGTAAAGATGAATAATCCAATTTTTGGATTCTCATTATTCTGTTTTTCGGCCTGTGGCAAAATACCTATTTATCATTGAAAGTTCAATCCTTTTAAGGTAAAGAGGAAGCGAGGTACCTGTTCTGGAAGACAATATTATAGAGGTAAATGACCTTGAGTATTTTTTCGGCGAGGTAAAGGCAGTCGATAAGATCAGTTTTACGGTCAAAGAAGGGGAGATCTTTTCATTTCTCGGACCAAACGGAGCGGGAAAAAGTACCGTAATTAATGTCCTTACCACTCTCCTGCCTGTTCAGAAAGGAAGAGCAAGGGTTGCAGGCTTTGATTTGAAAACAGAGCCTGAAAAGGTAAGGGAATCCATAGGAATTGTTTTTCAGGAACTTACCCTTGACCGGGATATGACGGTGAGGGAGATTCTGGAGTATCACGGAAGGCTCTATTCCATGCCGAAAGTTGCAAGGCAGGAAAGGATTGAGGAGTTGATCAAACTGGTCGAGCTCGAAGGAAAGCGAGACACTCTCACAAGGCACTTCAGCGGGGGGATGAAACGCAGGCTTGAGATTGCGAGAGGGCTTATGACCCGTCCGAAAGTGCTTTTCATGGACGAGCCAACCATCGGGCTTGACCCTCAGACGAGGATAAGGATCTGGGAATATGTGAAGGATATAAACCGAGAGGGCACAACCATTTTCCTGACAACCCATTATATGGACGAAGCCGATCAGCTCAGCGACAGGATAAGCATCATAGACCACGGGAAAATTATCGTCACAGGCAAATCCTGGGAATTAAAAAATGCTCTTGGGGAAGACCTTATTTACCTGGAAACCAGCGACAATATGGGAGCTACAGAGTCTCTCAGGCAATTCGACAGTGTGAAAGGAATCAGGGAAAAAGCAAAAGGAATAGTTGTCATGATCAATACGGACGGGACATACTTGCTGCCCGAGATCATGGACAGGCTTCGAAGCGGGGGGATAAGGATAAGGGCAGTAAACCTCAAAAAGCCTTCAATGGATGATGTTTTTGTCCACTATACAGGAAGAGAATTAAGGGACAGCGGAGCAGAAAAGGGTTCGGTGGTAGTCCTGAGGGCAGGGGGGCGCTAAGAGATGCGCACAGGGTTTCTTACCATCTACTGGCGGGACATGCTGAGGTTTGTCCGGTTCAGGACCCTCCTCTTTGCCTCTCTTGTCCAGCCCGCTCTCTGGCTTGCCTTTTTCGGGATTGCAATGTCAAACAACTTTGAAAGGCTGACCTCAACCCTGCCGGTTGACCCCAATGTCAGGACTGTAGGTTACCTGACCTTCATAGGTGCAGGCGTTATCGCAATGACCACACTTTTTACGAGCCTGTTCGGAGGGACCGTGCTTCTCTTTGACAAGAACTGGGGGCTCATGCGCGAAACCCTTTCAAGTCCTATTCCGAGAATCCATGTGATCATAGGGATAGGGCTTTCCGGTATGACAAAATCCTTTATCCAGGCAGCCGTGATCATGGGGTTCGGGCTTTTGCTCGGAGTCCAGTTTTTTGAAGGATATACTCCGATGCAGATAGCTTACTCCCTTATTGGGATTATGGTTTTTGTGGGCACGTTTTCTCTCGGATTTCTTTTCCTTTCGGCTGCAATCGCAATAACAATGGAAAGCCCCGAAGGGATGCAGGCAGTAATAACCCTGCTTACCATGCCTTTCTTTTTCACAAGCAATGCCCTGTATCCCGTGAACTCTTTCCCGCCTTTGCTACGTGCCCTGTCTATAATCAACCCGCTCACGCATCTTGTCAGCGGGATCAGGTATTTTGCAATTGGGAGCGACTTTTCCGCAATCGGAATCCGTTATACCTACACGCCGGAACAGATTTTTATTTCCTATCTTGCCCTGCTGGCTTTTGCAGGAATTATGTTTTTGATTGCAAGGTGGAGATTTAGCAAGGTCACAGTTACGTAACTGCTACGTGGTCCGCGTATCAGAACAGAAAAGGTATTCGAAAAAGAGAAAGTATTCAGAACAGAGGAATTGTTCAAAATAGAGAGAGTATTCGGAAGAAAGTATTCAGGAAAAAGAAAAATTATCGGAAAAAAGAAAATACCCCCTTCTGACCGATTGTTTATCTACTCTTGTCACCAAAACATTGTTGGTGGCACTAATGGTCTTGAAAATCCCAAAAGAATATCTCTCAACTTTTAATCGCCAATTACAGACTCAACTTTACAATGAACTGATGCAGGATTATTCCTTTCCTCGTGCTGTTTGCAGATCTCTGTCTGAGCTCTTCATTTCTTACATTGACCTATATTTCAGCAGTCAGCGCAAAGAAGGCCAGATTATCTTCCATGGAGTTTCCAAAGACGTTCCTCCTGGCGTACCAGTTAATGAGATGAATCTGGTTTCTGTCATTATCACTATCTACGACCCTGAAGACTGCAAAGTTAAGAACCAGCGAGAGCTGCTGGATAAACGGATCATGCGCATAAGTAATGAAGCACACACTCAGGGCGCTTTGCTCACCCAGGCTGACATCGCAATTCTTCTGGGAGAGAGTACAAAGACAATTTCACGACATATAGAAGCGCTGGAAGAGAATGGAGAACTGGTTCCAACCAGAGGAAAATGGAAGGATATAGGTCCCGGAGTAAGC
The DNA here is from genome assembly GCF_000007345.1 of Methanosarcina acetivorans C2A. NCBI lineage: Archaea > Methanobacteriati > Methanobacteriota > Methanomicrobia > Methanosarcinales > Methanosarcinaceae > Methanosarcina > Methanosarcina acetivorans. Next base: position 3,340,036 of record NC_003552.1, on the reverse strand, counting down.
CACAAAAAACGGATTCTGGAGCTATATCTTAAAGGGTACGAATATACTGAGATCGAGAGAAAGACCCAACATAGTGGCGAAGCCATAATGCGTTATGTAAAGGATTTTGCAAGAATACTGGTGCTGACTGAAGAGGGATTCGAAGATGAAGAACTCAGGATCATAACAGGGCTTTCTGAAAAAACAATTCAGGAATACAAAGAGCTGATTGAGACTTATTCTACCGAGGAATATCAGGAACGTTTAGACCAGCTTCATAGCATTTTTGGAAAAAAAGAGATCAGCAGAATGAACACGGAAACAGGTCCAAAAAACAGTTCGGGGAGATGGAGAAGATGAAAGTACCTTCAATGATTGAAACAAAGGTAACAAGCTCCCTGAAAGGTTCAGTTCTGGATCTGATACAAAATGATTACCAGTTTATTGCAGGTGACAAAATTCAGGAAATGTTTGCCAATGATCTCGTGGAAGTGGTGAGGAAATCTTATAGAGAGCCATGGAAACTAGAAGTTGGACAGATTTTGTGGTATGGAGCAAAGGCTTCAGAGAAGCCGAATTATGGTAAAAACAGTAAGAAAACACCATTAACACCAATTGTTTTGACCTTGATTTCCAAAGATGACCTGGAGATGAAGAAGGAAGGGTATTCAGATAGAGAAATAATGGAAACAAAAGTGGTTAGGATATTTAAAGAGGCATATGAACAGGAAGCACTGCTAACACATTCTGATATGGCATATCTGCTAAATGTTTCCACGGGTACGGTAAGCAAACAGGCAAAGGAGTATATGCAAAGAACAGGCGAGATATTGCCAACAAGAGGAATCATACATGATATTGGTAGAGCAGTCACTCACAAGAGGATTATACTAAACTTGTACATAAAAGGATATCAAACACCGGATATTGCAAGAATGACAAATCACACGCAGGAAGCGTGTGATAGGTACATTAAAGCATACAAGAAGGTAGAAAAGCTTAGCAAAACGATGAAAAGTGAGGAAATTGCACAAATTCTGGGAATGGGAAAATCCCTAGTAGAAGAATACATAAGAATTTTAAATGAGGAGGAATGAGTGATGGGCGAAACAAACTACGGCAAGTGTGAGTGCCTATCGGTCAAATGGGGGTTTAGAAAAATTATCGGAAAAAAGAAAAATTATCGGAAAAAAGAAAAATTATCGGAAAAAAGAAAGAAATACTCAGAGGGAGAAGGAGAAATTCTATGGTATGCACACACAGAGACACAATAAAAGTAGAGAATTTTGAACCCGGTGAAAAGGGCTGTGAAGAATGCCTGAAAAGTGGGGATAGCTGGGTGCACCTCAGGATATGCTTGACCTGCGGGCATGTAGGTTGCTGTAACCAGTCAAAAAACAAACATGCAACAAAGCATTTTGAAGAAACCGGACATCCTGTAATTCAATCTTACCAGCCTGGTGAGAACTGGAAGTATTGTTATATCGACCGGGAGTACCTAAAATGAAGGAGTCGAAATAAGAAATATCTCTCCGATGCCCGCAAGTACCGTCCTGTGAATTCCTAGAATGATAGGGATAAAATAAAAAGTGCCTGCAGTAAGAATTTGAGAACCAAAAACGAAAAAAACAGCTCAAAAGCCTGGTTCTCACAAAAAACGAATCTTTTTTCAGAAACTTAGTTTCCAAAAATATATCCCTCTTTTTAGCATTGTTTTAATAAAAAAGAAATAGATAAAAATAACTTGATAAAAGGGATAGTAATGAGTCTAGTAGGTCAAACAGCCCTTGTAACAGGAGGGAACAAAGGGATAGGAAGAGCCATTTGTTTCGCTCTGGCAAAAGAGGGTGTGAATATCATAATTGCTGCAAGGAATGAGAGTGAATCCAAGGAAACTCAGGATCAATTAAAAGACATGGGAAGTAAAGCATTTGAGATTCCTGTTGACGTGCGCAATGAAGAAGATGTAAGACGCCTTATCTCAAGAACTATTGACAAATGCGGCAGGCTTGATATTCTTATTAATAATGCAGGGGTGGCGTTAAAAAAGCGGCTGGAAGAAACCACCGTGGAAGAGTACGATAAAATTATAGATACGAATCTGAAAGGAGTCTTCCTCTGCACAAAGTATGCGATTCCATATCTGAGAAGAAGCAAGAACGGGAAGATCATCAATATCTCCTCAATAGGAGGGCTTCACGGGATTCCTGAATTTTCCGTGTATTGCGCCTCAAAATTCGGGGTAAACGGCGTAACCGAGGCAATCGCTGCCGAACTGGAAGGGCAGATAAAGGTTTATTCAATCTGCCCGGGTGCTGTGGACACGGATATGTACCGGTCAATCTATAAAAGCAGACCTGAACTTAAACCTGAGAATGTTGCACAAAAAGTTCTGGAGATAGCCTCACCTGAATCAAGAGTTGCGTCCGGAAAAATAATAGAAATAAGTGCTCTACCTATCCCTCAAATTTGAAAATTAAATAAGTAAAAGACAAAAACCCGGAGTTCTGCAGAACTTACCGGACTCTGTAATGACTCTGTACTCTGTAATGACTCTGTGAATACCTTATCTACCGGAAAATTCCCTTTTCTTTTTTAGGGATATTGAAGAGAGTTATTTCAAGTTTTTTCAATCCTCTACTTTATCGATTATAGAAGAAATTAAGAAAAAGCAATTAGATACTGGATTTGATTCATCTATGGGACCGATTCGATTTCAAATATTTGATTCGAATGTCTGACTCCAATACCTATTCAAAGATATGATTCGAATGCCTGACCCCAATACCTATTCAAAAATATGATTCGAACGCCTGATTCATATCTCTGATTCGAATGATTAATTAGAACTTGATTTTAGAAATACTGCTTCCAAAAACATATCCTTTATTCTGATAACTTAAATAAAGTGATTTTTATGAAATTGAGAGGTCGGATAGCTGTTATAACCGGTGGGGGAAGAGGGATTGGAAGGGCGATATGCCTGGCACTCGCAAGAGAGGGAGCAGATATTGTAATTGCTGCAAGGACAGAAAAAGAGATTCGAAAAACTGCCCGGATGGTAGAAAGGGTGGGTGGAAAAGCGCTTGCGGTAGGGACAGATATCCGAAAAGAAGAAGAAGTCAGAAAAATGATTTCAGAGGCAGTAAAAACCTTTGGGAAGATTGATATCCTCATAAACAACGCAGGGGTAGCATACGGAAAGTATCTTGTGGACACTTCAACAGAAGAATATGAAACTATTATGGACACGAATGTAAAAGGTATGTTTTTTTGCACAAAGTACGCCCTTCCCCATTTGCTTAAGAGGGGAGAAGGAAGGATCATAAATATATCCTCAGGTGCAGGAAAGCATGGGATACCCAAACTCTCGATATACTGTGCCTCAAAATTTGCAGTAATAGGTTTTACCGAGTCTGTCGCTTATGAAATCGCAGGAGGTCTTCAGGTATATGCTGTCTGCCCTGCCAGCGTGGATACGGATATGTATCACTCACTTCACTCGGATAAACCCGTCCTGAAACCCGAAGACGTGGCAAGGAAAGTTCTTGAGCTCTGTTTGCCGGAAACGACTCTTCCTTCCGGCTCTTCAATTGAGATTTACAGGCCTCCTATAAGGGTGGTTTAATTCAGGTTTTGCTCTGTTTGAAAGAGCGATAAAGAAAGACAAAGAGAGATAACTGCGACAAAAAAAGACAAAGGAGAGACAAAAAAGAGACAATCTCTGAAAGATGACAAATTCTGAAACAGGGTGGAAGCATGTTCAAAAACCGTAAAGATGCTGGAGAGAAACTGGCCCAGGTACTTGAAAAGTACAGGGATAAAAACCCTATTGTCCTTGCTATTCCACGCGGAGGAGTGGAAGTGGGATTGCAGGTTTCAAGGAAGCTGGGTACTGAATTCTCCCTTATAATTGTAAGGAAACTGCCTTTTCCTGACAACCCGGAAGCCGGATTCGGAGCAGTAGCCGAGGACGGGAGCACCTTTATTTTTGAAAATGCCAGTTATTGGCTTGCCAGGGAAACCATTGAAAGGATCAAACAGGATCAGATTGCTGAGGTCGAAAGACGCATAAATGCTTTAAGAAGGGGAAATCCTCTGCCTGAGCTTTCAGGAAGAACTGTGATCCTTGTCGATGACGGGATTGCCATGGGCTCTACCATGCGGGCAGCCATCGAACTCTGCAGAGCCCGGAAAGCAGGAAAAATTGTAGTTGCTGTGCCTGTAACAGGAAGAATGGCAGCAAAAGTGATTGAAAAAGAAGCCGACGAACTTGTTGTACTCGATATACCTATCAATTTCAGGGCCGTTGCTCAGGCTTACGAAAACTGGTATGACGTTTCGGATGAAGAAGTGCTTGACCTGCTCAGGGAGAGGATAAATGAAAAAGAAATTAAAGCCCATGAGTTTGACCAATCTGCACTATCAACTTGAACGAAATTCAGGTCAGAAACTTTTCAAGCATCTTTTCCGAGACTGTTTTTATATATTTTCCTGTGTGGTTTCCACATATTCTTCCAGTATTACTTTCATATATTTTCCTGTGTGATTTCCATATCATTTGTCTAACTTTTGTTACAATTTTTTCTCTTTAAAACCCCCTACATATCAACATATCATTATTCTTCAACACATCATTATTCTTCAACACATCATTATTCTTCAACATATCATTATTCGGTCGTGGGGGTGAGTTACTGAAAAACAGAAGCCTCCAAGTCTCTCCATATTTATTTTAAACATGGAGTATGTGCTCGTTTTTCAGATTTGATCAATGACTCGCCCCCACTACCCATTATTCTTTGAGCTTTTTTGACGCCTTCAAAGAGCTCTGACCCTGAGAATGATGGGTATTGATGTTGTCTTTCCATAGGACGATAGTTACGAATTTTTGATTCTCTGGTTTTGATTTACTTTTCTTATAATTATAAAATTGATCCTAAAACCAACTTTGTTCTCAATTCAATGAAGTTTCAGAAATAATTTCTGCGATAAGCAACCCGGTTGATGTTCTGAATCTGAGATTCTGAGAATTAATTTTGAGTTGTAGTATCGGCTCGCAAAGGAGCGCACAGTAAAAAAGAACCGAAGTTTCATCCGAATTTTTTCAGGATGTGCAGAATACAGGAACAAAATTTTGAAAGGTGAAAAAGATGAATAGATTTTTGGCTTTAGTCTTTTCTTCAGGAACAATTGTCGGCCTTTCCATGGCTGGCCTAGCACTGATTACGAATATTTTGCTGTCAGAACCGGTTTCGCTAAATCCGATACTGGTCTGGTTTTCAATTACAACAGGACTGTATACAGCGAACAGGTTAATCGAAGGCAATAAAGATGCAGCAGTTGACAATATCATTTCTTCTACAGTAACTGCCTGCAAACCGTTTTTGCTGGCCTTTTCCGTTAGCATGACCTTACTCGGGATATTTCTTGCTTTTCACGAAAAATTTGAACTGGGGCTCTTAATTGTTTTAACAATCTTTTATTTTGCCCTTTATACAACCGACATCAAGAAAACCTTATTCAAAAAAAGGGGAGACGTGCAAAGGATTACCTCGGTGTAAAAAGCCTGATGGTCGGAATCGGGTTGAGTTTTGTTGTCCTTTATACAGGAATATATTTCCAGACAGGCAACTTTATAGCTCTGCCCCTTCTCTGTTTCCGTACCGTTCTCAATGAAGCGATGAATTCGATTATCTATGATATGAAGGATATTGAAGCCGACCGCATCAATGGTGTTAATACCTTCCCTATTGTTCTGGGCATCCGGAAAACGAAATATTTCCTCCATTTCATAAACGGGGTAGTAGCAATTCTCACACTTGCCGGGTTTTTCCTTGGGGCTTTTCCTCCCGCCTGTCTGGGATTGCTTGTTTCATTGCCTTATTTTGCATTTCTCATCGAATACCTCGTTCATGAACCTTACAGGAGAGGTCATTTGCTTTTACAGTATACCCTTCTGGACGGCACTTATGTGGTGATGGCTCCTATCATAATGCTTCTTGCAAATTAAGTTCAATTTTTAAATTTTTAAATTGTTTATTTTTAAATTGTTTATTTTTAAATTATTTATATTTAAATTGTTTATTTTTTTAATAAGGTTTTCCAAAATTTTTTCGCCACCTCCACATTCCGTACTAAATATTATCTGAAAATCATCATACAGATCTACGAGCTGATTTGTTTTTCAACCACGTTTCTCTCTAAATTTAATTTTGAAAAATGCAAGTTGGATAAAATTAAGAGAAAAATTAAGAGAACAGTAAGAGAACAGTAAGAGAACAGTAAGAGAAAAATTAAGAGAACAGTAAGAGAAAAATTAAGAGAGAATAAAAATTTAGATGGAATTCTCCAATAAGGATTCAAAACGGTTGGAGAACAAACTGAAAAGAAACGTTTTTTCAATTATTCTAAGATTTTTTGGCTCTTCGCTGTTTCGAGTGGGTAACTTAAATCCACCTCCTAAATATTGAAAGAACATCTATAAAATTTAGATACATTTGCCGTTGAAAATCATATTCAAGCTCAATATTTCTCTTTTTGGTTTGGCTACTTTATAACTATGCAAATATTTCTAACCCACAGGAAATAGCGAAGAGCCGATTTTTTTGTTTTCATATATGTTTAAAGTGTCATTACTTAAGAGCATTGATTGTCCAAATTCTCAGATATATTTTGCTTTTCCGTCATTATAGGCATTATAGTAATCGCTCATTTACAGTAATAGGTAAATATTAGTAAAATAGACTATAATGCATTGGAGGCAACAAACGTTGAAAAGGGCAGACTTGCAGGAAGATCCCAAGGTCTAATTGTGGCTAGCGGGTCATAGGGATCAGAGGAACACCATAAGCGCGTACCTGTCAGCATTACAGGATTACACCGAGTTTACCGGGAAAACACCAACAGAATTAATAGAGGAAGCGAAGGCAGACATTAAAGCCGGAAAACTCATGGATGAGCGCAGGATTTTCGAGGATTATAATCTGTTTTACCGTCATCTGGTGGATGCCGGACTTGCGCCTAAAACGATTTCAATAAGACTGACCGGTGTGAAGAGTTTTTTCACGAAGTTTTACATTGAATTACCTAAGGTTGGGACAAAAACAAAGATCAAGCCACTAAAGAGACACGAGGATATACCAGAAAAAGAAGATATCCAGGAAGCCCTGAAAGTGTGTAATCCCCTGCAGGCCGCAATCATGTTAACCGGCATTTCGAGTGGATTAGCTGCAGAAGACATTACAGAAATAACGATTGAAGGTTTTAACAAAGGATACGATAAAGAAACTGAAATATGCACGCTCAAAGCGGAGACAAAAAAGCGAAACTGATTTTGTAACGTTCCTGTCACCGGAATGCACGCGGGCCATAAAACTTTATCTTGAATATAGAGCCAGGACGCCGAAAGCAAGAGACCCTAAACGGGAAAGGCAACTGGAAAAGCAAAGAGTGACGCCGGGTTCTTATCTTTTTATAACTGAAAAGGTCCCGGAAAAATACCATGAAAGCCATGACGAAGAACTTAGGAAACTCACCACAAACGCCATTTTTAAGATGTATCGTGAAATCTCTTCAAAAACCCATAAGAGCACCCCAAAGGGGCACTGGAATTTAGTTAGAAGTCATAACATGAGAAAATATTTAAACAGTGCTTTACTAAATATGGGAGCAGATAGCTTTTTTGTTGACTTTCTAATGGGACATGAAATTGGAGAGGCCCAAGCAGCATATTTCCGAGCCCAACCAGAAAAGCTAAGGAATATCTACCAAAAATTCATCCCGTATCTCACAATTGAAAAAGAGCTGGACCCTACACAACATCCAGACTTCATTCGGATGAAAACCAAATCAGAGGCGTTTGCCAGGGCCGCAGCTACGGCAGCCGTGGAGCGAACCGAATTCATCCGAATGCAGGAAGAGCTGGAAGAACTCAAAAAATTAGAACAAAATATTCCGGCATTGATTCAGGTTCTCATGCACAATCCGGAAGCCATGGAAATTATGAAGAATTTAAAGACGAAACAATGATTTCTTATAGATATTCAGTTATGTTTTAACTCATTTTCAAGACGGATTTCTTTATATATTTTAATGATTTTATCAGATTTCGGAGTTCCTCCTCTTTTTTTGAATTCGAGTAAATTATGACATTCCTTGCAAAAAGTTAATGTATCGTCTTCATAAGTCAATTGACATCTATTACAGTATTTTACCATTTAAACACCTCTTACCACTCAATCCAGCCAAACCACTGGAATTTTTACCGATTACTTTGGAAGTTAAATAAACTCACTATGCCTATTGCTAGAAATGCGGTTAGTGTGTAATTTGTTGCATCCGACGAGGAAATTGTTTTAGGATTAGTAATTGTATAGTTAAGGATGTTCTGGAAAGCTAATGGCCCTGCCAATGCTGCAAATAAAACAACGATAGGCGAAAATAAAACATACGAAATTATATCACAGTTTCTTTTGTAATTAGGATAACGTTCTCCTGCTTTATCCAGTAGCATGATGGGAATGGATAGTATGAGAATGAATATCAAAAAATTTAAAACAGAACTTTGAATCATCGTCTTAACCTCTTATCCGTAAAAGCGCCAAAATGCCTACCTTTTCTTGATAATCATTACTTCCTTGAGGGATCGTATAAAAAAGAGACTTTTACCAAAACATCTTTTAGCACTTTGAAACTCAGATAAGCCTAATTCTTAATCATTTATAAAGATTTCACAAATGAAATATATAGAAAACATAAAAATTATGTATATCTATCAAACTAAGTTGATTTTTCCTGTTTATTATTAAATCAGGTCAAATGAAAGAAGTAAATGCGGTTAAGGTAGAAGAGATATGTAAAATATATGCTCACTTTTCTGAAATTAAAAAACCCAGTACCAGCTAATGTTTGTTTAAAATAAATTAGAGAAAGGGTAGGATTGAAAGGAAGGGAGTTTTCCACTAAATTTAAGGTATTGTAGTTGTGAATGTAAGGTGGGTTTTTGGAGAAATTGTGTTTTTTTAGAAAAACTTTCCTATATAAAAAGATATAAGTACTTAAAAAATTAATACTGTATTTGGAGAGAACTGGAAAATGCAACTGAAATCCCGAGCCTTTGTTTCTCCTGTACGAAGCCGAGAATACTTAGAATTCAGTTCTCTCTTAACTCCCCAAAAAAACCCATCATTGTAATTTAATACAAAAATCATTCTATTTGATGGAATTCTATACTTTTTTATTGTTACTCGTTTTATTTATAGAAAAACTTGAATAAGCGGTTACCTGATAGCAGGCGCTTTAAGGCGCCTTCTTAATTGTGGCTCTTGTTATTGTTTATGGTTTTTTATAAATGTGAAGGCACCTTAAGGCGTCTGATATTAAAAGAAGAAGCTTAGATAAATGCATATAAAGTTTCCATATAGTCCTATAGAAATCCTTTGCAAAAGGTTAAAGAACTTTTGACAAACCTATTAGATTAGATAGAGGAACTCATATGGAAGAAACTTCTATAAATTATTATCTAAAAAAAAGACGAAAAACTGAACGAATTCTACTTTTCGCTTATACAATTTTACTAATAGGTTTATATTTACTCAATGAAAACTATAATCAAAGCTATTACATTTACATATTGGATGTTATAGTTTATTTCTGCTCTTTATTTTATATCCTATATTCGGCAGGTCGACATTATATATTATATGTTGTTTTTATTGAAAAAAATGTGGCAAAATACGATTCATTATTGATGTTTGTATTTATGCAGTTGTTCATTACATCGCTTATATTCAAATATTTCAATCAATATCCTTTAAGCGATTTAATAGGTTACATAACAGCAACTATAATTATTTGCGGATGTATTATTGTTGCCATGCTTTATATTAAATATATATTTGAATCGTTGGTTCAAAATGAAAAAACATAACTATTTCTTGTTTTCCTTTTTGTGACTTTTTCTTCGAAGGCCAGCTTGTCACCCTTTCCTTTTCGTACCAACTTCCCTGAAGTGACAGCTCAATTTTGAGCCGTCCTCTTACACGAACGAAGTGCTTCGAGCTTCAATTTTGAGTTGTCCTCTTATATGAATAAGAATTAGCAGAAAAAGATACATTTGTTATCGAAAGATCGGAACTAAATGAACTAAGAAAAGATTTTGAAGAACTTAAAAAATTAGAACAAAATATTCCGGCATTGGTTCAGGTTCTTATGCAGAATCCGGAAGCCATGGAAATTATGAAGA